>CAZIRV010000021.1:0-23048 GCA_964541845.1 uncultured Planctomycetales bacterium
GTTAAGGTATTCGATACCCGAGCATCTGCAATTTCTCCTGTACTAAAAAAAGAGGTGGCAGAATCGCCGGAATTAGCTGTAGTCGCTGTAGTTGCTAAATCAATTGTTATTGTGTTCGGAACCTGCGCATCTGTTACTGCCCCGCCAATATTAGATAGCGTAAAATTTGCTTCATTAGCTGTTAACAGAAAATAATCAGTCCCTGATAGCGCCGCTGTCAATAAATTGTTGGCTGAGGCGATTTTGTAGAATTCTAAGTCAACTCCAACTTTTTGTTTGAATAGACCCGTGCCGGTTGTGCCAGTGTTTGAGGCGGTGTTGGCTTCGCCTGCGCCGGACGTTGACCCAATATCTGATACAATTCCATCCTCACATTTCTTGATTTTTAATTCACTCAGATCAGCAAAAAAATTATAATTTCCGGCCGCACATGACGGATTAATGTCTGACTCTGATAATTCAACGCCTAGATTATCCGTTATGAGCTGCCCTGTAAGTGTCCCGCCGGATAGAGGTAAATACAATCCGCTGTGATCGCCCCAACTATAAGCTGTATCCCAATTAGCGGAATTATCTGCGATCGTTGAATATGTTCCCGCCCCTGAACGCAACAACAATCCCGTCGTTGAAAACACACCGTCTAATTCCGTACCGCTCACCGTATCGTCTGTTGTATCAACCGTATGCGCCCCGTCGGCAATACTCGACCCTAAAGCCGTATTCAATGCCGCTAATGTTGATAAGGCGCTAAATGTATTTAATCCTGTTCGTTGGAGCAATCCGTTTGTGCTAATTAAGGCCTCTAACTCGGATCCGGAAACCGTATCATCTGAAGTGATGACATATCCAGAATCATTCGTCCACATGGATATATTTCCGGATTTATTTGTGAGAGTGTTGGTGCTTGCGACTGTGAGGTATCCCTGCGTTGAGTGATCCCCCCAACCATAAGCCGTGCTCCAATTAGTTGAACTGTCGCTTGTATCACAAACAAACCCCGTACCTGTAACATAAGTACACAAAGCGCCGCTTGTAAGAGTTCCGGCGTTAACACTAAAGACAGTGCCGGCGGATAAGCCTAATAATAAGCCGGACGCGGTATAGGTGGTGTCTGTATCCATTGTATGCGCCCCGTCAGCAAGGGATGTTCCCAATAAAGCATTAAGTCCGGCAAGATCAACAATGGAACTCAAAACCCCGGTGCTGGTTGTTACCTGAAGCAATCCGGTTGATAATAATGATAACGCTTGCTCGGCTGTGAGGGTTGCATCGGGTGTTTGTGTGATATATGTGGCGGTTTCAGGCGCGCCGCTTCCCGGAGGAGTCGCGCCGATCTCCTGTAATACAGCCTCAACCGTTGTTCCAGTAAAATAGGCGCCTGCATCGTCAACCCTGACGCGCTTCGCTTTTGTATCGGCAAAGGCGTTATTGATAGATAAAAATAAAACAAAAATCGTTAAAATAAATTTTTTCATTGTTTGATATAATCGTGCCGTAAATTTTCGTCGCTATCCGGGGCAACGGTCATTGTATATGTGGTTGAGCTTGTTTCCGTATAATCTACCCCACGAATAAGTTTGGCTTGATCTCGATATACTTTTAATGTTCCTGTTCGATATGCTGATAATGTTGTAAAAACTGTCTGTGCGCCGTCTGGTGCCGGGGTGGGTGTTTCTTGATCAATAATGTCGCTTAAAAGAAGCTGTCCTGCATTTACACTTGGGAATGATACAGAAATAGGTTGACCTTCTTCTATAGTAACGGATATATTCGTGCTACCAACGGTTACTGAAATTGGAGTCGACCCCATGTTAAGATGTCCTCCTAGTAACATCTTTAGCTATTATCATAATTCCACGCATAATAGTTTTAATCTTGCCAGAAGAATCTTTATATTGAAAATCATACCAATATTCGACTGCATTAAGATCTTTTGTATCAATATCTTCAATAGAAATAGTAGTTAATCCAAGTGCAGCATTGGTATGAGAAGTTTGATCTTTTGTAAGTACTGCTGCTGAATCGTCTGCAGCATCATCTATCGCAGACTTGATTGTAAAAAATATCGTCCATCCAGTAATGTCAATAGCAACATTAGCACCATCTTTAAAATTAAAAGGGAAGTCCCAATCATCTCCACGCTCTATTTCCTGATCAATTCTAGGCATCACTACCCCTCATTATTAGGTTTAATGACTTTCAACTCCCCAGCTTTCAAAAATCTCTCAATGTCTGCGAAAGAAAGATTTCCTGTACAAACGCCATCCTTAACAACAATATATCCACAAATACGGTCTTTTCCGTCAACGTACTTGTCGCAACAAAGAGCAAAATTTACTTTTTCAGCCTTCTTAACCTCTGCAATACTTTTTTTCTTTTGAGTTTCACCCATAAAACACCTCACAAACTTATAAAATTTCTCAAGAGACCGGTTAAAGCCTCTTGGGAAATTGATTTATTAATATTTTAGAACTATCGAACTTTAATCAAATGAGCGAAATAAGGTTCGATAATTTTTTCATCCGTATTTTGACGCACACGGAAAATATCTCCCCGAACAGGGTCTTCGCGATATTCTTCAACTGTAACATTATCAGGGCTGTCTGATTCCCATAAAATAGTACGTCCAACGCTTGGAGTCTTAAAACTCTGCCCATCTTCAGCGACAACAGCAAGCATTGCGTATAAGTTCGACCATATACCACCACCAGAAAAGGCCTTTCCTTTTTTAGCCGTATTCCTTATACCATCGCCAACAAAAACATGTCTTACACCAAAAAGATCAGCTAAGGCATTCCTGATTTCTGCTTCCGTTAGCCTTGCCGTGTACTTAATAGCATTTTTAATTTCCGTATTATCTAAAATTGAATCTAAATTTTCGCCATTAAAAACAATAGCGTTCGGGTTAATGCCTGAGTTGTTCTTTACCTTCCGACGAGCATCACGCACATTTTTAATAATAGTAGCAGTAGTATTTGTCCATGCAGTGCCAGCGATTGTATATAGGTCTCCCCCTGCCCATGTTGCTGTATTAAAAACATCAGCTGCTATTCTTTTTTCCTGCATCCTTTTTACCGCGTTCAGAACACTTTTAGCTGTCTCTAACTCTGCTTCAAAATCGGTCGCATAGAGGGCCCTCTCATCATCACCAAGTGATTCTTCAAGTCCATGTTCTTCACAACTATAATTTTTTTCCTTTATTTCGAAAGAAATCCGATTATAGTTTCCTTTAGGGCCTCTTTTTGTATCGTGATCAAGAGTAGCTGATTCCCGTGTAACCGCCTTAAATGTTGCTGCTTTTAAAGGAACGCCTCTAACGGATAAAATTTTAGTTCCAATAAAGTCACTGTCCTTTTGATCGTATTCCTGCAATGCTTCGCCTAAATCCAGTCGAGGCGTTGTTGTTGTCCCTGATACTCTAACCATTTTTATTCCTCCGATTTTATAAATTAATCAATATTTTATTTTTACTTGTTAAATACCGATTACACCACCCGAATTGCCATCACGAAAATATCAAAAGCGGCAACCGCACTGGCATTAACTTTAATAGGATCACCAACGACAATCTCATCTTGCTCGGCAATAATGGTTCCACCTTGGACACGGGCATCATCAACAATGCCTTTGGCTATAACGGCAGATGCATCTGTCGCATTATTTTTAATTTTTACGTTTGCGGCAGTCGCGTCTCTTGCGATAATCCACCAATCAATGATTTTGAATTTAAACTTAGCCGTTGCGATCACGACATCGGCAGTGTTCGCATCCGTTACAACATCAGAAAACACAACCGGGAGACTTCCATCACCAACAGCATCACCAACCCCATCATTTAAATAGCACTCGATAATACATCCATCCGCCGTAGAATTATCAAGAGACTTCCCTAGAACCTCCCCAACCTGTGTTGCGGAGATTTTTCCATCAGCCGCACCATAGAAATCAACCCCGGCTGCAATAACACCAAGCGCTTCTATTTCCTGACTTCCAGGCGACTTTTTATCTCGAACAGTGACATGAGCGTCTAACGCGGCTACATTCTCAGTAACACCGATCCAATCCTCACCTGCATCTGCGTACATAACCGTATCGTATGCGCTTAATTTTACTCGTCTGTTTGGCACAACCGCTTCGCCGGCTTTATAAGTTTTTTTACCTTCTGTATACATTTTTAATCCCTCCGATTTACATATTCAAATTTACAATAAATTTAATTTCTTTTTTTAGCCGTAGCTTTCAAAGCATCAGTAATACTGCCACCTTTCTCAGCCTGATACTTCTTAGCCCTATCTAAATGACTTAGTTCTCCTTCAGACACATCTTCGCTATTCGGCCCGGGAGTTTGTGCAGCACCTTCCTGTATCGTTGCAAGTCGAGCCGCCTGAACCTTCACTTTTGCCTCGGCAAAACTTTCTCCATTTTTAACAGATTCCAAAGCGATCGAATGATAAGGCTGAAACTCTTCCACTCCCAACAACTCAACAATCCCTGACGAGCGTTCACGCTCATTTCTTAATGCTTCATTAACTGCCTTTTCCTGACCGGTCTTTTGAGCAGCTAAAGCATCTGCCTTAATTTGCTCACATAAATCCGGTCTTAATGCCTTCAATTGCTCTAAACTTAATGACGTTAAATCCATATCCTCTTCTCCTTGTTTATTTAAATTTAATTTTGATTTTTGTTCTGTGTTTATCTGGTATCGTGTAAGAAAATTAATAGTTTTCTCAACCGCGTCTGGGCTGGATAAAAATTTATCAAAAAAATCTGTCATCAATGCTGACGGAATCACAGAGTCACTGAAAAATTGTGTCGCAAACATTCCATTGGTAGCCGCCGGATCATCAACAACATCAGAAGACAAAATTTTCTTAACCCTTAATAACGGAGGCAAATCATCCCCTTTTTTATCTTTTTGAGGTGTACCATCCTCATTTAATCGTCTTGCAAGCTCAAATTCCCCTAAAACAACCGACGTTCCGAACATATTCGGATCCTTCTCTGCCAAATCCATGACATACGTGGCCAAATCACCGTTGGGAGTGTTATGTGCTGTTGGGGATAAATACAAATCGGCACGGACAACATTGCCGTCTTTCCGGAAATTTTTAGCCCGTCCTAAAAGCGTCCCTAAGGCCTCCGAACTCATGCCAGGATGTCCGAATCTGGATTTAAGGCCTCCTGAAGGCTTGTTTCCAGAAAAAACAACCTCATCAAGAGTCTGATCGTCAATTTCCCACCCCCGGTAATCCTTCACAAAACCCTTTTCCATAACCGAATAGCCGTAAATAATTTCCTTCGCACGGTCGATGCTGTTTTTTCCTTTTTCCAAGCCACACGTGATATTTGACCTTAAATAATTATGCTTTCCCATTATTTTCAACCCCTATAATGATTGTTAGTGGTGTCATAATCGCCATGTTTTGCATACCAAAGCAAACACTCACTTTTATATTTTTATCCTGCGATTTCCATCTCTTCTTTTGTACCTTTGATCTCGCCATTTTCATCAACCTCATCATCAACAGCTTTTTCCAGATTATTTTTATTAACATCAAATTTAATCCCATACTTTTCTTCCAATTTTTTAACAGCCTTTTTCTCCCTCGCTATCTGATCAAGCACATCTTCCCAATCCTGTCCACGCGCGCCTGTAATATCGGCTAATGTGACAATATTGGATTTCTTGCCCTCAACCGCGGCCTTGACCTCTTTTAATGGATCAATCCACTCCCAACCATCCCCAATCCATTTAGCGGTACAATATAAATCCTTATTTTCATAAAACCTTGGCGCATGAAGCTCACCTCTCAAAACCGACTCTTCGATCACCATTTCATATAACGGCTGACACAATTTTTTCCCTAACCATTGCTGACGGTAACGGAAATACCGATACGCTTGCTGTAACGCGGCGCGTGTATTGGAATAATTACTTTTCGAGAAATCTTTGGTTACCAGCTCATAAGGCAAATTAAGCGCGGACGCAATCATAATCAGCATGGTTCGTGTAAAACTATCAAAAGATTGGTCATTCATTCCCGGATTAGCGGTTTGAATCTCCTCACCCAGCCCTAATTTCTGAACCATTCCGGGATATATCTCATCAACCAGGTCTCCGTTATCATCAACTTCCCCCCAACCCAAACTACTGTTTCCTTCAGGGGATGTATTTTTAATAAACACTGAAAAACATGCCGCAACGCGTTTGCTAATCAATGTAGCGTCAATGTATTGATCGAATTGTTGAAACGTCTCCATAACAGGAGCGAAAAACGGAACGCCGCGACTCTGGCCAGGCCTTTGAACCGGATACAAATGGATAACATTCTTTCTCCCACTTTTTTGATTACGAGCCTTATATGTTTTCCAGCTCGCGGAACTCCGGCCATAAATTCCATCACCGGGATGATTTTCCCTGATGTAATACTCAACCGGCTCGCCATATTTACCGATTTTTATCCCGCTTCTGATCGATTTATCCCCGCGCGAACAGTTCGGATTTGATATACGATCAGCCTCTATCATTTGTAATGACAAAAAATAGGGTTTATATTTGCGTTCGACCATTAAAGGCAGAACAAAAGCTTCGCCGCTCTCTAAAATTTGACGATCGACAATCGATTGAATTTCGTAAAAATCATTAATCTCACTAATATCCGCTGTCTTTGACCATCGGTGAAAAACAGCCTCAGCTTTAGTTTGAAATTCTTCAGCTTTCTCAGGAGAAATCCCGATGATTTCGTGTTTAATCCGGCTTTGCGGCCGAATACCGGTTCCGATCGTATTATTCGTAACTGTTTGTGTGATACCTGCCGCATACGGATTGTTTCTATTCAAATCCCGGCTTCGTTCTCTCAATTTTGCCAATGCCGGCAAATTATCTTTATCAGCCGACCCTTTAGAAGTTATCCAATCATTCGTGACCCGCGTGTTTCGCGCGCCGCGATAAGCAGACATTTGTTTGCGCGCGTCTCTAAACGCCTCCCGCCGACAAGCCTTTTCGGGAGAAAAGACACCGACAACACTATCAATTCCTCTGGAAATTTTTTCCCCAACGCTCATTTTTCCTTTATTTTGATTCATGAAACCCTTCCAAATTTAACAAACGCCCTCGGATTTCCAGCCGCCACAGCTATTTCACGCGTTAATTGATCTCGATATTTAAAAAGATCAGGTAGGGGTGTTTTGCTAACACTTCGACCATTAATCGTATATTCCTGTACAGCCCCGCCGGAAATGATCGCGTCAATCGCTGTATTCAATGCGTCAAGTGCCGCCTGTTTATCCTGTGCCATATATAAAATCCATTTTTAAACCAAACAAAAAAGACCACCCCCAGAGCCTAGCTAGGAGTGGCCTTTAAAAAAACAGTTTGGAAAGATGTGGGCCGCGTAACCCAATCTTTTCATCAAAATTTTTTATTTATTTCTTATCGCATCTTCAGCAAATCCCAATTTTCATGATAAAATATAAAACCCCATCAACGCCTATATAATCGCACGGATTATTTTCAACGTCAATGGGGTTAATACTACAGATTGGTAAGGATAACTAATTTTTCTACACTTACATTAAATATTATTCATCTAATAAATTTTGTATTCCACCTTTTACAGATTTCTCAAAAAAAGAGGGATTTGGGATTTCATCCGCATGAGATTTTTGAAAATCCGATTCTGTTTTTAATAAATCATTTATATGTTTTTTAAAGCAAAAAAGAAAATATTTTCTATTTATATATTTTTTAACAGCTGGAAAAAAACAATGACTTGAAAATGCTATTACGTTATCTTGAGTATGTTTAATTTTACCTAAATAATCCCAATAAGCATTTAAGATATCTTCTTTTTTTTCTTTAGGATAGCTATTAAATAAATTCTCTCTTTTTAAATTGTTTTTTACCAGTTCATTTAGATTTCTTGTAGCATTATTAGTTTTATTTAAAAATACAACCGTTTCAAATATTTGCAATAACGACATGTCATCCAATCCGATCATTACCTTATATTCTTCTGGTAAATTATCACATTTATCCTCTGAATCAGTGAGAATATCAAATTCATCTGATAAAAACATTTGATTCAACAACTCTTTATCTCCTTTAAGTATCTTTAACGTTGCTTTTATATGTGGTTCAATAGTATTTGTTTTTACTAATAAACGTGATTGTAGCAAATGAAAGCAAACTCTCGTCATATAGGTAACTGCATATAGCTTCTTTTTTCTATTATCTATAAACTTATAAATAAATTGTGAAAAAAGTATTGTAAAGGATGCCCCAACAGTCGCTAAAAAAGGGTTTAGAAAATTAGAATCTAATAATATTTTTTTCATATAATAATATTATTTTATAATTTAAATATTCTCCGGAAATTCTTCCTCCACCGATTTAAAATTTAAACCGCAATCCAAACACTTGTGATACCGAATGGGGAGATTTGAACTGTAGCATTGTGTTCTTCGTGACCGACAAATTTCATTCGGACACCTTAAAATATATATTATAACGTTTTTTGCTGTATTGTCATGAATATTTACGTCCCTGACTGGCTTATTGGGTTTTCGTCGCGCTTTGTTGCCCAACCAGCCTGATTTTTTATCAATCCACTCTGTCATCGGCTATTGTCTCAACCAACCTTTTGTTTTTTCGCGGTTGAGATATCCTGACGGCTTTCGAATGGTGCGACGCGGACGGTAAACATTAGGCTGATTCTCACGACGCATATTAAAAACACCTAATATATCTGCGGCCGCACCCGCATAATTCTCACAATCTAAATAATGGTTTGCTCCTTTTTTAACCCATAACCACTGCCCTTTATCCTTTCGCTGACGATCCCTGACAAATATTTTATGTTCACCGCATAATTGTTTTATATAATTTGGATTAGGGTTCCCATGTAAAAACCATTTCTGTTGTCCTTCCTCTCCTGAGTGCATTAATCGATGCAATCTATCTTTAAAAAGATTAACATCTAACCTCCACAGCTTAAGCCCCCCTGGAATAAACTTTCCTGAAGGATATTTGTCTATTTGAGTTGTTTTATACGGAATGCCTGAAACTTTATCATCACCTTTAACGGGCTTTGAAATATCGTTAAATTCACGACAAATACGATAAACGGCCTCCGTATCATATCCAGAGTCAATACATGTAAGTCTGACAAAAAATTGCGTTCCATCGGCTTTGGCATAGCGTTTTTTAAAAAACATATCGATCACCTGCGCCCAGCTCTCTAAACGCTCCTCACGAATCAACCACGACTCCTCATCATATCCCCATCCACGAATAACCCCATAGAAGTGTCCCTTCTGAACATCAACCCCGCCCGTAAGCACTTTAACAGCCTCAGGCACAAGACCTTTCGGATAATCAACACTTAATGTCTTTATAAAATCAACTTCATTTTCTCGTTCTTTCTCCTCAAAAATCTCCGCAAGCCAGGAATTGACGAAATTCATCATCTTGGTTGGATCACCCTTTGAGTCAAAAAACTCTGCCAAAACATCCGAAAACGTCAACCATGGAGAATAAATTGCATTAATCCAAAATCCACGCTTACGCTTTTTTGGAGCCTCATCAATCCATACGCCTTCAAACAAAATTTTTCCTTCTGTATTAATTTCACACCCAGCCGGAACCCACTTGCCTTTTAATAACATTTTATATTTCATGTTATCCGTGATTACGCATTCACATTTTTTACACTCATAATGCGCCAGATACTCCGCCTTAATCATTTCCGGATCCCGCTCATCTTTCCGGTTTTCAGGTAACCGAATCTGACCTAAAATAAATGTCTGATATTCTCCGCAATGCGGACATGGCACGTAATATTGACATCTATCAGTTCTTTGATAATCTCTGTAAATATATCCTTCTTTTGTCGTCGGAGTTGAACATTTAACTATTTTCCTGTTCCAAAAAGTTTTGGTGCGCTCAATTCCCAACTTGATAGGATCAGCCTCACGCCCTGAAAATGGTGGATACTTATCCGTTTCATCAAAAAATAAATTTTTAACAGGGCGGGATGCAAGGGATGCGGGACTGTTTGACCACGCGGTATATAAACGCATGCGATCAAAGAGTATTCCATCTCTGGTCATATCGTCTTCCAGCGAAGTCAAATGGCTTGAAACCTCTTTAGAGCTATTAATCATCGGATGAATGCGATCTTTGTTAAAAGACTTAACCAGCTTTTCCGTTGTCCCAACCCACATCGTAGGCCCGGGTTCCTCGCAAATCGAATACCCAAGACAGTTAAGCATGATCGCCGTCTTACCGACTTGCGTTGAGGCCATGATTGTAATGTCCAGAACATACGGATCACTGTAGGCATCCATAATCCCGCGCTGATAAGGCGCCCGATCTGTCCGCCAACGCCCTGGCTCCGCGGATGTCATTTCATCCAGAACAATATGTTTATCCGCAAACTCTGAAACAGTAATTTTTTTCGGAAGGTTCCACGATCGACGTGTTTTTTCTAAAAGAGTATTAGGAAGGTTCCAAAACGGGAGAGTGTTTCTAAGCAAATCTTTGGCTGTAATCATATAAACCGCCCCTCAGAAAAACCGCGAATAATTTCCTTAATTCTATCCGTTATAATGTCATCAATCTCATGAACGTCTAACCCTATAAGCTGAGGAGATATTTGTTTCGGCAAAGATAAAAACTGCCGCTTTGCTGTAGCGATCAGTTCCGATAAAGCCTCCTCCGCAACAATACGCTCAATAATCTTCCCCTCTTTTTCTTCAACCTGTATTTCCTTAAGCCGAGCCTCTGCCGTCAGTTTCTTAAGCTCCTGAACATTCATATCCCCGCCCTTACTTTTTTTTCCAGAAGGCTTCCTCTCAGATTCTTTCACAAACTGCCAGGCTTTAATATCAGCTAGATCATAACGCCCATCTTCCATAACAGGCATATCATCCTCTATCCAATACCCAATCGTCCGCACAGACTTGCCCATAGCCTTGGCAACGTCTTTTTTTGTTTCTAATACATAGGGATGATTCTCCTCTCCCTCAAGTTTTTTCAATTCTTTAATTTCTGCCTTCGTTAAGACTTTTCCTTTTTGTACTTTAGCCATAAGGTGATAATGCCGCTTTTGATTTGCTATATCTGCAATTTTAAGTTTTTGTTTATTTTCTAATTTTTCCATATACACAGATACCAAGCATTGACATATTACTTATGCACAATAAAATACTTCCATAATTGACTGGGTCGCATAAAGCGCGCATGCTGATACCATGTGTGTCGGGTTACGGTTTGAGCTCCAACTCAACCGCTAACCCCGGCCTGTTTTATTTAATTTATCCTCTAAAAACAAAATTCTATCTTTTAATTTTTTGACCCTGCTTGGCTCACTATTACACAATGTTTCTGGCCAACCCAAAGCCCTTTTAACAAAATTCCCACCTCTTGCTGCCATATCGCAATCTACAACTGTTTTCCCATACGTCGTAACGTGCGTTTTACGATATTGATTATCCCAACAAACAATAATTACTTGATTTTTATCATATTTTTTTGAAATTTCTTTTGCCGCAGATATTGAAACATTACTATATTTTTTCATAAACTTATACCCTCCTTGCTTTTTCTCCCGTAAAGTCTTCCCAACGCTTAACAGCAACATCAACAAACGTCGACTCCATTTCCATTGCATAAACGTGTCTATTTGTAATTTCGCCCGCTATGATCTGTGAACCTGATCCGCTAAACGGCTCATAACAGATACCTCCCGGATTCGTATGTACGCGCATAGGAATTGCGAAACACTCAACCGGCTTGACCGTTGGATGCATCCCGCCTTTAGGACGCTTACTCCCCTCATAATCCAGTTCCCATACATCCGTATGATATTCCGGTGTCGCAGGATCCCCTGACCGTAAAAAATCCAAACTCCATACGGTCCCAATTTTCTTCCGGCTAGGTCTAAAAAATGGTTTATTTCCCTTAATCCAACCAAATACGCAAGGCTCATGCCTCCATGGATAAATCGAGAACGTAAGGTTTATACACGGCTTAACCCAAATAAGTTGCTGATGCGTAAGAAGATTGAGAGATTTAAAAACTTTATCCACATCAACATATCGGCTGGATGCATACCAAAAATAAATAGCAGAATTGCTCTCACAATACTGCAAACCTAAACTCATAAAATCATACCAAAATTGAAACGCGTCTTTAATCTCAAACTCGCGGAAAGTCTCAGACCAATCCTTCCCCCCGTTCGGTCTGTCCGCTCCTGTATAATCAATACAATACGGTGGATCCGTTGCCAATAAGCTTGCCTTGCACCCATCCATAAGCCGATCAACATCCTCCGGATTCGTACTATCCCCACAAAGCAACCGATGATTCCCAAGAATCCACAGATCCCCTTTCTTTGTTTTAGTTTCCTTCGGCCCTTCCGGAATATCATCCGGCATAGTTTTACCAATCTTATCTTGCTCAAGCTGCTCACACGACTCCCGAAGCTCAGACAACCGAAGATCGAGATAATCCTCCGGAATACTCTGCCTCAACTCTTCCAAAACAGGAATCAACGCCTCAGTAAAATATCCGCAAATCTCCTGGCTATTCAGCGAAATGCTCATAACCCTCTGTTCTATGTCATTAAGATCAACTGCAACACAAAGAACGCTTTCAACTCCAGCATCCTTTAAAATCTTAAATCTTTGTTGCCCAGACACTATTTCCATCTTACGTTTATTAACAATAATCAAATCAACATACCCAAATTTTTTCAAACTCAAAAAAAGTCCCTTGTAAGCTTCCTCCGATATCCCACGCCAACCACTAGAAGGCAATTTCAAAGAGGCAATAGGTACCTCTAAAATTGCCGGTTTTTTCAAAATTTTTGAAAACACATTCACCACCTGTTTTTCGTATGTAAAACCTATTTTTTAATGATTTCCAAAGGTATCAATATTTAGGAACAGGCAACGCCCTAAAAAAAATCCCTGATCACAAACTAACCTCGCTCACCCGACCTCCGTAACCACACCCCCCTGGGAAGGACCCGCGAACAAATAAAATATATTTTCTCGTCGAGGAAATCATTTTAGTTTAATTCCTGCTGTAATACCATACCAAATCTATCATTCAAATATTTTATAACCCTACGCTTTGAATCCATATCTTTAGGCATGGACTTAATACATAATGCAATAGCATCTAATTCATCATCACCACAGCTCTCTGTATCTACATGTTTAGTAACTGCTCCCATTAATCAATCCTCTCCAAATTTATTATATTCTGCTATCTTCATTCCCATCATGTGTATTCCATAAGAATATCCAGCGGCCCAAACGCTTCCGAGCAATACAACTGCAATTATAAATGAGATCACAAAATCTTTTTCTTCCATCACTCTTCCCAATAACTCATTTCACTTAAAGCGCATTCCTCTGGTGAATCTTCATAATCATATTCACCCATTCCCGCTTGCAGACATTCTTCTGCAAATTTCTCATCAACTCCGTTATCAATTAGGCTTTGCTTATATCTTCTGTGCCACTCTTCTTTATCCATTAAGACCCTTCCAATCTTTTCCATTCCAAATCTTATTGAACTTTTCCTTCATTACAAAAGCTAACCATAATTGTTCCATTGAGTGAAAAGGTAATACAGGCTTGTTATTAAGGTTCCTATTGTCTTCTGCGAAACTATAAATACCATACACAAGTGTAAAAATGTCTGAACCGATCACCATTCTATGGTCAATTAACATCTCCTGTAATCTATCTTGCTCATAAATTCTAACCCCTCCTAGATAAAGTCCAGTCCTATCTTTAGCTAAATTGATAAAATTATCAGGCAGCTCTTTGCACATTTTCACATATTCTTTACTTGTATCCATGTTCCATTATCCTTTCCCCAATCCACTGGACAGCCTGAACGACTTGGCCGTTTCCGAGCAGTTTAAGTCTGTCCACCCGGTTGGTAATCCCATTAGCCCCTCGACCCACTGAGGGTTCAGTTTTCCAGAAGTCTTGGATGGTGAAGCTATTGCATCCCTCAGCTTTACCCCGAACCGCTGCCCTTTTTTGTTTATCCTGTACCAGCCCGTTTGATTTTTTTTCGCATCCCTGCATTCTCCTCCTTCTACATCCGACGCTCTGGGTGTCGGCCATAAATGTATCGCTCTTCCCAAAAGCCCGTTCACCTGAACATTCTGACAGCTCTTCGCCGTTCCGTCCTTGTGATCTCTTTGTGTTGGAGTAGGCCACAATCCACACCCTTTCTCTTTTGTGCGGGGCGCCGACTGCGTGAGCTGGAAATACAACCGTCCCTGTGGCGTAGCCTTCGGTTTCCAGATCATGTAATACATCGTCGAGCCCAATTCTGATGAGACCAGGCACATTTTCAGCAAGGACATAAGCGGGTTTAACTTGTTTAATAATTCGCAACATTTCCGGCCAGAGGTGACGGTCATCTTTTTGGCCTCTTTGCTTCCCGGCAATACTGAAAGGCTGGCATGGGAATCCGCCGGAAATAAGGTCAATTGATCCGCATTTTTCAACGATTTGCTTTCCATCAACATTTTTAATATCTCTCCATTTCGGTACGTCCGGCCAACGTAAATTTAAAATCTTCTGACAATATTCATCAATTTCAACCTGACCGACTATTTTCATTCCGGAAAGTTCGAGGCCGTAATCGCCAAGACCACCACCGGAAAACAAACTTACTACTTTCAATGTCTAACCCTAATTAATTCAACCCTTGCACTTTTCGGATAACCTTTTTTTGCTTTTTTATAAGCTCTTTACTCTCCAGCATCTGAGTTAGTTTCTTCAACATTTTCAATATACATAGATAGGGATACCAAAATTTTAAATGTATATATTAATCTTTTAGCTTTCATTTCTCACCATTTACTTTAAGTAAAAATTCACACGCTTGTTGATAAAAACCTAAATCATCATTTTTTTCATATTCAAAGTCAAAATATTCAAAATCGGCTTGTATTCTTAAATCTCCGTCTCTTTCTAAGTGATCAATTATTTGAGCTTTACTTTTTATTTTATTCCTAAATTCTAAGTCCATCTTCCCTCCTTGCAGTTTAATTCGATTACACAAATCTCTCACACATTCCAAATATTCGATTTGTATTATTCATTTGCTCTGAGTATTTCCCGGTTTTGGCTTTTCGTTCAATGGACTTCAGTGCGGTTGACTGTGGTGTCGTTAAATATTTTCTATCTTCAACAAGCCTTTTTCCCACCTATTAGACTCATGAGCTAAATTTTTAATACCTGTTAGCAGTCGATCTGCTTCTACTGGATTCATCATGATTAACCCTCTCAATTTGTTTCATCACTGCCGGTATCCAAATATCATCCGGTTTATGAGTTATACAATTTAAATGCTTTTTTTCTCTAATTTCCAAGGCGCGACATTCATATTCAAAAACAACCTCTTCTAAATCAAAAATGTAATATGTAGGAATTGAACCCAACTGTTTAATCGTCAAAACTTTGTCTAAATGTCTATATTTTTCAAAAGGCTTAAAAGCTGTCCCACCTATAATCATTCCCAGATATGTTTTTTCGCTAAATGATTCATCTCCCAAAGCTATTACAAAAAATGTTCCCGCTTTGTAATACGATGGCTTGATTATCACTCGTTGAAGGTCGAACACTAACTTAGATACAGTTATGGGATATTTTAAGGGTTTTGGCATTTTTATATCCTCATGAATTTTTATTTAAACAACTTGATGAAAAGCATAATTTCCACTCTGACTTTTCCGGTAAACAGATTGCAATGCGTCGGACTGTTTTTGAGATAAATACATACCATCTTCAATCAATCTTCTTGCTTCACGTAAAAAACTTATTTCCCAACGGTTTGATTTGTGTGAGGATTTTTCAATTTCTGCTAATAAAATTTTTGCATCAACAGGGTTCATACGGCAGCTCCATTCATAATTTTAAAAATTGAATTGTTTATAGATTTTTTATTTTCTACCCCGAAAACTTTATAAGTGCCTTTTTCCCGGGTTAAATAAGACTCATAAACACGGAAAAAATGCGCGCGCTCAATGGCAATATTGCTACTCATACAAATATCCTTCCACCCTATGCAAAAAACAGCTTTTTCAATTAATTCGGAGCTAAAGACCGGCTTACCCCAACTCCCCACACGATTGATCTGCTGTATAACCTCGTGCCAGGCCTCAGATATGTCTTTTTCTTTAAACTCAATGGCGTTTTCCCGGATTAATGCCACCATATTTGTGCTTTTATAAATTTCTTTTTCGTTGGATATAATCTTAATAATTGATCTTTCCAAACTCTCCGGGTTTAAATCCCGCAAAAGAGACCAAAGAACATCAAGATCAAATTCTTTTTCAGGAAAGGCTTTGATAAGAACAACCATAGCCTTATTAAACTGCTGCTGGTTCAACATCCCTACTCCTTTCGTTAAATTTCTCCATCTTCCGAAGATTGCGCTGTTGTGTTTCTGTTAAATTTCCAGATTTCTTAGAAACAAACCCATTATTTTCCCATGTTCGAATTGTTGCCTTCCAATCTTGCATAGGAGTTTTTGTTTTACCAACAACCCAACCTTTAGCTTCGTTGGTATAAAAGAAATTTTCAGCATCTATATTATTTTTTCTCTCATAACAAAATACTTTAATTTCTTCTATAGTTGGTTTTATAAACCTTTTTTTCACTTTATTCTTTTCCTTATCCCTTTCCTTATCCTTATCCTTTTCTTTTTCCTTATCCTTAGCCCCTTGCAAGGGGCTTGTAAGCCCATCAAATACCCCATCTTTTTTAAGAAGGTTTATAACGGAATTATGAAGCTTATTGTTTGAATTCAGCTGACCATACTGAAAATCTATAAATCCCGGAATAAACCATTTAACACCATTGTCTATCGCCACGACTTTATCACCAAAATAGCGTAAAGCGTTTGCATCTGACACCTCGATTCCTAAGCGGAGTTCTGCCACTTCTAAATCGACGTCCCAAATACCGGCGTGATTACAATCGTCCAAAATGTAAATCCATAGCAACTTATAATCTTTCGGCAGCTTACGTATCCACTGTTTCTTCCATTTTTCGGTATCTGAAAACCTTTTTGCCACTAATTCACCTCCTTGCCCCAACGAAACCATCCATAGATGGCCAGCACAAAATAAACCAAGAACAATACGGCTTGTGAATATAATCCATGGATAAAATCAACAACCATCCAGCTGAAATTTGTTGCAGTCCATACAATAAAACACCATCTTTTTTTATATATATTTGCTACAACCCCAATAATTGAAAATCCGGTAATAATCCAAGTCAAAAGAAACTCCTTTTAAATTTTATTTCTTTCTATTTATACGGCGCGCTAACTTCTGAAACTTCCGTCTCTTGCGACGTTCCTTTTTCCCCGGCTCTCCAGGTAGAGCGAGAGTATGAAAACCTACACACGGACTTGTTGTTGGCATGATTAATGCATAAGCCATAGCAGCCATAAAACTTTCATTCGATTTCATACGTCACTACCCCTTAATCTCTTTTTCAAAAAGCCGACGTTGAACCATGGCCATCAAACAATCATGATCACCCCGGTAAGTTCTCTTAATCTCTTCAACATAGGCTTTATGCTGTTCTTTCGTTAATTCACCAAAATGAAGTCCAACCATAATCCACACCCCTTTCTTTTTCACGAGTCAACCTCCTCAATAAAAATTTCCGTCTTTTCTTCGCCTTTAAGAAATCTAACCTCAATTCCGGTTAACCACTTATAATCATCTTTCAACAAAAAACTTCTTCTGAGTGAATCCGTAATAAACTTCGTTCCTCCTATATAATTATCAATATCCCTCTGTCTTGGAGCACTAAAACTCAATACATATAAAATTTTTACAGGTTTAAAGAAAATTAACCGGTTGTTGTTCATCCATTGAGCAAAAATAAACAAATCCCATTTCTCCTGTTCACGCTTACGTTTACTCCAATGCATTCGTAACATTAAATTTAAAGATATTGGGGTATAAGGAATTGATAGTTTTATGTTTTTCATGATTACTCATCCCACGGAATATCTTCCGGGCGAACTTCTTCCATTTTCTCAGCTTCTTCCTGGACAGATTCTTTATCCTTTTTAGACGACCCAACAAATTGAACGTTATCAGCAGTCACTTTGGTTTTGCTTTGATTCTTACCATCTTTTTCCCAACGCTCTTGTTTAAGTTTCCCCTGAACGATGCAAGCAGACCCTTTTTGAAGATATTTAGTAACCAACTCTGCTGTTTTACTCCAAGCAATCACAGCAATAAAAGCTACATCCTTTATCTTTTCACCATTTTTCTTATAATCATTGTTTACAGCTACCGTAAATTCACAAACTGGCATGCCTGAAGGAGTATATTTCAATTCCGGATCACGGGTTAGATTGCCAGCAATGGCCACAATATTTAATCTCATAGATTCTCCTTTTTAACTTAAAACCATTTCAAACTGCCCGGATTTATGTACAGCTACCGGGAAAAGCGGATATGGATAGTCCTTCTCTTCTAAAGATTTTTTAACAGCTTTTTTCTGCCGGTTAAAAGTAACCAGCATGTCAAACATTTCATTTTTAAATGCCTTCAAGTGATTCTTTTTTTCTATTTCAGTGACTGGAATGTAATAACCGAATGGCTTACGCTTTGCGGACCCTATTAGATGTTCAGCTTTCCAGAGTTCTCTGATTGAATTATTGATTTCCCGTACTGTAGTATTAAACCGGTGAGCTAAGATTTTTGCTTTAACGGCATTATTTCTGCCTAAACAGCAAGCTTTTAAATAATTATGAATTGAGGAATTGATATTTTCCACAGGCTCTTATGGTTTAAGAATTAAACTGCATTAATTTTTAACCTAGATTTCTTCGTGCGCGGCCCGTGTTGAATGAAAACCCTGGTGTCCTTGCAATCAAAACAATGCATCACAACAACATACCTCTTATCCCGCTGTTTTCTGTCGACAATAGAAAGACATCCGGAATGTTCCTCTTTAAAATTCTTCTCTTTATTAAATAAAATTTCAAATTCTTTCATTATTTACCCCTGTGGTACAAAAATTAATGCCAATGCAATGACAACCGGAATAGCTAACAAACAATACAGGCAGATTTCCCCGGAAACCCCCGCGTAATCAGCTACCCCCGCGTCAATATCTTTTGGTATGCTTGTCTCATGCATAGATGTAGTCTCTTGGATGTGATGAAAAACGTTTGTTTCCATGATTACGATCCTCCCTTTTAATAATTGCTCCATTATCCATGGCCGCTAAAATTTCAGACTCACGAAATTTCGGAAAACCTTTTGGCTTGAGTCTCACCGGAATAATGCCAATTTCAACATAATCCATATAGTTGTTTACAAAATCCTTATAACTTACTCCGATCATTTCAGCCGCCTGACGGGTTGTAAGTAACCGATCACGATATCTCATCAGAATTTACCCCCTTTTCATTAATCCTCTTTAGACATCCTCTAATCATTTCACTGCTACCGGTTAGCTTAGACTGAAAGACGGAAAGCTTAACCCTTGCGTCCATGCGCGGACGATCATCAGCCAAATCCTTGCGTTCCTGATCCTCCAACCGCTGTAAAGCCGCATGCACATCGTTATTCATCCCCTCAAAATCCCGCATATTAAAATTTCTCAAAGCACTTAATAAAAACTTCCGGACATTCGCGCGAATTTTATCGTTATCATGGTCCAAACGTTCGTTTTCATTTAAACACTCAATAACCTCTCCAATCCTTTCATTAAAGTTATCAATAACCGTCTTAACCTCCATAAGCTCTTCTTCTATCAATCCTTTGAGAGTCATCTTTCCGGACATTAATTTTTTCTCCTTATATTTATTAAAAATTAAGCAATAATTGAAACACTTGATGTTTTCTCTTTTAAAAATGTCTTTATTCTTGCAATAGCTTCCATACGCCACGCACCACCGTCTGCTTCAAACAAAGCACACATCGGAGGAACACCATTACCGGATGATTGCATTCGGAATAAAAATTCAGATTCCGGCTGTTCGATTTCCCGAAAAGTACGAAAAGGACGTAAACTAACGATTGATTTTGCAGATTCATTATCCTTAATAGCCTCAATAAATCTTCCAAATGGAAACTGATCCCCCTCTTCCGAAAGTTGAACGCTAATATAGCGCGCGCGATCCATTGCAAGATCACCAAGGCATGAAAACAGACTGATTGAATCGAACTTATGAATAACAATTAAGGCCGCCTCGAGATTAATTCCATCAACATTTGAATCAATATAATCAACCAACCCCGTGAGCGTATTTAAAGAAATAGGCTTAAAACCAACCTCATCAACCACCCTTTTCAACCTAACCGGAGAATAATTCTTTCCATCAACTTCTTTAATAATTCCGGATTCAACAAGATTTTTCACATCGTTTACGATTGAATTTTCCATTTTCTTAATCTCCTAATAAATTATTAATAATTATTGTTTGCTACCAAAATCAAACTCTTCCTGATGAGGATTTGTCACATAAGCCTTACTCTTAGATATAAATATCGAACTTTGATGTTCCGAAATAACCGCCAGCTTACTGCTGGATTGAATAGTCGTCGTTGCGGAACTCCGGTCTTTACTGGGTTTAATTTTAAAAACCAGTCTAATTTCCCGGACAGAATCAGAATCAACGCTAATATCATTAATATTTCGCATCACCTTATTAAACTCCTCATCAAAAAGCTCAAGAGCCGCTTTTTGGTGTTTTCCCATCTACCGAAGCCCAATTAAAACCAGGGCTTTCCAAAACATTGTGCATGCAAAATTTTCCTTATCTTCCTGCAGGAACTTTTCCGCGACATTAAAACAGGCAAAAAATTCTTTCCGTTGTTTTTCCGGAAGCGCCTTCACCTTTTCCCAAAGCTCATCAATTTGTAAATTAGACCTCATCAAAAACCCCATCTTCCACAAAATGTCGCTTTTGCGCTCTTCTTGAATTTTCGGACAATTCTAAAAATCTACAATTATCAAATATACTGTTTACTAAACATTTTTTCATCTTATCTTCCCCAAAAATTAAATCTCATGATAAGATTTAATTTTTGGCCTTACAATCATCTTGGTTAAAACAATTCTAAAAAGTTGACCAATTTCATAATATTTGTTATTATTTCTTAAAATCTTTAGTCCAGAGCATAATCTCATCTTTATCGAAGCGGTACTGTTGACCAACCATAGAATAAGGGATTTTTTTTTCCTTAATCCATGTGTAAACAGTCCGATTAGATATTTTTAACAAAGCGCATAGTTCTGGCATTTTTAGTAGTTCAGAGGTTGTATTCATTTTTGTAATACCTTTTTATAGGAGTTCTTTTGTTTTACCTGACACCTTCGACCAATGGCTTAATAAGGCTAATGAACTCATTAACAGGATCCAGACTCAAGGGGGCATTGTCGAGAAAGCGGACATTGATCCGGAGTCTTTCCCTGATTGGTGCCGGAGTAACGGCCTGGATATCAACGCCCATGCACGCGCAACCTTTGCTGAATCGTTTGCTGCCGGGAAATATAGAGATTGAAGCGTAAATGTTCATTTTTTGTTTTAGGTTAAGCATGTAGTCACCCTATGAATTTACTTAAAGAAATACAAAATTTAGTCACTGATCGTAGCATCAATCCTATCCTTCGTGAGCGCATCCTGCTTCTCAAGGATTCGGTCGTAAAACTTACAGATGAAAACGGTGATTTGAAAAAAGAAGTCCTTTGCCTTAAGGCTGAAGTTCGACACCTTATAGAGAAACTTTCTCAAAAAGAGAAGGAAATGAAGAACTACATAACACAAATAGAACAAAACACGGTTTCTGACCCAGATGATAAATGTCCATATTGTAAAAAATATACTGGTCAACTTTTGAAAATTGAGCCGCATAAAACTTATGCTGATGCAGGCTTTAAAACAGGATTTTATGAATGTTCTAATTGTCATAAGCAGTACGATAAAGAGATTGGGAATTAACCCTTTGTTCGTTTAATATAGCTACCGTAATATTAAACAGCTTGAAAGAGGATAAAAAAAATATGAATAAACGTTCTCCATTAATTACAGTTGGTCAATTAAAAGAACACCTTAAAATTTATGATGACGATTACAAAATAGATTTCAGTGGTCTTGATTTTTACCGTATTAAGCAACGTGACGACAAATTAATACAAATTGAATTTAATCAACAAGTGTATCGAGACGCACAAGGTTGCGTGGTGGTTCAAAACCTTGAATGATAGCGACAGCAAATACTGACGCCATGTCTTTTGTAACAGGCGCATAGCTTTCAATTGGCTGTTCATTTATCTTTCTGGTAAACGTCACCATGTTTTTATTATCAGTTTTAATTGTCCAATGCTCATTCATTTATTAACCCTTTGTTCGTTTAACCATGTCATGCTATGAAATAACATGAAATGTTTTCTTATTTGTGACAAATATTGCAAATATTAAGACATTTGTCAAGTATTATTTTTTATGTCTTATATTTTAGGACATCTATCGACGATACAATGAAAAAAGAAAAATTTAAAATTTTTGGTGTTGGAAAAAAAATTAAAGAAGCGATAGCCCATGCA
Source organism: uncultured Planctomycetales bacterium (assembly GCA_964541845.1). GTDB lineage: Bacteria > Omnitrophota > Gorgyraeia > Zapsychrales > Zapsychraceae > CAZIRV01. The sequence goes on from CAZIRV010000021.1 coordinate 22,624, forward strand.
GAAATAAAAAAAGGGGATGTTGCAATAAAAACTAAAATGTCACGAGATAAACTTTGGCGAATAATGAACGGTAAAAAAATGCCGGATTCCGACGACCTCCAGAAAATTGCCACCGCAACCGGAAAACCATTATCTTATTTTGTACCGAATGAACAACCTACTGCGAATATCGATCCGACGATCCTTAAAGCGCTTGAGGATCCTGATATAAGAGAAGCGTTAGAAGATCCAAAGGTTTTAAAATTGATTGCATTGCTTGGAAAAGGAAAAAAGGAAACTAATGCAGTGGTTGCAGACCTCTTGGAAAAAATTCCGGAACTGGATCTGAAAAAATTGCGGATGATATTAGCATTATCAAAGCCTTCCTTTGATTAAGGGTCCACGATTTAATAAATATAACAAGTCAGACCTAACGACGGGGTCGA
>CAZIRV010000022.1:0-23027 GCA_964541845.1 uncultured Planctomycetales bacterium
GGGGTTACCGCTTAAATTGGAATTATTGTAGTTGTGTACATTTTAGTGTATACTTTATACTAATCCTATTAAATAGGGGGCGCTGAAAAAATTATTTAAGAGGTAGTTTCTCGACGATAAGTATGCTAAAATATAGCGAAAAAGAGATAAAACGGTATTGGGGGAATCATTTTTAGTCGAGAGGATGTTACGTGAGTACGGTGGGTCTGGATGAGAAAATAATTAGGCGATATGTGAAGCATCAGGAGGAAGAGGAAAGACGGGAAGAAGCTCAGCAGATGGATTTTGGATTTTGGCTTTTAGCTGTTAAACAAGCAACCACAACGGGTGGTGGTAATTTATTTTTTTAAAAATACTATTTTTCAGCGTCCCCTAACTAGAAATAATATAAAATTAAAAGGTACTGTAATTATGAAATCATTTAACGAATTAGGATTATCAGAAGAAATATTAAAAATATTAAAACAAAAAGGTTTTGAGGAGCCAACCCCCATTCAGGAAAAAACCATCCCTTCTATACTTGAGGGAGACAAAGATGTCATCGGCCAGGCGCAAACAGGAACAGGGAAAACGGCAGCCTTTGGTTTACCTATGGTAGAGCTTTTACAAGAAAAATCTAAATTTGTTCAAGCTCTTGTTTTGACACCAACACGTGAACTCGCTATTCAGGTTGCTGAAGAAATACGCTCCTTTAAAGGAAATAAAAAATTAAGTATTGTGCCTATTTATGGAGGACAATCTATTGAGTTACAATTAAGAAGCTTACGTAAAGGGATTGATATTGTTGTGGGGACCCCCGGCAGAGTCATTGATCACCTTAAGCGAGGAACATTAAAATTAGAAAACATTTCTTTTTTGGTCCTTGATGAAGCCGATGAAATGCTAAGTATGGGATTTCTTGAAGAGATTGAAGAAATTATGAAAAAAACCAATGCTGAAAAAAGAACCATGTTATTTTCAGCCACCATGCCACCGACTATATTAAAAATTGCTCAAAAATATATGGGGGCTTACAATGTTTTAAAAGTCAATCATGGACAACTTACTGTCAGCAAGACAGCTCAAATTTATTTTGAAGTTTCCGCGTCAGATAAATTTGAAGCCCTTTGCCGTATTATTGATATTGAAGAAGAATTTTATGGCGTTGTTTTTTGTAAAACAAAAGTTGATGTGGATAAAATAGCAAATCATTTGACAGAAAGGGGCTATGATACCGAAGCCCTCCATGGAGATATTTCCCAAAATTTAAGAGAAAAAATATTAAACAGATTTAAAAAACAACATGTCAATATTCTTGTAGCCACGGATGTTGCGGCAAGAGGCATTGACGTGCAAAATATCACGCATGTTATTAATTATGCCCTTCCTCATGATTCAGAATCTTATGTGCATAGAATAGGACGTACCGGTCGGGCAGGAAAAGAGGGGAACGCGATTACATTTATAACCCCCTCAGAATATAGAAAATTTCAGCTTATTAAAAAAAGAACTAAAACAGATATTCGCAAAGCAAAACTTCCCGGGGTCAAAGAAATCATTCAAATAAAAAAACGTCGTATTAAAGACACCCTCCAAGATATTATTAAAGGAACCCTTCAAGAGGAATTCATTGATATGGCTAATGAACTCCTTGAAAAGGACACTCCGGAAAATGCCATAGCGGCTCTTCTTCAATATTCTTTTAAAGGTGAACTGAACGCGAAAAATTATGCCGAAATTGAAAACAGAAATGAAAGCAGAGTTATTGATATGAAAGGGAAAACGCGACTTTTTGTGACTCAAGGGAAGCAGGATGGACTAACAAGTAAAAAATTAATAAGCGCTATTAAAGAAAAATGTGGTATCAAAAATGAAAAGATTAAAGATGTTCTTATTTTAGATAGATTTGCTTTTGTGACGCTCCCGTTTCACGATGCGGAAACAGTATTAACTTATTTTAAAAATAGAAAGAAAGGAATGGGCATTTTTATTACAAAAGCCAAAAAAATACGTTCAAAAAGATAAGGAATCGTTCAAAAATAACTTTCAGGTTAATTTAAACTCTATTGAGGAGGGTTCAATCATAAGCCTTCAAGTTATTTTTGAACGATTCCTTATCTCGACGTTTTTACGAGTAAGTAAGTTTTTTAAATGAGTATTTATACCAATTCCATTAAATAATGACCAAAATTCATTTTGCTTGTCTCGACGCTTCAACGAGACACAGCAACCTTAAAATAGAGCAATTATTTAATGGAATTGGTATAATACAGGAAAATACAGCATGTCCGCGTTACCTAAAAAGATAAAAAGGAAACCCCTGAAGCCTTCAAAAGAAAAACTATCAGTTTCTGGTTCTTATTTTTCTGTCAACAAAAAGGAACGATTATTTAAAGACATTTTAGAAGGGATTGATCATCCTTTTTATATTGTTAATGCTAAAGACTATACAATTGAAATTGCCAACTCCGCGGCGAAACGTCTTGGTATTAAAAAAAATAAAAAATGTTTTTCTTCTTTTTCCCCGGATAATTACTCTCTTTGTATAAAAATAACACAATCCTGTCCGCTTGAAACTATAAAAAAAACAAAAAAGCCGGAAACTGTTGAACGTTTTTATACAGATGAAAAAGGAAATGTTTGTTGTGTTGAGCTAAATGGATATCCCATATTTGATGAAGTGGGAAATGTAAAACAAGTTATCGAACATATTGTTGATATTACGGAACGAAAAAAAACAGAGCAAGAATTAGAAAAAACACAAGAACGGCTTATGCAGGCTCAACAAATAGCTCATCTTGGCAATTGGGACTGGAATATTCTCACTAATGAATTATGGTGGTCTGATGAAGTCTACCGTATTTTTGATTTAAAAATACGTCAACTTGCCGTTACCTATGAGGCTTTTTTAAACAGGGTTCACCCTGAAGATAGGAGCCTTGTTAAAAAAGCTGTGAATGAAGCTTTATATGAAAATAAAAATTATAGTATTGAACATCGGATTATTCTACCCGATGGGAAACAAAAAATTGTTCATGAACAGGGAAAAGTTTTCTTTAATGATGGCAATAAACCTATTCGAATGGTTGGAATCATCCAGGATATTACAGAACGTAAATTTTCTGAAGATATAATCCGCTCAATTGCGGAAGGAACAGCCGCATTACACAGCGATAAACTCTTTCAATTACTTGCCCGTCATCTGGCTTCTATACTTCAAGTAAAATATGTCATTATTACAAAATGTGTTAATCCACAAATGACACGTGTCCGTTCTTTGGCATTTTGGAATGGAAACGATTTTGATGAAAATTTTGAATATGACCTCATTGATACGCCTTGCGAAGGAGTATTAAATAAAAAAATTTGTTACTATCCTGATGATATCCAAAAACATTTTCCGAAAGATGAAGGACTGGTCAAACTGAAAGTAAGAAGTTATTTAGGAATACCTCTTTTTGATAGTTCTGGAACGGCTTTGGGACATATAGCTGCTTTTGATATTAATCCTATGAAAAATAAATTCCAAAAACTTCCTGTGCTGCAAACTTTCTCAACGAGAATTAGCAGTGAACTTGAGCGAAAAAAATTAGAGGAAGATATTGAATTTGAAAAAAGAAAATTAGAAGAAGTTTTAAGCATTGATCAGGAAATCAGATCAATTCTTAAATTAAATCATCTTGTCGATTTTATTATTGATAAAGCAACTGAAATTTTAAACGCGGAAAGGTGTTCATTAATGCTTTTAGATCCAAAATCAAATAAATTATTAATTCGTGGTTCAAAAGGGTTAAGTGCTGAGATTATAAAAAAGTCACGCATTAAATTAGGTGATCAAATTGCGGGGCGTGTAGCTAAAAGTGGAAATCCTATACTTGTTCAGGATATTGAAGAAAATACTTTTATTTCACGAAAAAACAGGAGTAGTTATAATAGCAAATCTTTTATGAGTGTTCCTATTAAAGCCCATGATGAGCTAATTGGGGTTGTTAACGTTTCAGATAAAAAGTCAAAAAATGGAGAAGTTTTTACTAAAATTGATTTAAAAGTTCTTTGCACCATTGTTCGACAAGCCTCAATTGCTATTGAAAACGCGAGTTATTATCGGGAATTAGAGCATTTATCTATTACAGATCCGTTAACAGAATTATTTAATCACCGGCATTTTATGCGAAGCTTAAATCAAGAACTGACTCGCCTGAAACGCTACCCAAAACCTTTGTGCCTTCTAATGATTGATATTGATAATTTTAAATCCTATAATGACCTCTATGGTCATTTAGAAGGAGACCATCTTCTAAAAAAAGTAAGCAACAGCTTAAAGAAAAATTCTCGTGCTGTTGATATTGTCTGTCGTTATGCCGGAGATGAGTTTGCTATTATCCTTCCAGAAATAAATATCTTTCAGGCAAAAGTTGTTGCTATGAAAATAAAAAACTCCATGGTTCAACTTAAGTTAAAGAAAGAAATAACTATTAGTGTTGGATTAGCCGTATGCGATAAGAGTATGTTGCATCATGATCTTATCAGGAAGGCTGACCAGGCCCTTTATCAGGCTAAAAAAGAAGGGAAGAATAAAATTTTTTCTTTAGAATGAAAAAAGCTTGTCCCATAATTCTTCAAACATGATTCTCCAATCATTCCAATACTGAGGCCTGTTTAAGAATACCACGGACATTTAGTCCGTGGGAATCCAATGAACCCAAAGCTATCGTGGTACCTATTTTGCCAATCTTTAAACTGGGTTTAATTCCCCGAGGCTTGCCTCGTTTGTAAATGTTTAGGTCAATACCTCGAGGGCTTGCTCCGAGGTAGTTTATTTTGGAATGGGTATAAACAAGAACAGGTTGAGCTTTAAAACGAGAGGAGGCAAAAATGATCCATTTATCAAAAAAATTTGTTGTTGGTTTTTCGGTATTTACAATTTTGATTACAGTTGTTTTGAATTCGTCAGCACAGAAAATCCCGTTTTCAACAAGCAAAACGAACAGGACTCTGATCAAGGATATTATCGTTGCGCAAAGAGAGATGCGCGCTGATCAGAAGGAAATGCTTAAATTGTTGCGTGATATTCAAAAGTCTGTCAACAAAATATCACAATAATTTTTACTTGAATCTTTAAAGAGTTTGGTAAAGAAAAATGTAACCGTTCACAGGCATATCCCTGTGAACGGTTACAGAAAAAGATGAAATCTATCCTCATCATATAAAGATGTTGTCAGTATTTGTCTAGGAGGCTGTCCGAGAAGGAGCAACGGATAGGGAGGCATTTTAGAATAAGGGGAAAAATATGGCATGTTGTACTCATGATCATAATACCAAAGAAGAAAACAAAGATTTTAATTTGAAGAAAACGATCATTATTCTCGCGATAGGTATATTTGTCTATGCCGGAGCATTGATATTAAAATTGTCTTTTTGGGAAAGTTTTTCTTTGTTTTTTTTAAGTTATCTTATCATTGCCGGTGATGTTGTCTGGAAAGCAATCAAGAATATTCTTCGGGGAGAAGTCTTTGATGAAAATTTTTTATTAACGGTTGCGACGATAGGGGCTTTTGCCATCAAAGAATTTCCTGAAGCGGTGGCGGTAATGTTATTTTTTAAAGTGGGTGAACTTTTTCAGGATATGGCTCTGAATAAATCGAGAAGATCTATTAAAGCCTTGTTGGAAATAAGGCCGGATTACGCGAATTTAAAAGAAAATGGAAGCATAACAAAAGTCGATCCCGACACGGTAAAGATTAACGATATCATTGTTGTCAAAGCAGGGGAGAAAGTTCCTTTAGATGGAATTATTTTGGAAGGGACATCCCTGATTGATACATCGGCCTTAACAGGGGAATCTGTTCCAAAAACAGTGAAGAAGGCTGACGCTATTTATTCCGGAACAATAAATAAAACAGGGCTTTTAAATGTTCAGGTTACAAAAAGATTTGGCGAGTCTACTGTGTCGAAAATCTTGGAGTTGGTTGAAAATACTTCCAGCCAAAAAGCCCCGACTGAGAAATTTATTACTAAGTTCGCGAAATATTATACGCCGGCGGTTGTTTATAGCGCTTTGCTGATCGCTGTAATCCCTGTGCTATTGTACAACATCCCCTCTTTCCGTTTCGTGTTTGTTCATCAGGAAACTTTTTCAGAATGGATATATAAAGCCTTAATATTTTTAGTCATATCCTGTCCTTGTGCCCTTGTCATATCCATTCCTCTTGGATTTTTTGGGGGAATAGGAGCCGCTTCTAAACGAGGGATACTTATTAAAGGTTCTAATTATTTAGAGGCATTAAACAATATTCATACGATTGTGTGGGATAAAACAGGGACATTAACAAAGGGTGTTTTCAGGGTTACTGAGACCGTCGCGATGAATGGTTTTCAACGATATGATATCATTAAGTTTGCGGTAGGTGCTGAGTGCCATTCTAATCATCCCATCGCACAATCCATCCGTGAAATATTTAAAGAAGATCTATACCCAAGCGTGCCAGATTTGCGAAACCCAGGGGCTTCATCTGCTGTAGAACAACGTTCTGAAATCGCAAATTTATCTGGCTTGGGTATAGATGAAAACACCATTGAGGGATATGAAGAAATTTCCGGATATGGGGTCAAGGCAAAAATAGACGGGCACACTATTTTAGTGGGTAATGATCAATTTCTCCATTTGGAAAATGTTGAACACAATACGTGTGCTGTTCAGGGAACGGTTGTTCATGTTGTCAAAGATAATCAATATATGGGCTATATTGTTATTTCTGATGAAATTAAAGAAGATGCCGCGCGAGCCATTAAAAGGCTCAGGTTGTTGGGTATTAATAATCAGATTATGCTTACAGGAGATAGTGAACAAGTTGGGGAAATGGTTTCCGGAAAATTAAATTTGGATCAATATTTTTCAGAGTTGTTACCGCAACATAAGGTTGAAAAAGTTGAAGAGTTAATAGGTAAGAAAAAAAATAAAAATGCGTTAGTCGCGTTTGTGGGTGATGGTATAAACGATGCTCCTGTTCTCACGCGAGCTGATATTGGTGTGGCCATGGGGGCCTTGGGGTCGGACGCGGCTATCGAAGCGGCTGATATTGTTTTAATGACGGATGAACCATCAAGACTTTGTGAGGCTATCCAAATTGCTAAACGAACAAGGACTATCGTCTGGCAAAATATTGGGTTTGCGTTAGGAGTCAAAGGAGCCTTTCTAATTTTGGGTCTTTTGAGTATGACCACAATGTGGGGTGCTGTTTTTGCCGATGTGGGGGTTGCCTTGATTGCTATATTAAATTCTATGAGGGTTTTAGGATCTGCGCGTGAATAGCTGCTTCATTTTATAGAAAATAATGACCAAAACCAATTTTACTTTTCTCGACGCTTTAATGAATAGTAGAGTTAAAAATAGAGCAATTATTTAATGGAATTGGTATAATGACCAAAATTCATTTTGTTTATTGTAAAATTTGGGATAAGATTTTATCTATGGGACTAATTTTATTGAGGGTGTAGAAATGAAGGCCCGGAGCGCCGCCTTTTAGGAGATCACGGCATTGGCGGACGGCAAATTTGATGCCGGCATTGAGGACGGCTTTTTTGTCATCGCCAATGGGCTCAAAAATTTGTTTTATTTCATCGGTTACGGTAGCGCCGCAGAGAGAAGTGAATTTCAATAGTCCTTGATAGTTGGTAATCGGAAGAATGCCGGGAATGACGCGGGCATTAACCCCCAGTTTACGCAGACGCTTGACATAATCAAAATAATCCTGATTATTAAAAAATAATTGAGTCATCACAAAATCCGCACCATTATCCATTTTTATTTTTAAATATTCCGCGTCTTTGTTTCTGTCCGGACAAAGAAGATGTCCTTCTGGAAATCCTGCCACGCCAACACAGAAGTAATCATCAAAATTATCACGAATAAATGCGCAGAGTTCACTGCTGTATTTGAGGTTATTTTCCTCAGGTTGCCAATCCGGATTGTTTACCGGAGGGTCTCCCCGAAGAGCTAAGATATTCTGAATGCCGCGAGATTGGGCTGCGCAAAGAATATTTTTAATTTCTTTTTTAGTATTCAAAACACAGGTGAGGTGAGCCAGACCAACTGTTTGATATTTTTTTTGCAGAAGTTGAACGATGTCAAAGGTTTTATCACGATTGCCTCCTCCAGCCCCATACGTACAGGAGATAAAGTCCGGTTTTAACGCGCAGAGTTGCTCAATAGTAGTGAGTAGATTCTGATATCCTTGTTCAGTCTTTGGAGGAAAAAGTTCAAAAGAAAAGGTTTTTTCTTTTTGATTAAAAATGTTTATTATTTTATTCATTAGTATTAATATTAAATATTATTGAATATTATATGATTACGATTATATTAATAATAAATTCAAATCAAAATTAATCAAATCATTTATCAGGAAATATAAAAAGGGAGAAAAATAGTGAATATTGCTTTTATTACAGGCTCATCCGGTCTTATTGGTTCACAAGCCGCGGAATTTTTTACAGAGAAGGGATATCAAATTGTGGGCATTGATAATGATATGCGGAGTTATTTTTTTGGAGAAGAAGCATCCACTTCCTGGAATACGCGGGCTTTGAAGCAGAAGATAGACGGGTATATTCATAAGGAAGTGGATATTCGTGACCAGGATGCTCTTGAGGAAATATTTAAAGAATACAGTGCTGATATAAAAATAATTATTCATACAGCGGCGCAACCTTCGCATGACTGGGCCGCCAGGGAACCATTTACAGACTTTGGTATTAATGCCAATGGGACATTGAATCTTTTGGAAATGACGCGTCAACATTGTCCCCAGGCAACGTTTATATTTACCAGTACTAATAAAGTTTATGGAGACACTCCTAACCGCCTCCCATTAATTGAAGAGGAAACCCGTTGGGAGATAGAAAAACATCATCCTTTCTATGAGGGGATTGATGAATCCATGAGTATTGATCAATCGAAACATTCATTATTTGGAGCATCAAAAGTTGCTGCCGATATTTTAGTGCAGGAATATGGACGTTATTTTGACATGAAAACAGCCTGTTTTCGAGGAGGTTGTTTAACAGGGCCGAATCATTCCGGTGCTATGTTGCATGGATTTTTAGCCTATTTAATGAAGTGCTGTGTCGCGGGGGCGGAATATACTATTTTTGGATATAAAGCGAAACAGGTTCGGGACAATATTCATAGTTATGATTTTGTTAACGCGTTTTATCATTTTACACAAAGTCCCCGTGTTGGTGAAGTTTATAATATGGGGGGAGGGCGCAGTAATAGTTGCTCAATATTGGAAGCCATTCATCTATGTGAGAAAATTTCCGGTAAAAAAATGAATCATAAGTATTGTGGAGACAACCGCAGCGGTGATCATATATGGTATATCAGCCATTTAGGAAAGTTTCAGAAACATTATCCCGATTGGTCTCAGAAGTATAGCCTGGAAGGGACGTTGGAAGAAATTTACGAGAGTAATATTGAGCGCGCCTAAGATATGAGGCGCATCCATCTAAGAATTATTTCTTTTATATTATTTTTTATTCTTCTTTTTACGGGGTTTCAACTCGCCAAAAATAAACCTCTTTGGAATGATGAGATTTATAGTCAGACAGGCCCTGTTCAGGGGCAGTCGTATGGAGACATGTTTCTTGGGAAAATTAGTGAGGGAAGCAATGCACCGTTATTTTATGTTATTCAGAAGACGCTGTGTTTATTAGCCAAGTATAAACTGTCCATAGCAGGAACATCCTGGTTTATTGTTGATCAAAAATCTCAAATTATTCTTCGTGTTTTTCCAAATTTTTATATGGCGTTGGCTATTACGTTCATTTTTTATTTTTTTAGCCGTCATTATTCTGTTTGGGCAGGGTTCTATGCGCTTCTTGTGAGTTTTTCCTCTCCCATGATTTGGCGTTATTGGGTTGAAGCCAGGCCGTATTCCCTTTGGATTCTTCTGACGATTGTTCAGATATTATTATTTTTGGTTATGTTGAAAGATAAACAGAAATCCCAAAATTTGTGGAAATGGTTGATGATAACACATATTTTGATGGCATTTACCGTTGTTTTTAGTCTGGCACAAATGGTTATTATCTCCATTTTATTGTGGTATTTTGGTAAAGAGAAAAAACGGCTTTCACCGCCAAAAGCCTATTTTGTGGTTACGATCATTTCTATCGTCATATGTCTTTTTTATTACGCACAGGCCCCCAAATATAATTTTTGGTTTGATCAGAAAAATCCTCCGGTTAAATTATTAACGGATTGTTTTCCCATTGAGTATATCTGGATGTGTGGGGTTTATCTCTTTTTTTATGGATTTACATATTTTTTTAATAAAGAAAAGAGGAAGAGTTTAGAAGAAGGCAAATATTGTTTGAGTTTATTAATTTTAACCGGTTTGGCCGCTCTCGCGTTATTGTCTGTTTTTATCATAAAGGCAGTAGAATATCCCAATGGTTTCGCTGTGGTCAGCCGTTATTTTCTTTTTTTGACACCGGTTGTTATTATTGGGAGTTCTTTGTTTTCTGTTGAACTTTTTAAGCAGTTTAAAGGGAATCGGTGGATATCTGTAAATTTGGTTATTTTATTCACGGGTTTATTGATCATTCGTTTTATGAAGACTTATCTGGAAATTTATTCATTGGCTATTTATTGGAGATAGGGTTGAAGGTTAAGAATATTTTTATACCGTATAGGAAAGCATGTAATTTTCCTATCGGCAATAAAAATCGCACAAGTTATCGCGTAGCGATTTTCTCGATTGTTTTAAAGACAGGATTTACGCTTGGTCTTGTTGGATTATTAGGAGGAAAAATTTTTGATGTAATTAAAGAATATGAAGTAAAAGAAGATAAGCGACAGATTTTAATTTTAAATCATATTATGCCGCGATCTTTTGATTATCTTGTGGAGACATTTTACAAAAAAAAAGCTTTTGATTTTCGAAGATTAAAAAGTTATCTGCATTATTATCAAAAAGTCGCGGAGTATATGCCGGAGCGGGCAGATGCTATTGGGATGACAGGGTTTTGTTTTTATCAATTAGGGGAAACGGATAGAGCGATTGTGGCTTATAAAAGAGCCTTGGAAATTAATCCCCATTTTTTTTGGTTTTATTATAATCTTGGGGTGATTTATCTAAAAAAAGGCCGGTATCAAGAAGCAAAAGAAGCTTTTAATAAAGCGAAAGATATACAGCCGGAGAGAGTATTATTTTTTATAAAAAATTCCCGGCGTATCTATCTTCCTCTTGTGGCCAAAGGGATGAAGGATATTCAAAAAGAACTCACCAATCAATTGAAAGAAGATTATCGCAAGTGTTATATTTTTACACAGCTTATTGATAGAGATTTGAATAGAGATAGACTTAAAAAGATGAGATTAGAGATAAGGATGTTTTAAAATGTATATTTTAGGATTAAGCAGTTACGCGCATGAATCTTCTTGTAGTCTTATTAAAGATGGAGAGGTCTGTTCACTTTTTGAGGAAGAGCGATTTAGTCGGGAAAAGCATACAGCCAGATATCCTGAACACGCTATAGAGCAATGCTTATCTGCCGAAGGCATTATGATTAACGCTATTGATCACTTTACTTTTTTTTGGGCTCCTAAAAGAGAGATACTTGGAAATGTTTCTTATTTTTTAAAATATTTCCCCGCGAGTTTAAATCTTTTCAAAGCTCCTTCCGGAGGAGAGTTACGCTTTTTTGAGCGGATATCTCTGATGAAAAATATTGGCCAACGCATAGCGCGGCATTTCAATCTTGATAAGCCCCCTAAAGTCTATTTTATTGAACATCATTTGAGCCACGCGGCTAGCGCGTTTTTTGTATCTAAGTTTGAAGAAGCGGCTATTTTGACGATTGATGGGCGGGGAGAATCTACCAGCACCATGTTTGCTCAAGGGAGGGGCAACACAATTGAAAAGCTTCGGGAAATTAAGATTCCGCATTCTTTAGGGCATTTATACGCGGCTATGACAGACTACCTTGGGTTTTATCCTTTTTTTGATGAATGGAAGGTTATGGGCATGTCGGCTTATGGAAAAGATATTTATGTGAAAGGCTTTGAGGATTTGGTTTATCTTTTAGATAATGGGGAATATCGACTCAATCTAAAATATTTTCAGTTTCATACGCACGGGCAGACCCAGTGGATGAGTGATTATTTTATTGAGAAGTTTGGCCCGAAGCGTGCGAAAAAAGCAAAGTATACGCAGCATCATTATGATATTGCTTACGCGTTACAGAAAATAGTAGAGAAAACAGGGGTTCATTTGGCTAATCATCTGTATAAACAAACGCGATTACCTCATTTATGTATGACCGGCGGCGTCATTTTAAATTGTTTGATGAATAAACGGATTATTGCTGAGACCCCATTTGAAGATGTATTTATTCAGCCGATTGCCAGTGATGCGGGCACTTCCATGGGAAGCGCATTGTATTATTATCATCAGATATTGGGGCAGAAACGAAATTTTATTTTTGAATCTTCTTATTTAGGAAACGCGTTTAGTAACGAGGAGATTGAATCGGTTTTAAAAGAAAAACAGGTTCAATATCATAAGTCAGAAAATATTGCTAAAGAAACAGCTGCAAAAATTGCAGATGGAAAAATTGTTGGATGGTTTCAGGGAAGAATGGAGGCGGGTCCACGCGCGTTAGGGAATAGAAGTATTGTGGTTGATCCAACCAATTCCGCGATGAAAGACAGGCTAAATGAACGCGTGAAAAAACGAGAACATTTTCGGCCGTTTGCTCCGTCAATATTAGAAGAAAAAGTTAATGAGTATTTTAAGATGCCGAAAGATCAATTATCACCCTATATGATTTTAGTAGGGGATGTGCACGAAGATAAAAAAAATGTCATTCCCGCGGTAACGCACGCGGATGGAACGGCGCGTGTGCAGACTGTGAATAAAAAGGTGAATCCTGTTTATTGGGAGTTGATTGCGGAGTTTGAGAAAATTACAGGAGTCCCTGTTATTATTAATACGTCATTTAATGAAAACGAGCCGATTGTATGCACACCGGAACACGCGGTGAATTGTTTTTTACGGACAGATTTTGATGTATTAGCAATTGGGGATTATTTGGTGGTCAAAAAATAAGTAGAACCCTCACCTATTTGCCTTTGGCAAAGTCCTCTCCCTGAGGGAGAGGGAATATAAAAATATTATGAGCAATCTTAAAGAACATTATAATGCGTTAGCCCTTCAACGGGACGCGTATCGGGCCAAGAATAAATATTATTATCAGCAATTGGAAAAACATTATCATTATTTTGTCCCTAAAGGAAAACGGGTTTTAGAAGTAGGATGCGGGACAGGGAATTTGCTTAAAGCATTAGAGCCTTCTTATGGGGTTGGTTTAGATATTAGTGAAGAGATGATTAAAGTCGCTTCGGAAAAGCATTTGGATTTAAACTTTTATGCGGGGGAAATCGATAGCTTAAAAGAGGAGAAGTTTGACACTATTATTCTTTCCGGCCTTTTGGGGGAATTAGAGGATATTCAAAGTTTTTTAGAGTCATTAAAACGTTTTTGTACAAAAGACACACGGATTATTATTGAGTATTACAGTTATTTTTGGCAGTACATTTTGAAAATAGGCGAGCAGTTAGGCTTAAAGATTCCTCAAAAGATTCAAAACTGGATTTCGGCACAAGATATTACTAATTTTCTTTCTCTAGCAGGTTTTGATGTGATTAAGCGGGAACGAAGGATTTTATTTCCAAAATATATTTGGGGATTAAGTACATTATTAAATAGGTATGTTGCGAATTTACCTATTATTAACGCTTTAACATTAAATCATTTCATTGTTACCAGGGTGGCCATACATAAAAAACAAGAATATTCAACAACCATTTTAGTGCCTTGCCGCAATGAAAAAGGAAATATTGAACAGGCTATTATACGCACGCCTTTTTTTGGAACCCATCAGGAATTTATGTTTGTCGAAGGAGGATCAAAAGACGGGACGTACGAAGAGGTGGAACGCGTTATTCAGAAATATCCGGATAAAGACATTAAGCTGTTTCGTCAGGAAGGCCAGGGAAAAGGGGACGCGGTACGCTTTGGCTTTAGTAAGTCTTCCTGTGATATTTTGATGATACTGGACGCGGATTTAACCGTACCGCCGGAAGATTTACCAAAATTTTATGGAGCCATTCGTGATGGCAAAGGCGAGTATATTAATGGATGCCGTTTGGTTTATCAGATGGAAAGTGAGGCCATGCGGTTTTTAAATCTAATGGCCAATAAATTTTTTGGCATTTTTTTTTCATGGTTGCTAGAGACATCTTTTAAAGACACCCTTTGCGGAACCAAAGTGATGTTTCGGCACCACTATGAAGAGTTGGTTGCCAATCGTGCGTATTTTGGCGATTTTGATCCCTTTGGTGATTTTGACCTGATTTTTGGGGCAGTAAAATTAAATCTTAAAGTGATTGAAGTTCCTATTCGTTATCGAAATCGTCAGTATGGCTCCACTCAAATTCAGCGTTTTCGTCACGGGATTCTTTTATTCCAAATGTGTTTTTTTGCGATGAGGAAAATTAAGTTTCGATGAAAGCTAAATGTAACTACTCAGGAGGGGTGTCATTGCGAGCGAGCCGTACAAAATTATCAAGGCGACGAAGCAATCTCATATCAAAAAAAGATTGCCGCGTCGGCTTGATAATTTTGTATGCCTCCTCGCAATGACACAATGACCTGAGTAGTTACAGCTAAATTTGTAATACTTTCAGGTGTAGTTTTTTAGCAGCTTTGATTTGTTGGATGTCTGAAGAAACAAAAAGGTCTGGTTTGGCTTCCAGAGCGCAGGCTAGATGCAGGGCATCCATAGCTTTTAAAGGGGTGTTTTCAAGGAGTGTTATGGTATAAGTGATGACTTTGGAAGTAAGATCATAAATTAAAAAGTCTTTAAAGTCATTGATAACCATTTTTTTGGTTTTGGCATAGAGAGATTTGTTTAATTTTTTCTCACGAAGGACACGATTTAGAGCAGACATAATTTCAGGGAGGCAGATAAGGCTTGTTGATACCTGGGATGCCTTCAGAAAGAGGGCAGCCGTTTCATCACTGCCTTTTTCTTCAATGTATCGTTTGACCAGGGTTGATGTATCAAAGAAAATATGCATGATGCTTCAGGATTCCCAGCGCTCTTTTAGAACAATTTGGCTTAACGATAATCCGGGAATATTGAGTCGTAGTCCCGGTTTTTTCCAGGAAGGTTCTTTTTTTGTAGCGGGAATAATGTGGGCGATCACTTTGCCATGACGAACAATTTGAACCGTTTCACCTTTTTCAACAGTGTCTAAGTAATTTTTGGAATGTTGACGGAATTTCGTAGAAGATACAGTAACCATAACGCCTCCTTTTGTAGGTACATTTTAAATGTACGCTAGCGTACATAATATGTCAAGTTTAAATAAAATTAAGAGTGGGGATAATCAATATGCCCTCGCCATTGTCATCCCTGTATATAATGAAGAGGGCTGTATTGTCGAGGTTATTCGATCCTGGAAGCAAATGGTATTGTCTTTGAATATTCGATTTCAGATTTGTATATTCAACGATGGCTCCACAGATCAAACATTACATGTTTTAAAAATATTCGAAAATGATGCTGATATTGAGATTATTAATAAAAAGAATAGGGGGCATGGGCCAACCATTTTGGAAGGATATCATAGGGCTGTGCAAGTTGCGGATTGGGTTTTTCAGTGCGATAGTGATAATGAAATAAGTCCGGAGTATTTTCCTGATTTATGGAATAAGAGAGATGACTTTGAAGCCCTTTTTGGGATAAGAATTCAAAGGGCACAAAACGTTGGTCGCAAAATAATCAGTTTGTTTTCACGTTTGACTGTACGTATATTGTTTGGTTCAGGAGTGACCGATGTTAATGTTCCTTATCGTCTTATGCGATCGAAAATTTTAAAGAATATTATTCAAAAAATCCCCAAAGATACGTTTGCTCCGAATGTGATTATTTCAGGCGTATTTTCTCAGGAGAGATTAAGGATTTATGAAGCCCCTGTTATACATAAAAATCGGCAGACAGGAGAACCTTCTTTAATTAAATGGAATTTGGTAATTTCAGCAATTAAATCTTTTTTTCAAACGATACGGTGTCGACCGAGTATAACAATATGAAATGTGATTATCTTATTGTTGGTGCGGGGTTTTATGGGTCAGTCCTGGCGGAACGTTTGGCTAATGATTTAAAGGCATATGTTATTGTGATTGATAAACGCAATCATATTGGAGGAAATTGTTATTCAACCACCGATGAGGAAACGGGTATTGAATATCATAGGTATGGTACGCATATTTTTCATACATCCTCACCGGAAGTGTGGCAGTACATTTCCCAATTTACAGAATTTAATGGGTATCATCACCAGGTATTAACCAGGCATGAGAATAAGGTTTACCAGATTCCGATTAATCTGGAGACAATCAATAGTTTTTATAATATCAATTTAACGCCTTTAGAAGCAAGAAAATTTATAGAAGAAGAAATCAGTCAAGAAAAGTCAGGAGTTCTGTCTAACTTTGAAGAACAAGCCATTGCCTTAGTCGGACGCCCTCTTTATGAAGCTTTTATCAAAGATTATACTATAAAACAATGGGGAAAACATCCTCAAGAACTTCCTGCCAGTATTATTAAACGGCTTCCTGTTCGTTATGATTATCGAGAGGACTATTTTCTTGACGCGCGTTGGCAAGGACTTCCATTAGAGGGGTATACAGCTATTTTTCAAAAAATGTTAAAATCTTCTAATATTGATGTTCAATTAAGTTGTAATTATTTTGATTTTCGACAGGAATTTGAAGTTCATAAAAAGATAATCTATACGGGTCCTATCGACCAATATTTTGATTATCAATGTGGCCGCCTGCAATGGAGGTCGATTGAGCTCAAACAACAGGTGATGGATCGTGAAGATTTTCAGGGGACAGCTGTTATGAATTACGCGGATAATAATATGCCGTACACACGTATTCATGAACCCCGCCATTTGCATGTGGAACGCGCATACAGGAAGGATAAAACTCTTATATTTCATGAGTATTCAAAAGATGATCGGAATTCCCCCTATTATCCGGTAAGGATGGATGAAGATAAAAATATTTTACAAAGATATAAAGATTTAGCGCGAAAAGAAGCCCAGCTCATCATTGGAGGAAGACTTGGAGACTATGTGTATTATGATATGGATAAAACAATTTTAGCGGCGTTGAAGTGTTATGAAAAAATTAAAGAGAGTTTTTAATAAGATTTTAACAGTTTTATTTATTTTAATCTCTATAAGCGTGTCTTGTTTTTTTATTAGTCGAACTTTTGACGCATCAGAAAAAAAGAATCTGTGGCTGGATGAAAGTTGGAGTTTGGAGCATAGTATACAATCCGATAGCTACTTAAATATTTTGTTTAAAGGTCCTCAAGGGCAGATAAGTAAAGCGCCATTGGATTATTTTTTTTTAAAAGGGTGGAATGATATTAAAGAACATGTCCAGTCTTTTGGTCTTCCTTACAATACATATTACCGCCTTCACCCCATATTCACTTCTTGTTTATCAGGATTTATTTTAATCCTGACTTTGTTTTTCGGTATCCGACGATCTTCACAGAATGATATTCTTTTAATATTACAGGGCACGTTACTTATTTGGGTTCTGTGGGATTATTATTTCCGTGAACATAATTTCGTTTTTTCGATTGAGATGAGAGCCTATTCACTATGGAACGCGATATGGATTCTGACACTGGGTTTGTATATGCATTATCAGAGGTTTAATAAAATTATTATTGGTTTGTTGACTGCATTGGCCGCGACAGCAACAGCAGCGTTATTCCAAATGTTTAGTTTAGGTTTGAGTTTTATGATTGTTGGGCAGTGGAACAAAAAGGAGATTACTAAACGATTTATTATATCTTTGAAGGTATTTATTATTCCGTTGTTGGT
The DNA here is from genome assembly GCA_964541845.1 of uncultured Planctomycetales bacterium. Classification (GTDB taxonomy): domain Bacteria; phylum Omnitrophota; class Gorgyraeia; order Zapsychrales; family Zapsychraceae; genus CAZIRV01. The sequence goes on from CAZIRV010000022.1 coordinate 17,957, forward strand.
TTGCATATACTATCTCCCTAAAGGCGGAGGTGGTGAGGCCCCATTATTTGATAAATATTTAAGACAATTTTTTGAATTTTGGATTTCCATGAAAATGATTCCGATCTTTTCAGCCTTAGGAATCCTTATGACCTGTCGATTTAAACAACTGCGATCGCATACCGTTGTTTTTTTGACGATGTTGATATTATATTTGATTTCTCCTGGCATTAATTATTTAGCTATTTCTCGAGGAACTTATTTTGTCCATCGGCATTACCGTTATTATGAACTTATTTATCCTATTTTCCTTATGAGTTTGTCATTATCTTTACCAGTGTATTGGGAAGGGCTTAAGCATATAAAAGAGATCACACGAAAAGGAATCATTAACTTAATCGTCATTATTTTGATGTTTGGAACTTTAGGGGTGTATTTTGTTCGTCATTATGATGAAATGCGTGGGCACATGCGCAGTCAGGGAATTAACTGGTTGATTCCAGAATCATATGATTATTTAGAAGAGGCGTCTCAGAGTACAGAAAATATTGACCAAAAAAAATTAAAGAAATATCTGCCTTATTATCAAAAAATCATACAATATTATCCAGAAATGGCAGAAGCTCATGGGATGAAAGGATTTTGTCTGTATCATTTAGGTGAAGAAAAAAAAGCTATTGAAGCCTACCAAAAAGCTAAAGCCCTTAATCCCCACTTTTTTTGGTTTTATTATAATTTAGGGAATATATATTTGAAGAATGAGCAGTATGCCTTGGCCGTTGAAATGTTTCAGAAAGCTTTAAAGACAAAGCCTCAGGCAGCACTCATATTTGTTCGTTCATCCCGGATGATTTATATGCCGATTATTAGAGAAAAATTTAAAGATTTTAGTGAGGTGGAGAGAGAGTTATCACAGGGATATAAAGATTGTTACAAGTTACGGGTATTAACCCAGGCTGTTTTAGAAAAACGTATTTCGGAGAATATATTAAAGAATCATGAAACTCAATTGGCAATTTATTAAAATTTCATTTTTATTAACCCTGGCTTTTGCGCTATGGTGTTTTTCCTTTCATCGTTTTCTTCTCAATCAAGTTAACCTTCAAGGGGATGCCACTGTCTATTATGAACATTTTAGATTTTTTTTGGAAAATATAGGCCGCGGGGTTTTTCCTATGTGGGAGTCATCCCGGCAGAATGGGGTTCCTGTCGAATTCTTTCTACGTCGCATTGGTGAATTTAATCCCCTCTTTCTTTTCATTATTATTTTAAATAAAACAGGCATCCCGTATACCTTTTCTTATCTCATTTTTTTAGCTCTTTATTATTTTCTTGGCATGATTGGTTTTTACAAGTTGGCAAAGTGCTTTCTCCGTGACACGCCTATGGCTTTTGCAGCTACGGTTCTTTTGATGTTTTCTTCTTTGGGGACACAGGTGTTTTGGTCTTTTATTATTTTAATATTTACCCCCATGGCATGGTTTTTTTATTTTCTGGTGGCCTTCACGCAAAAACCACAGAAGCATCTTTTTTTAGGAGTGATATTTACGGTCATGATTCTGGTTACGACCTATGTTCCATTTTATTTTTTGACGATATTTTTAAGTTTTATGCTTTGTTTTTCTTTTATTTATTTTTCATTTCTAAAGAGGATCGCTTTACAGTATTTTGGATTTTTTAAAGAGTATAAAATATTTTCCTGTTTATGTATTTTAGCCCTTATAGCATCCCTTCTTCCCGGAATATTTTTTTATCAGGAATCCTCCAAAGGAGAATTTGTTCTTCCTGCCAGACATGCTAAAGCTGATACGGAAAATACTTTGGCCGTAGGCATTCAGAAAATGGGAGGATCGGCTGTAGAAGTAGCCTCTTTATTCGGCAAATCATCTTTTGATGAAGTAACATCCTCTGGGGAAACGCCCTCTTTATCATCGTTCGGTTCCAGGAGGCATGCCTCCAGATTAAAAAAAATTCGTTTGGGAGAGTTTTATGTGCCTGTTTTTGTCTGGATACTTCTACTGATCGGATTAACGGTTGTTGCTAATCGAAAACTTATTTTATTGGCATCATGGGGTTTTATTATTTATTTAATAAGTCTCCATGATACGACTCCACTCTATCGATTTCTCTATGAGCATATATTCTATTTTAAATATTTCAGAAATTTTGAATTTTTTTTATGGATTATTTTACTCCCGATCACGATTCTTTTTTTAATAGAACAATTGCGCTTATTTTTGAGCTATTTTCCAAAGACAAAAAATGGAAAGTATATTCATATAGCCTTTTTGACGGCGGTCCATTTAGGCGTAATGGTTTTTCTTTATACTCAAGGAAGAGGTTTGCTTTCTTCTTATTGTGTTGTGGGATTAAGCCTTTTGTTTTTCACTCTTTGGTTTAATAAATTTTCTTTTCGAAAAAAGATAGAGCCTTTCTTTTTAGGTATTTTTTTTATTTTAATAATTATTCAGCCGTTGGAAGTCTATCATTATCTTTCAGGAAATTATGCCAAGGGATCAGGTTCTTATAGGTATGGAGAAACAAGGCCATACTTGGGAAAGCTTTTATCCTTGAGCAGTTTATACGAACAAAATTCAGAAGGTAAAAAAAGTATTCCCAATGTGATCATCCAAAAATTATCCCCCAATATATATTTCGCGACAAAGTGGTATTATCGTCTTCATGAAAAATTAGATACTGATATTTTTGATAGGTATAAAAGCCAGCCGTTTATCCTTTATGACTCCGTGGAGTGGATTGACCCGGATGAGTTTTTATCGGACATGAAGAATATTAAAAAAATGGAGGACGCTTTTAAGGACCGTCAAAATATTGCCTTTGTTTCCCGGGATAGATTGAAACAGGCGTTTCTTCAGAGAACGGGAGAGGATGTTCCGTTTCAGGCACAAATTCCCATGCGATTTTCTCAGCAGGCAAAAAATGGTCCCTATAAATTTACTATTCATGATTTCTCGGCTCTAAATAAAACGAAGGCGGAAGTTTTGAAAGATATTAATAATTTAATTAGAGTAATCAATCGTGATACAGGGGGAGAAGAAAAAAATGTTCAATCGTTTCAAGAAGGAGTTGATTGGTTGAATGGCACAGAGAAGCCATTTAAGTTGTTACAATGTATGTTGAAAATTCCTTGGAATAAATTAGGCGGAGAAGAGCAGTCTTTATATAGATTATTTGATAAAAAAGGAGGGTTGTTTGAACGTATTGGAAGGAAATATGGAAATAAACCTTTTCATGCTATGTCTGATGAGCAATTACAAGCGCTGGCACAGAATTCATTAGGTCAGCAGTTGAAGCGACTGATTTTGGAGCATCACTACCATAGAGAAACGCCAAGGTCTTTTCGTATTTTAGATTTTGATGTTAATTCTTTGAAATTACGAACCAATTTTAGTTCACCGAAATTTCTTGTGTATAATGACGCGTTTCATAGCGGATGGCAGGTTTTTATTAATGGGAAAAAAACAGATTTGTTTCAGGCGAATATAGCTTTTAAAGGAATGAGGCTTCCTTCCGGAGATAATATTGTTGATTTTCGTTTTGGTCAAAAATGGCAGTACATTTTGAAATATTTAATGATGGGTATCTTTCAGTCTGTTTTCTTCTTTTTTTTACTTCTATCAATAAAAGCATATCGTTTCAATACGAATATGGCGCGACAAGAGAGTTCTTTTCAGAAAAACAGGTCTTTCCCAGAATTTAAAAGGGCAGAGTCTTCTCGGGAAGATGAACAGCATTTTGGGGGAATAAAGTGGTTGTATCAAGGTATTCCAGTTCTGTATCTTGTTATTTTTTTGTCATCTCAAGTTATAGTTGATCAGAAAAAAGTTGAAATGGGTGTAAAGGGACGGATTTTAAATAAAATGAATCCTGGTTCTTTTGATTATTTGCTGAACGTGGCTCAAGATAAAGACGTGGGAAAAAAGAAGTTAGAAAAATATAAACGTTATTATAAGCTCGTAACGCAATCGTTTCCGCATATTGCCGAGGCATACGGTATGCTGGGGTTTTGTCATTATTATCTGGGCGAATACAAAGAGGCGGAAACCGCTTATAAAGAGGCCATTAAACGAAACTCTCATTTTTTTTGGTTTTATCATAATCTCGGGGTGATTTACGCGAATAAAGGTTATTATAAAGAGGCTATGCAGGTTTTGAATCTGGCTATGAAGGCTAAGCCTAAATATGCCTTAAAATTTATTCGTTCATCCCAAATGATTTATATTCCTATCATGAGAAGTAAAGTCAAAGACCCTGATTATTCCATTAGGCTGGAGTTACAAAAGGGTTATCAAAATTGTTATAATTTACTGACGTTGATAAAGGCTTCTATAAAGAAGCACGCTTTGGAGGATGGGTTAGCGAATGAAAAAATTGAATTGGCAATATATTAAAATTCCATTTTTATTAATTTTGTCTTTTGCATTGTGGTGTTTTTGCTTTAGAGGATTTTTAGCCAACGAACTATCTCTGCAAGGTGACGCAATGGCCTACTCCGAGCATTTCTACTATTTTATTGATAATTTGAGCAGGGGGGTTTATCCGTTATGGGAGCCGACACGGGAGCAAGGGGTTCCTGTCGAATTTTTCCTTCGGCGGATCGGTGAATTTAATCCTTTTTATCTTCTTATTTTGGTTCTTAATAAAATTGGAATCCCATATTTTTCTTCCTACCTTTATTTTTTGGCGTTTTATTATTTTTTAGGGATGGTGGGGTTTTACAAAGTCACTAAAAAAGTATGTGGGGATTCCACAGTCGCCTTTATAGCTTATTTACTTTTGATGTTTTCTTCCCTGGGAACAAATGTTTTTGAGTCTTTTATTATTTTAATTTTTGTCCCTATGGTCTGGTTTTTTTATTTTTTAACTTCTTTTGCGCGGGAACCTCGTAAGCATCATTTATTAGGAGTAATTTTTACTTTAATGGTTATTGTCACAACGTACATACCTTTTTATTTTGTGACGGTTTTTTTAAGTTTTTTGCTTTGTTTTTGTGGGATTTATTTCCGTGATTTATCGAAGATCACAAAAAAAAGCTTTGAGTTTTTTAAACAACATAAGATTTTTACGTGTT
>CAZIRV010000023.1:0-22871 GCA_964541845.1 uncultured Planctomycetales bacterium
AAATTTCGATCCAATGGGGGTTCATACTGGGGACAGCATTACAGTGGCGCCGGCACAGACATTGACGGATCGGGAATATCAGAATATGCGTAACGCATCTTTAGATATTATTCGAGAGATTGGAGTGGAGACAGGTGGGTCGAATATTCAATTCGCGGTTAATCCAAAAAATGGGAGAATGATTGTTATTGAAATGAATCCGCGTGTTTCACGCAGTTCTGCTTTGGCCAGTAAAGCCACGGGTTTTCCTATCGCGAAATTTGCCGCGAAGTTGGCCGTTGGATATTTTCTTGATGAAATACAAAATGATATTACAAAAGAAACACCGGCATCTTTTGAGCCGACGATCGATTATTGCGTTGTGAAAATCCCTCGATTTACATTTGAGAAGTTTCCGGAAGCGAGAGATATCTTAGGGGTGCAGATGAAGTCCGTCGGTGAGACCATGGCTATTGGGCGTACGTTTAAAGAGGCATTACAGAAAGGATTACGAGGACTTGAGATTGGGCATGTTGGCCTGGATAATAAACTGGATTATAAGGATATTCCGGATGACAAAATTGAATGGAGGTTAAAGGAACCAAACGCGTCACGAATTTTTTATATTAAATATGCTTTGCAAAAAGGATGGACCATTGAAAAAATTGTTGAGGTGAGTCAAATTGATATTTGGTTTATCGCGCAAATAGCGCAGATTTTTGCCTTTGAGAATGAATTACAACGAGAGGCAGGGCACCGGCAAGACATTTCGGAAGAGTTATTGCGTAAGGCAAAAGAATACGGATTTAGTGACGCGCAGTTGGGACAAATTATGAATATTAGCGATGAGCAGGTGCGGCAGATACGTAGAGAAAAAGGTGTTATTCCCACATTTAAATTGGTAGATACCTGTGCGGCAGAGTTTGAGGCGTATACGCCTTATTTTTATTCAACGTATGAACAGGAAGACGAGGCTTCTCTTCAAATTCAAAAATCAGGAGGAAGTCAAAAGAAGATTATGATTCTCGGTGGCGGCCCCAATCGTATCGGGCAGGGGATTGAGTTTGATTATTGTTGTTGCCATGCCTCGTTTGCTTTAAAAGAATTGGGTTACACGACGATTATGGTAAACTCCAATCCAGAGACAGTGTCGACAGATTATGATATTTCAGATCGGCTGTATTTTGAGCCGTTAACATACGAAGACGTCATGAATATTATTGATATAGAAAATCCTGATGGTGTTATTGTGCAATTTGGAGGACAAACACCTCTTAATCTGGCTTATCGATTGAGTGAGGCAGGAGTTCCCATTATCGGAACGAGTGTTTCTTCCATAGAGCTGGCAGAAAATCGTGAAAAATTTTCTGAATTAATCGCGGCGTTAGGCCTTGTTCAACCGGAAAATGGTTCAGCTAATTCTGAAGAAGAAGCCAAAGCTGTCGCTCGACGTATTGGCTATCCTGTTTTAGCACGGCCATCCTATGTTTTAGGGGGGCGCGCGATGAAAATTGTGTACGATGAACACGCTCTGTTATCTTTTATTGAGGAGGCCAAAGAGGTTTCAAATGGTAAGCCCGTGTTGATTGATAAGTTTATAGAAGATGCTATTGAGGTCGATGTTGATGCTTTATGTGACGGAGAGGAAACATTTGTTGCAGGCATTATGGAACATATTGAAAACGCGGGAATTCATTCCGGAGATTCGGCCTGCGTTTTACCTCCCCCAACCATTAGTGAGGGGATTATTGAGGATATTAAAAAATTCACGTGTCAGTTGGCTCAGGCGTTGAAGGTCATTGGGTTATTGAATATTCAGTTCGCGGTTAAGGGACATCGAGTTTATGTGTTAGAGGTCAACCCCCGCGCTTCGCGTACGACCCCTTTTGTTAGTAAGGCGACAGGTATTCCGTTAGCAAAAATCGCGGCAAAGATTATGACAGGTAAAAAATTGAATTCATTCAACCTTTCTTACTCATATCTTGATGACTTGAAACATATAGCGGTTAAGGAATCGGTATTACCATTCTCACGTTTTTCCGGGGTAGACATTGTTTTGGGTCCTGAAATGAAGTCAACAGGGGAGGTCATGGGAATTTCGCAAGATTTCGCGTCTGCTTTTGCTAAGTCTCAAATCAGCGCGGGACAGCATTTGCCAAAGAAAGGAAAAATTTTTGTCAGTGTTAAGGATGATGATAAAAGGACGGTGGCCTTTATCGCGAAACGATTAAAAGATTTGGGATTTTCATTAGTCTCAACGAAAGGAACCGCTAAAGTTTTACGGGCCAATAGTGTGGACGTTGAGGTTGTTAGTCATTATGATCAGGGGCAGACATCATTGCCAAGTCTGATGACGTTGATTAAAGAGAATGAAATTGCTTTAATTATTAATACGCCTTCCGGAGAAAGCAGCCAATATGATATGCGCTCTATTCGAGCGGCAGCGATTTTGCATAATGTGCCCTGCATCACAACACTGCAAGGAGCTTGCGCTGCTGTGAACGGAATTGAGGCCAGCCTGGCCGGGAAGTTTAGCGTTAAAGCATTACAAGAATATTATTAAAAAAGGATCATACATGTGTGGTATTATAGGAGTTTCGGATCATGAAGACGCGGCAGAAATTGCTTATTTAGGGTTGTACGCTCTTCAACATCGAGGAGAAGAGGCGGCAGGCATAGCCTCCTATGATCGAAAAAATATTCATATCGTTAAGAGTCCCGGATTAGTGGCTGACGCGTTTAATGAAAAAGGGATTAATGATTTGAAAGGGAAGACAGCCCTTGGTCATTGTCGTTATTCTACAACAGGGTCTAATAATTACAAAAACATCCAACCATTTCTTGTGACACATAAAGGCAAGCCTATCGCCATCGCGCATAACGGAAATTTAACAAATACAGAAACACTCTATCAGAAATTAGAAGAAGAAGGTTCTATTTTTCAGACCTCAATGGATTCCGAGGTTATTGTTCATCTTCTGGCTAAATCGCGCAATGGGAATTTAAAAGAGTCTTTTATTAATGTGTTGGTTCAGTTAAAAGGGGCTTTTTCTTTAATTTTTCTTGTTGAAGATACCATTATCGGAGCGCGTGATCCTCAGGGATTTCGTCCTCTTTGTTTGGGAAAACTCGATGGAAGTTTTATTTTGGCGAGTGAAAGTTGCGCTTTGGACTTGATGAAAGCGGAATTTGTTCGAGAAATTGAACCGGGAGAAATTGTTTTTATTAAGGGGAAGACCCTTGAGTCCGTTTTTCTTCCTGGACGAGAAAAAGAGAAAAAAGCCCATTGTATCTTTGAAAATATTTATTTTGCCCGCCCGGACAGCAATATTTTTGATGATAATATTTATCATGTACGTAAACGTCTTGGGGTGCAATTAGCTAAAGAATATCCTGCAGAAGCAGATTTCGTTATGTCCATTCCTGACTCCGGGAATTACGCGGCGATAGGTTACGCGAATGAGCTTGGATTACCTTTTGAGGTAGGTATTATTCGAAACCATTATATCGGGCGTACTTTTATTCAGCCCACGCAGTTTTTAAGAGATTTTCGTGTTAGAGTTAAGTTGAACCCTATTAAAGATGTTTTAAAGGGCAAGAAAATTATTGTTGTGGACGATTCCATTGTGAGAGGAACGACTTCACGCAGCCGTATTGAGGAACTAAGGCGTGCCGGTGCACAGGAAATCCACATGCGTATCAGTTGTCCCCCGATTAAATCACCTTGTTTTTATGGGATTGACTTTCCTAGCAAAGAAGAACTTATAGCGTCGAATAAATCTATTAAAGAAATCGCGGATTTTATTGAGGTGGATTCTTTAGAGTACCTGAGTCAGGAAGGAATGCTGTCGGTAATGAAAAGTTCAGAAGGTTTTTGTGATGCCTGTTTTACAGGGAATTATCCGGTAGAAGTACCAGAAAATAAAAGCAAGTATATTTTAGAATAAAAAGAGCAACGGGGGAGCGACGTCTCTTTAGAGAAAAGGGTTTATAAATGAGTAAATTTATTTTTGTTACAGGTGGAGTTGTTTCAAGTTTAGGAAAAGGACTTGCAGCCGCCTCCATTGGGAAGCTTCTTGAGGTGAGAGGCTTGAAAACAGCACTTATAAAGTGCGATCCTTATTTAAACGTTGACCCGGGAACAATGAATCCTTTTCAGCATGGAGAGGTTTATGTGACGGATGATGGGGCAGAAGCAGATTTGGATCTCGGACATTATGAACGCTTTACAAACGCACTTATTAGCAAAGATAGCAATATCACGACGGGAAAGGTTTATTATAATGTGATTACCAAGGAACGCAGGGGAGATTATTTGGGAAAGACTGTTCAAATTATTCCTCATATTACGGATGAAATTAAGCGGGAAATTAAGAAAGGCTTTCATCAAAATGATGTGGACGTTGTCATTGTAGAGATTGGGGGAACTGTTGGGGACATCGAAAGCCTGCCTTTTTTAGAGGCTATTCGTCAAATGCGTTGGGAGCTCGGAGAGCAATACGCGTTGAATATTCACGTAACCCTTCTTCCCTATATTAAATCTGCCGGAGAACAAAAAACCAAACCGACACAGCATAGTGTGGGGCGCCTGCGGGAAATAGGCATTGCTCCGGATATTTTATTGTGTCGGACGGAAAAACGTATTAAGAAAGAACAGAGGGATAAAATTGCTCTGTTTTGTAACGTGGAACGGGAGGCTGTTATTGAAGCAGGCGATGTGAGGCATATTTATGAGGTTCCTTTGGCGTTAAAAAAGGAAGGCCTTGATTCTTTAATTTTAAAGAAACTGCATATTAAACGAGAAGACCGTATCTTAAAAGAGTGGACAAATTTGGTCGTTCAGCGATTGAAGCATCCTAAGCATGAAGTTAAAATTTGTGTTGTTGGAAAATATATTGCCTTGCAAGATGCGTATAAATCCATTTATGAGGCCTTGGTTCATGGGGGGATTGCGAACAACACTAAAGTGAATGTTGTGAAAATTGATTCAGAAAATTTGGAGAAAAAAAAGATTGAGAAATGTTTGTCCGGGGTGCAAGGGATTTTGATTCCCGGAGGTTTTGGTGATCGCGGCATAGAAGGAAAAATTTGTGCAGTGCAATACGCCCGTGAAAATAATATTCCATTTTTTGGAATTTGTTTAGGGATGCAAGTAGCAACCATTGAGTTTGCACGTAGTGTGTGCAAACTGAAAGGTTCTAATTCTACAGAGTTTGATAAGCAAGCCAAAAATCCGGTTATTTTTTTACTAGAGGAACAGAAATCCGTTAAGAATTTAGGCGCTTCCATGCGGCTGGGAGCGTATCCTTGTAAATTATCCAAACGTTCACTAAGTTTTAAGCTTTATAAAAAAGAAAATATTTCTGAGCGGCATCGACATCGTTACGAGTTTAACAATAAATATAAAAAATTATTTGAAAAAAAAGGGCTGTTATTTGCCGGAACAAACGCAAGTCATGGACTCGTAGAGATTATCGAGTTAAAAAATTCTCATCCCTGGTTTGTGGCCTGTCAGTTTCATCCGGAATTCAAATCCAAGCCGGATAAGGCGCATCCATTATTTAGAGGGTTTATAGAAGCGGCATTAAAAATAAAAAAATGATTTTTCGCGCGCGCGGGTGGCGGAATTGGTAGACGCGTATGCTTGAGGGGCATATGGTGCAAGCCATGGAGGTTCAAGTCCTCTCCCGCGCATTTTATGTAAAGGAGGCTCCGACGATTTTGAAAGGAAAAAATGTCGGAGTGCCGACAGAATCGTCGGCATTTAAGTCCTCTCCGCGTATTTTTATGGATAAAATTGAGGACCAAAATGAACAAAAATATTAAAGTGAGTGCGAGTGTTCTTTGTGCGGATTTCACAAAGCTTGGTGATGAGATTAAAAAATGTGAAGATGCCGGGGTGGATATGATCCATGTGGATGTTATGGATGGACATTTTGTTCCGGTGATTAGCATGGGGGCTTTGATTGTGAAAGCGATTCGGTCTTTAACAAGACTTACGATCGATGTTCATTTGATGATTGAAAATCCCTGGGCGCATATTGGTCAGTTTATAGAGGCTGGAGGTGATATCATTTCATTACACGCGGAATGCTATGGCAATCGCCGGGAGGCTTGTTTAGAGTATGGCCAATTTCCCAAAGAGGTGGATAACATTGATGCTATTAAAGCAAGAGCGGATATTTTAAAAATAAAAGAAAAAGGTAAAAAAGTTTTTATGGTCACGAATCCCGGAACGCCGTTATGTTTTGATGAAATATTCAGTGATTTGGATGGAATTTTGGTAATGTCCGTTAATCCAGGTTTTTCTTTTCAGAAGTTTATGCCGGAGGTTCTTTCCAAAATTAAAAAATTACGGACAAAATTTGATGGGGATATTTCGATTGATGGTGGGATAACGGCGGAAACAGCTTCACAAGCGGTTAATGCAGGCGCGAATATTTTGGCTACAGCAAGTTATTTTTTTGGCGCACAGAGTCCTAAAGAAGCAGTCGCCTATTTGAAGGCTTTGTAAATTTTTTTGAAACATGTTATATTTATACACAGGATGGTCATCTCTGGACATCTGGGGGAAGTTTGAGGGAACCTCCTTGGACAAGTTCCGATTCAGAGCGAGGATTAATTTGAAAAGTATGAATAATATAGAAAAACAGGAAATCGGGCAAGTGGCCGTTGAATATATGTTGTTACTGATGGCAGTGGTGACAATTGTGTTGATTGGTTTTAAAACATACCTCCCTCAATCGCGGACAGCCACTAATCAATACTTTAATCGTCTTGCTGAAGGGATTATGGGTACCCCAAACCCTTGTGGTGATGGCGTTTGTGATGTTTTTGAATCTATGGGTCCCAGGGGTAAGTGCTGTGTGGATTGTGGCGGTTGTTAGGATTCAAGCAAGAATAACTTCCCTTTTTGCTTCTTCATCTTCAGGCCATTTTTGACCGATTTTCAATCGCAATTTCCTCAACGTAGCTCGCTACGCCTCGAAAATCACTCAATCAAATCGGCCAAATTTGACCTAAATCTGAAAGCTAAAAAGGGAAGTTATTCTTGCTTGAATCCTTAGTCTTTACCCCTGCCGTTTATCCCTGACAAAAATGCTTCCTTCAGAATTCTTTGCGAATTTTTTTAGTTCGGCTCCAATTTCGCCGACTTGCGCGACGTGAGTGATGCCTTGGGTGGCGTTACTGACAATGCCTATGGAAACGGCGAGCAGTCCGAATTTTTGTTCCTTGCCTTGCCGGTCTTTTCCAAGGATGTATCCTGCGGTGCGGTCTGTTTCATTATAGAAGGAAGGAACCAGTGCATCGAATTTTTTAATAATTTCTTCGCAAACATGATTAATAATAGAATCTTCTGCAGTAAAAACAAAGTCATCCCCGCCGATATGTCCGACAAAAGCCTCCCGTCCGGCTATTTGGCGGACAACTTTAATCAGGACGCGCGCGATTTCTTTGATGACGTAGTCTCCCTTTTCAAATCCATAGACATCATTGTAAGCTTTAAATTTATCTAAATCGGCATACCCAATGGCAAAATTTTTTTTGTTGTGGATGCATTGTTCCAGTTCTTCCATAATAGAGGTATTTCCGGGAAGGTGTGTAAGAGGGCTGGCATCCAGGCTACGGACAGTACGGCGTAAAATCATTTTGATACGCGCCAGAAGCTCATCAGGAGTAAAGGGTTTGATCATATAATCGTCCACACCGGCTTCAATGCCCCCGATGCGATCCTGAACTTCTCCTTTTCCTGTGAGCATGATAAGGGGAATATGTTGTAAGAGGATATCTTTTTTGAGTGCTTGACAAAATTCCCGGCCATTCATGATAGGCATCATGTAATCACAGATAATAAGGTCAGGAATTTTTTGTTGAATAATTTCTAAGCCTTCTTTTCCATTATTGGCCTGAAAAACTTCGTAAGATTCCGAAAGGGTTAAATCCAGGACATCCAGAATATCAGGATCATCATCGACGGTAAGAATTTTTTCTTTTTTCATGGCAGAATTTCCTTTGTAGTAGGGGGACGTTGATTGATTAATTGATTTGTTAATACAACTATACACACGAATCAATTAATCAATCAACGTCCCCTCGTAACTCGTAAGGCAATGTGAAATGAAAGACAGTCCCTTCATTGACTTTACTTGTAACCCAAATTTGACCGTTATGGGCCTCAATGATTTTTTTAACTAATGGAAGGCCTAAGCCTGTTCCTTTAACATTTTGATTTATTTCATTCTCTACGCGGTAAAACTCATCAAATAATCGGACAACATCTTCTTGTGAAATACCAATTCCTGTGTCAGATATTTCAATAGAAACAAGACCTCCTTCTCCATGAGCCTTGACATTAATGGTCCCTTGTTCGGGGGTGAATTTAATAGCATTGCTGATAAGGTTGATGAAAACACGTTCAATTTGACGGATATCAACCGGAATTTGAGGGATGGAAGTATCTATGGAGGTAGACCATTGAATATTTTTATCTTTCATTTGAGGGGTTAAGAGGTCATGGACATTCTCAATAGTTTTTGTAATATTACAAGAGGTGATATTCATTTCTACCCGTCCGGATTCAATGCGGGAAATATCAAGAAGGTCGTTGATGAGATCGACTAAATTGTCTGAATGGGTATTGATTTTTCCAAGACGTTCTTTAACCGCGTCCGGAATATCTCCTAATTTTCCAGCCATGAGAATGGATGCATATCCTTTAATGGAGGTTAAAGGGGTTCGCAGTTCATGTGAAACCGCGGAGATGAATTCAGATTTTGTCTTGCTGATATTTTGAACTTCTTCCAGTGCTTCTTCTAATTGTTTGGTCCTTTCTTGTACGTTTAATTCCAACACTTGGCTGGAACGAAAGACTTCTTCAAAAAGGCGCGCGTTTTCCAGAGATTGTCCGATTTGGTTGGCCAGGATGGCAACAAGTTCTTTGTCTCCTTCTGTGATAGGAATAGCATTAGAAAGGTTTCCGGAGAAAAGAATGCCAATGATACCATTTTTTGTCAGAATAGGCGAAATAACAAAGTGTTCAACATGAAATAGCTGAGAGACTATTTCTTTTTTTTGTAGGGGGGCATCTGCGGAACATAATGTATGCCCTTCTTTTAAAGAATTTACTAATAGGGTATTTTTTTCAAGATTAGGGAGGATGAACTGAATGTCTTCTTCAGAAAATCCAAAATTTACACGGGCATGAAGAGAATCATTTTTATTATAGGTAAGGATTAAATTTTTTTCAAATCCTAATTCTGTAATGAGAGACTGATCTAAACGGTGAAAAATTTCTTTTTCATCAAGAGTGGTGCTGATAAGGCGGGATGTTTTTTGAAGGGCTTCAAGCCCGTTAAGTCTGTGATCAGATTCTTCTTGTGTTTTATTGAGTTCAAGATCAGTTTTAACAATGAGTTTGGCTTGTTCATCAAGGTTATCGAAAGATTTTCGGAGTTTAGTAAAAGCGTTTTTTTGTTCAATAATGGTTTCCGATTTTTTTTTGATGGAAAAAATTAGGATGCCAATAACAGGTAACGGAAAAAGTGCGATAATCCAGATATAAAGAGGGATGTTTTCCATAAGGGTTATCCGATAGCTAAAATAACAATGCTTTCATTTTGTAAAAGAGGTTTTTTTATTTTTCCTGTTGTTTGAAAAGGACAGATTTCACCGTGGGAATACATGCCGATAAGGGGGACTGATTGTCCAAAAATTCCTTTAATGTATTGAATTTCCTGAAAAGCTTTTCTTCCCAGAAGTTTTAATCGCGCCATGGATTCGAGGATAATAATAAATTTTGTTTCTTTTCCTAAAAGATTTTGTTTGGCTTCTTTAGCTGCTTGTAGGGCAGCCTGTTTGCAGGAATCTTTGTTTCCGATCATGATGTGGACTTCCGTATTTTCAGGAACGTTTCCTTGACATACAATACTGCCATCGGGTAAAATGTCAATAGCATTCCGGAGCAAATATTCATTACTTCCCTCGACAAAAATTCCTAAAGGATAAAGGATAGCCATTTGTCCGAGCTGAGAGGATTGGAGATTTTTTGCTTCTTCTCCAAAGTATTCTTTATAAAGAAGAGCGGCTTTTTTGTTATCAATTGTGCGAATGATGTTTTTGTCTACCTTTGTAATAAGGCGTGGTTTTCCAAGAGGGCGCCATCCATGACGTCCGGCAACGCCAATACCAATCTGTCCACCGACAATCAGCCCTGTGGCTGATTGTGTGAGAACGTTATTTTGAAAGATTTGAAAGGTATTGGAAAAATGAAAATCATCAGAACATCCAGCTCCTACAATAGGAAAGACATTTCCCATAATATCCTGAAGTCCTTTTAAAAGGAGTGAGCTATCACTGAGCTGGCCATCCATAAAAAAGAGAAAGGCTTGGCGTCTATGTTGTCCAAAATCAGCTAAGCTATTTTGAGCCATATTGGTTCCTGATTGATGGGAATTTTCCAGGGTAATGTTCGTTGCTGAGCCAATGCCGAATTTTATAACATCGGACTTAATGGTTAATACAGCTAACCCCCGTGTTTCAACAGAGGATGAGAGGATGATTCCAGATGTAGAGCAGCCAATTGTTTTAGATGAAGTTAAGTGTTCCTTAATGACAGGAAGGGTTTTTTGAGGGGAATAGTGGGTTGTGCTCAGGATGAGGGTGAAATCAGTTGTTGAGCGACCTACTTGATCAATGGCTTGAAGAGTAGCCTCTTGAGCGGCCTTTTCCGCATCTGCATTCTGACTAAATCCAATTCCAATGTGTGTGGTCATAGTAAATTTTAGATTAGGGTGAATAAAATTATTCCAAAAATAATTCTATATATACCAAAGGCTACAAAGGTATATTTTTGTAAAAAGGTTATAAATAACTTCATTGTCAGGTAGGCCACTATAAATGAAGTTATAAAACCAACAAGTAATATTAAAATATTTTCTCCGTTGAAATCTTGATAATGTTGCAAAAGATCAAAACCCGATGCTGCTGCTAATACAGGTAATGCCAGGAGGAAGGAAAATTCAGCACTGGTTTTTCTATTTAATCCGACCATTAAGGCTCCAAATATTGAAGCCCCTGCTCGACTTGTACCGGGTATTAAGGCAAATACCTGGACTATCCCTATCCAAAAGGCTTGCTTGTAGGTTATAGATTCTATTTCTTTGACCTGATCGGGATGTTCTTTATAATAGTATTCAAATATTAAAAATATAATGCCTCCGACAATGAACATGGTGCTTACTACTGGTACTGTAAATAATGTTTTAATTTTCTGGTGAAAAAGAAAACCAGTTAGTCCAATAGGGACAAAAGCCAGAAATACTTTTCCCCACAAGGCAGAGTGTTTGATCGTAAATTTATCTTTATAATTGGCGATTACTGCAAGAATTGCTGAAAATTGAATAATGACTTCAAACGCTTTGTTAGCTTCTGTTTGCTCCATTGCTAACCAATTACTTACAACGATCAGGTGCCCTGTGGATGATATAGGTAAAAATTCTGTTATTCCTTCAACAACTCCTAAAATGATTGATTGTAAAATATTCATATTTTAAATTTGTTTTTAATATAAAAATTATTATAATGTAATAATTATTATAACAGGAGAAGATAATATGAAAAATTTTATTTGGATATTATTATGTTTGTTTTTATCTGGGTGTGTCTCTGTTGAAATGGGAATGGAGCCTCAGAAAATTGAGACAGGACAGGTTAAAAAATTTTTAACAAATATTGATCGCGTTTATGTGGGGATGACGAAAGCGGAAGTTATAGATGTTATGGGGAATCGGATTACGATTGGGTATGAGCACATGGGAGAAGGGTCTAAAGCCGAGCCTATTTTCTTGAAAAGCCCTTATCGAACAGAAATATTAAAGGATACGGAAACGACTTATGAGGTAATGTATTATTTTACGCGTATTAAAAAAGCCGATGGAATTATTGCTGATGAAGAATTGGCTCCTCTTGTTTTTGAAAAAAACAAACTTATCGGTAAAGGGCAGGATTTTCTTTTTAAATTAAAAAATACTTTAAATTAATGTTTTGAAATCAAATCGACATTTTTTAGATCCCCTTGTTTCTTATCATGGCCTGGATCATCCTATTGATTGGCCCAAACAGTTTTCTTTAAAAAATAGCCATTGCCCGGATATTCCTTTAGAAATAGAAATTGGTTTTGGGATGGGAGAGGTTCTTGTGCGGCAAGCTTTGGAATGTCCAGAGAGAAACTTTATAGGAATAGAGCAGATTTGGGAGCGGATTTATAAAACGTTGCAGCGAATTAATAGAGTGAAAAATCCTTTGGGTAATATTAAAATTTTATCGATAGACGCGAGGACAGCCTTTGAACGTCTATTTATTCCGGAGAGTATTGATAGAGTTTATAGTCTTTTTCCTTGTCCCTGGCCGAAGAAAAAACATGTCAAACATCGACTTTTTTCTACAGGATTTTTGAAATTATTGAATAGTCGCTTAAAGGCGAACGGTGAACTTCAGATTGTGACGGATGCCGGATATTATTTTGATTGGATTGCAAAGCAGGTGGGGGGGGCAGGGTTTGAGGTTAAAACGGAAAGAATCAAACCACGCTTTGATACTAAGTTTGAGCGCAAGTGGCGCAGTGAAGGGCGAGAAGAATTCTTTGAAATCAATTTGTATAAAATTGAGCATAAGGACATTCCTGTTAAGGAGGGGGTTGAATTGAAGGCATACATGGTTGAACGGTTTGATCCGGAGCAGTTTTGTTTTGAAGATATCCATGGAGAAATTTCAGTTGTTTTTAAAGAATTGCTTTTTGATCCTGCAAAGCAGAAAGGCACGATCCTTTTGTTAGTGGCGGAACAGGAGCTCGTTCAAAGTGTTCGTGTAGCGGTTATGAAACGAAATAAGGGGTGGCGCATTTGCAAGGCGGACGGACAAGTTTTTTTCCCAACCCAGGGTATTGCTCGGGCAATAGAGTTGGTTTATAAAACTATCATTTTGGGGAGAGACTAATTTTTGTGAAAATACGTTCTGTACAACGTTTTTTAATCCCTTTTTTAATCTTTACCTTTCTTTTTCCCCTTTCTTCTCCCGAAGCTAAAAAAAAGAAGAGGAGGTATCGGGTCGGTTGTAAATCTGTTATCTTTTCTAATAGCACTAAAGTCAAGCGTCTTTATGGTAAGGGGGTGCATAATCGGGTTTTGCCGGCAAGCACCACTAAGGTGATGACAGCTCTTCTTGTTCTGGAATATTTGCCCCTGGATAAGTATATTAAGGTTAGCAAGCGTGCCACGTATGCTCAGCCTACGAAAATTTATGTCAAACAGGGGGAGGAATATAAAGTCAGGGATTTGCTCTACGCAATTTTGTTGAAGTCGGCTAATGATGCCAGCATTGTGCTTGCTGAGGCCGTGGCAGGGAGTGAATCCAAATTTGCTCAAATGATGAATAAGAGGGCAAAGCAGATAGGGGCTAAACATACACGGTTTGTCAATTCTAATGGGCTGCCTAGCTCCAGGGGGACTCAATATACAACAGCTTATGATATGTATTTAATTTTTCGTAAGGCCTTGAGGTATTCATTTTTTAAAAAGACTATTAAATATAAATATAGGACAATATATTCCAAAGCAGGCAGAAAAATAGCCCTAAAAAGTCATAATAAAATTTTATTTAAAGGTTGGAAACGCAACATTTATGGGAAAACAGGCTATACAAGGGCGGCCAAGTCCTGTTTTGTGGGAACCTTGCAAGAAGGGAGGGATACGCTTATTGTAGGTGTTTTCGGGTGTACAAATCGATGGGAAGATATTAAGTATGTGGTTTCAAGGTATGGAAGGATTTCCTTGTAGGGGTTGATTTTGATGCTAAAATATATTTTTATATTGTAAAATATGTTTAACGATTCTAAAAGGGGCAATATTATGATGAAAGGCAGTAATGGACAAGTACTAAAAATTATAATTTTTTTAGCTTTAAATTTTTTTCTTATGTCCATGTATAAAAGTGCGGGTTACGCAAATAATACTAACATTGAAAAAGAGCTTAAATATTATAAAGAAAATATCAAGCACGACATGAATCCCTTAAGCCCTGTTTACAATCGTATATTAGGATACGCGGCACTAAGGGGAAATGACATATCTATTTGTGAAGAAAATAAAGCGTGTGAAGATTTTTTTAAAAATAATTTTATTTTTAAAAAATTGGCCGACAAGCAATGCAATAAAATAGATTCAGATGTTCTCGGTATAGTTAACATGTGCAATAGTTTAGACAATTGTTCTGACGTCAAAGATGATTTGTGGAGAAAAGTATGTTCCGGTTTGTATTCAAGTGATGTTTATTTACTCAAATCGGGCTTGCAAGGCCTAGAACAAAAGCAGGGCAAGAGTTCTGATTATCCTACCGATGAATTCCTTCGTATGATTGCTCTGTATCAAGGGTTTAAACAAAACCGTAGCCAGAAGGCTTGCGAAACCTATGTAATATCACCGAAGGGTAAATATGCTTATTTCTGTGAGGTCATCTTTAGTCCCTTACCTGTGAATGAAGTGTTGGACACTGTTGCCGAAGATTTAGCATGTTTTTTCTTGGTGATCCAAACAGGTGACCAGACCTATTGTGAATATATTAAGAATCAAATTGTACACGAGGGATGTTTATCGTCCGAACCGATGAATTATTTTAACCCTCACCCGTCAATGGTGCCACCTGAAGAAGGCAGTAAGGATGTTGATCCCCCAAACGACGGATGCGTTACTTTGGATCCGATCAGTCAATTGTGCATCCTGAAAGAAGTAGTCACGATTTAGCTGAGAAGCTCATGTCATTTAAATGGATACTTAAAAAACAGTGCACTGTTCAGTTTTAAACAACAGTATTGATTGAATATGGTTATTTTAAAATAGCTATGGTATTAAAATATTAGTTTAGCATATCGCAAAAAAAAATTAAATTTGGAGATGGTTTTCTATGAAGGTCATGCACATTTTTCCAGAATCTTCTCACTTAAGCTTTAACGATTTAATTGAAGAGCAGAAAAAAGAATACGAGGTTATTCATGTCGTTTTGGAAAAAGCCCAAGAGTCGAATTCCTCTAAATATTGTATTCGAGAAAATGGTTCAATAATCATCGTTCGAGGAGTTGAAGAGGTATTAGATCATCAATATAATCATAAGTTAAGAAAAATATGTGATGAGCTTTTTAAAAAATATAAACCGGACATTGTTCATATTCATGTATTTTCAGGATCCAGTCTTTTACCGATTCTTAATACAGCTTCGAGCCTTAGAATTAAGAAAATTTTAAGGCTTAACGATCATTCCTTGCTCTATAAAGTCAAGGGTTCTTTTAAAAAAATAAAATGTATTATTAGTCAATGTGATTTGATCACGTGTTTCTCATTACAACAAAAAAAAATATTTGATAAGTTGTTCGGAGAAAGTCAAAAAATTATTTATGTTGAAAATCTCGCTCTTAAATTGAATACTATTTATAAAAAGGTTTTAAACAGCTATGGTCGGCGTTTATTTTATAAAATAGGGAATCTTTGTAATAGTAAATGTTTGTATTGCGTAGCTGGAGAAGCAACGGAGGCATTCATTGATTTAAAGAACCTTATAAAAGAATTAGAAAGTAAGGTGGCTGATTATGATTGCATTGTTTTTACTGGAGGGGAGCCCACGATGCATCCCAAGTTTTTTGAACTCATGGCAATTACTTTTTATTTAGGATTTAAGATTGAGATTCAATCAAACATAAGGCTTTTCAGCAGCAAGAAGTTTACCACCAAAATACAGAAATTTAATGTTAAAATTATTGTTTGTATGAACAGCTCAAGAGAAGATATTTTTGATTTAATGGCGAATGCAAAGGGTGCTTATAAGCAAACGGTACAGGGCGCAAGGAACTTGATTGATGCCGGAATAGAAGTCAACACAAAGATTATTATAACAAACTATAACTATGATCATTTGAGGGAAATTGTGCAATTTGTGAAGGCTTTTGGGATCAATGTCTCCATGCTTGTATTTTTAACACCTATGGGGTTTGCCATGAAAAATTTTAAACAAATAAATCTTCAGTATAGAGATGTGCTTCCCGCCGTGCATGAAGCATTGCAATGGGGTATCAATCATAATATGCGCATGGAGACTGAGAATATTCCCGGCTGTTTACTGGATGAGAAATATCACAGGTATAATTCGGAATATGATGAAGGGCAGAAAAAGCTTGATGGAATTTATCTGAATGTTTCTAAGGGTTTATATAACTGCAGGACGGAAAGAATCGAAGAACAAAAGCAGCGCGTGAGTGGTTGTATACATTGCCCATATTTTTATAAGTGTGAAGGCGTATATAGAGAATATGTCAGGAATTTTGGCGAAGAAGAATTTAATCCGACCCTGGTCGGGGTATAAATATTTATAATATGATTATTTCTAAGTTAAAATGTTGCTCTATATTTTAAATATATCCTCAGATAACTTTATTCATGCCTCGTTGGTTATTTTTTAGTAACGGCCTTTCTATATGAGGATACTTCACATCTCCACAATAAAATTTCATCCATGTTTTTTGGATGTCATATATCAGCAGGGGCGAAGCCACGAAGTTATTTTTTTTATATTAAATTCTTGCGATAATCCTCAGTATAACGTTACTTCAAGATATAATGAGGATGGTGTAACGTATATTCATATTAACATCAAAAAAGATTTTGATTTTGAATTCGATTTAAAATTTGAATCCAAATTTTCAAAATTTTTAAAAGAATTCGCTCCCGATGTTATTCATATGCAGCTTTTTACCGGACTTAACGTACGCTCGATCTTACGAGCGAGTTTCAAAAGTTCAGCTAAAAAGGTTATCACGCTTCATATTCATTCTTTGTTTTGTCTGCCGGGAGTGTGTTTTGACAAAGGTGAAATATGTCCAATGAATACTTTAGATGAATGTTCCTGTGAGGGGTGTACAAGCACAGCCAGAATTAATGGAATGTCTTTATCAAAATACAATCAGACCCGGCAAAGAAGGCTCGAAGAGATTGTTTTGTTAGTGGATGTAATCATTTGTTGTTCTCAATGGCAAAGAGATATAATTCAACATCTTACAGGAATGAAAGAGAAAATGACTGTGCTTTATTATGGTGTTAAAATATCACGGAGAAATGAGTTTAGAAAAATGCTCACAAGCATTGAGATCGAGAAGGCTGGGATTAATTGGAAAAGTTTTGTTAGAAAAGTAACTCAGTATGGTTGGGGGAAAAGAGTGAATTCTACAATAATTCATTTATTTGAAAAAGATGGTATCGAGATGAATGAACTGCAAAAAGTTTTAGGCAATGATTTAAAGAGGTTGATGTCTATAATAAAACCACCTTTGAAAAAAGTGCGAAAAAAAACTTCACTACCCGTTTTCGGTTATCTTGGAAATATGTGGGATATAAAAGGATTTGAAGTTTTGCTGAAATCCGTTCAACAACTCGATTATCTCAAATTCAAGGTTCTCATGGGAATAAGATTCGAGCGGACTAATGCAAGGGATATTGCCCAATTAAGGAAATTGAAAGGTTTTCCTAAGATTCAGCTTATCGCTAATCTTGAGAGTGGGGATTTTTATGAGAAATTTTTTACTCAAATAGATTATTTGATCATACCATCTTTGTGGGAGGAAACAGGCCCGATGACCCTGTTTGAATCGTTGTATTTTAAAACTCCTGTCATTATTTCTAATCGTTCCAGTATGATTGAGAAAACAACCGAAGGCGTAAATTCACTTATATTTGAAAATGCAGACACACTGGCTGGAATAATGAGAAATATAATAGAGGGACGAGTTCCTTTAATGGTTAGATCCCGGAAAAATTTTCCTGTTAAGACAACCAAAATGTATGCAGCGATTTTGGAAAAAATTTATTTGGGAAAGCCAGTAAAATCCTACATGCTTCCCTAAAATAATTTTTATGAAATGTTTGTCAGTCCGATCAGTTTGACAAAGGTTATTGTCTTATTGTTTAGAAATTTATTGCGGAGTTATATTGGATATGTTATATTTATAAAAATAATTTTTTTCAAATGGAGGCACTATGAGTAAACCAAAAATTGAAATTATGGATGATTATGCCGAGTTAAGGGTAAATTCAGAAATTTATTCTAAAGAAATAATTTTTTCTGTTGGTTATCATCTTTTAGATAAGGTTTATATTCTGCTGGACTTAGATAAAAACGAAATTATTATTTACATTTTTCCTCAACAGGAAAAGACAGATTTAAAGCGGTTATCTCTGGAGTTTTGTAATGAAATGATTAACTATGGGCATTATTTTTCCCGCTCAAAAGAAAATACCGAAGCCGTCAAATCTCTCATGCAAAGAGCTTTATTTTCGGCAGCTCCGTCATTAGTTCAGGAAGCCGAAGAGCAGGAAATAGAGGATTTAATTAGAGAATTAGAGAATGAAGAAGAGGAAAGTGATAATGAGCTCAGTAAAAAAACTGCCGGGACAGCTAGTAAAAGAAAAAAATAATTTTACTCTCAAGTTAAATAAAAAACTATACAGGAATGATGTCGTCCAAAAGGCATTAACTGAAGATAAAGATTGGATTGAAGCAGTTCCTATGTCCGGCAATTATTTTTGTCTTAAATTACTGACATCAGACATTGATGATGTTTTAAACTGGATGAATTATTTAATCTATTTAAATAAAGAGTAAAATATGCCTACAATAACAAAAGATCAGGAATGGGCAGTATTGCCCTATAATTCAGAAAAAATTGGAGCACATTATTTGGTAAGTAATTTTCTTGGCAATTGGGATATATTAACCCCAGAAGAATTTAAGCTATTGGATCAGTTTTGTTCTCAAGAGAATGATGAATTATTTAGCCGATTAAATGACAAGGGAATAATCTTAAATAAAGAGAGTGTTGATGAGGCCATTAGCACTTTTCGCAGGTTGAACGCAAACCTTTTTTCGGACACATCCCTGCATATAGCTGTTCTGACAACCCGTTGCAACATTGCCTGCACTTATTGTCAAACGAGAGTTGATAACCCGGAAGATATGGACTTAAAGGTAGCTGGCAAGGTTTTAGAATACATGTTAAATGTGAGCAATCCCAATATTCATCTGGAATTCCAGGGAGGAGAGGCCTTACTCAACTGGGAAGTCCTGAAGACTATGGTCGAGAATGTCCAAAAATACAAAGCAACTTATAAAGTCAAGAATGTGGCTATGAGCATAGTATCTAATGGTGTTCTATTAAAAGATGATAAAATGGAATTTTTGATTGATAATGGAGTTAATATTTGTATGTCATTGGATGGACCAGAAAAAGTCCATAACACTAACAGAACTTTTAGTAGCGGACAGGGATCGTACGAGTATGTGGCCGACGCCATCAAGCGGTTGAAGGTTTTGTACAAGAAGCGCGACTTGAACCGTCCGATCAATTTAATTTCGACAGTAAATAAAGACAACCTGCAGGACATTAAAAAAATGATTGATGAGTATGTCAGCTGGGGAGCTACCGATATTGCCTTAAGGCCGATCAATAAACTGGGAGGGGCCTATAAAGACTGGAAAGATTTGGGTTTAACACCTGAAGAATTCAATCCTTATTGGGCTGAAGCAATAGACTATATTCTAGAACTTAACAAGAAAGGTATTGATATAAAAGAACGTATGGCGACAGTTATGTTAACTAAAATGCTGGCAAAGCGTGATCCGGGATATGTTGATTTAATGAATCCTTGTGGGGCTGGCCGGGCAGTATTAACCTATATGCCTAATGGTGATGTCTATCCTTGCGATGAAGCCAGGATGTTTGGCGATGACTTTTTTAAATTAGGAAATATATTTGAAGATACTTATGAAGAAATTATGAAAAGTTCGAAGATGTTTTCTATCTGTCAGAGTTCCGTGATGGATTTATATGACTATAATTCTGCCTTTTTGCCTTGGATGGGCACGGATCCTTTCTTGAATTACAGGCATCAAGGAAGTTTAATTCCAAAGATAACCCAAAGTCCTGCTTATAAAATAAATCGTTTTCAGTTTGAGTATTTGATTAAAAAGATGATAGAAGACAAACAAAATCTCGAAATATTTCAGAAATGGGTAATCTAAATGGAGTAATTTGTGTCAAGAAGAAAAGAGTTTAAGAAAAAACTGGAAAATTTAGTCAAAGATGAGACTGGGAGTATCTCAAAAGATAAGGTCATAAAAATTGGCTTAGGAACCATATCTGCACTTGGGATGCTATCGTCTTTTTCTTCTGCTGGAGCTGGAGATGTTACTCCCGGATCGCATTCGAATCATAATAATGCTATTGGTGACTTAGCAACATGTGTCCATTCGAGTCATTCAAGTCACAGCAGTTATTGATAATCATTCTCCGTAGCCGCTTTAAAACTTTTTCCAAATAGGTCGCCTTACAAATGGTTTGTTTCATATTTCATTAATGGATCCTTATCATAATAAGTCCCATAAACTAACTTTGACCAATACCTACTCCCCCCTTTACACAGTCCCAGAGAGTCACATTCCTGACATTCTAGTGGTAAATAATCAACCGTCTTCATTTTTTTTAAGAAAGGATTATTCCAGGCTTCTTCGATTGTGTTCCCGAGATTTTTAGAAATAAGATAGCTTGGTTTCAGATAGCCTTTAACATCCACAACGAGGCGGGTATGGCCGTCATCAGATTGTGCCCCATATAAAACATCACGGCTTAGATTCATGTCCTTGACTAGACAAAAAGGGACGGGGTTGGCAATTAAGATATCTTTGCGTTTTGATTTACTCCGATGTATTCGAAGCATAATGTCCATTAAAATTTTTGGTGTAATATTAAAATCTCCTGTTTTATCGGGGGACATGCCACGGTAGAGTTCCCAATACTTTACTCTCAATGAGGTAATTAAATGGTGGTATTTTGAAAAGTTTTCAACTAGGGTTCGTGAGATAATTGTACCTAGGCGTACCTCACCGATAAGGTTATTCAATTCAACAATATTGTGAAGTTTGGCCTTAAAATCTGTTTCGTACCCTTCATTTGCCTTTGTTAGCCTGTTATTTGTTTCGGGATTATAGCCTTGCATGGAAATTAATAAGTTATCGGCACATTTTGTCAAGATTGATTTCAATTCCGGGTTCATAATTGTGGCAGTGGTATTGACGATAACATAACGATTTTTGCTTTTAGCGTAAGATATAGCTTCTTTGATATGGCTATATAGTAATGGCTCACCACCCGTAAACCGAACATCTTTAATTCCCAGTCGAACACAATCGTTAATGAAAGATTTGATTTTTTCAAGCGGCATGTCCACTTTTCGGTTCGGCCTAAAGCAGATCGGGCAGCTTAAATGACATCTGTTAGTAACTTCAAATACGATTTCACGAGGCATGTGTTTTACTGCGGTGGGGCGTTGGTTTAATCGGTTATCATCTACCCATCCGGGGCATGTTTTGAAATAATGGCATTGACTGCAAATTGAATCCTTTTGGTAGATTATGTCCGGTTGTTTTTTATGTAAAAGATGGTCTGCTGCATCTTTCATCAGGCAATGGGGGATGCCTTTGATAATGATTAGGTATGATTCTTCGTATTTATTTAGAAGAACATATAGAAACGATGATATCTTTTTGAATTTGACTTGTTGTAAATTAACGTTTATGTGAATTTCAGTTTTGTTGATATAGATATTGGATCCAAGATGTTGGAGTTTATCAAGAAGTATTTTAAGTGATTTTGTTGGAGGCATATCAATGTCTCAGGATTTTGAAAAAAATGGATATCCAATTTAACAGATTTGTATGAGTTAATAGTGTCCCCACTAGCATTAATGGGGCGAAAGGAATAATCTTTTTATTTTTTTCATCGGAAGAATTTAGATCAAGAATGACAAAAATGCCATGAAATAAAAACGTATAGAAAGCAGTTATTTTAAGTTGCAAAATCAGTTCTATAATGTTAAATGACAGGCTGTAAGTTAGAAAACGGGCGATTAATCCGAAGAGAATAACTAGTGGAATGATAGCGTTGTTTTTATATTTTCTTTTAAACCAAAAAATGCTCCGGGTGATAATAAATAGAATTATTATTGAGATTATATGTGATGCTTGGGGTAATAGTCGGCTGATAGTTGTCTGAATAAACCAGTTGATGGAAAAAATGATTAAAAAAGAATCAGCAATAAGATATAGCGTTTGGCTTGAAAATAGTTTTTTTAATCTCGTTGTTCGATGGTAAATTATTTCTTCAGCAGATAGAATAATGGTGGCGACAAGGCCCACTATGAATATATTTGTAAAAATAGCAATGGAAGGGAAATATAAAATAGTGTTGTGCTTATCTATCGGCATAAGCAGACAAAAAATAGCAAAAAGTTTCGTATCACCGGCTCCCCATGTATCTGTAAAATAAAGAACTAATGCAATTCCGACACCGATTAAAATATTCCAGGTCAGGTTCCAGTTCATCACGATTTGTTGTGTAGTTATTAAGTAGGTATATGCTACTGAACCTAACGCAATCGCGAGAAGGAGATGTTTGTTCCTTATTTTATTAAATTTTATATCGGTATAAGTCGTTGATAAACCTAGGATGAGAATTATAGCGTCCAAGATAAACATTAATGTGAAATAATCTCCAAGTTTAATATAATTTTATCTGTAACGACCGATTGTTCATTTTAAGTTGACCATTTCTATTATGCCATAATTAGTATGCTATATCATATTTTTATTTAGAAAGACTTTTTCTAAGTATGTCTAAAGTCAGAATCCTGCAGGCTCTATTTTAGTAAATGTTTAGCAGGTACCCCTCCTTTTTGCAGGAAAGAGAAATAACCCTAAATCCTAAATAGAAAAGTCAGAAAGAGGTGTAAAAAATAAGCCTCCGA
>CAZIRV010000024.1:0-14925 GCA_964541845.1 uncultured Planctomycetales bacterium
GAGAGTTCCCGCATCATCCCCATCAGAAGGGGCGATAATAATCCCTATACTTACCGAAGTGAAAAACTCTTGTTCATGAAACAAAAATGGCTTATTAAAACCCTTAAGTATTTTCGTCGCTATTTCTTCAGCATAAATTTCCGACTGAATGTCTGAAAGGATAACCAAAAATTCATCGCCTCCTAAACGTGCCAATGTGTCCGACTTCCTTATCAAACTATTAATACGTGCTGTCGCCTCAACAATCAACTGATCTCCAATTTTATGACCCATCGTATCATTGACGATTTTAAAACGGTCAAGATCAATGTAAAAAACGGCTATTTTTGATTTCAAACGACTGGCACGCTCTAGAGCCTGTGTTAAACGGTCAAACGCCAATAATCGATTGGGAAGCCCTGTGAGATCATCATAGCTGGCTTGATAAATAAACCGCTCTTCATATTTTTTCCGCTCTGTGACATCCTCACGAACAATAACAAAATGTTTGATTTTATTGTTTTTATCTTTTATTGAAGTAATTGATCCGAATTCCCAAAAAGACTCTCCTGATTTGTTTTTATTATGAAACTCTCCCCGCCACTCATGACCGGACTTAATCAATTCCCACATCTTTTTATATTCCCCGGCAGGCATATGTCCGGATTTCAAAATTGTAGGAATCTTTCCAAGAAGATCCCCGGAAGAATAACCCGTGGCCTCTGTAAGCTTCGGATTGACATATTCAATAATGCCCTGTGGATCTGTAATAACGACAGAAGCCGGACTTTGCTCCACTGCCTGTGATATTTTCAATAAATTCTGTTCAATATTTTCTCTTACGATAATTTCATCCTGAAGCGCTTTATTTACTTCTGTCAATTCTTGTGTTCGCTTGGAAACCAGCTCTTCCAGATGATCTTTTGAAATTGTTGTTTCCTTCAACGCTCGCGTCATTGTGTTGAATTCTTGTGTTAAAAGTCCAAACTCATCGTCGTTTATCACTTCCAGCTTAAAATCCAGGTTACCCTCTGAAATATTTTCTATCCCTTTAATAAGCCTCGCAATAGGGCGCGTGATAATTTTCGCGAAAAAATAGGTGACATAGAGAATCAGAACAATGACTCCCATGGTCAACCCCGATCCAATAACGATAAATTGACGGAGTATTTTTGCTAAAGTGATTGAATCAAATCCTGCCTCTAACAAAACCTTTTGCAGGGCATACTGATAAATACCTCCCGAGATACTCCCCCAAATAATGACCGTCAACAAAAATGAGATCATAATATTATTTCTTAAACTTGTATTAAGAGTCTTTTTATTCTTTGTCATTTTTTTAATTAAGGGATTGGCCAAAAAATATTCTACCAATCTTTAAACCTGGCTTAATTCCCCGAGGCTTGCCTCGTTTGTAAATGCTTAGGAATCGTCCAAAAATAACCTCGACAATTATGAAATAGGTGTTGTCGGGTTGATATCTATAGTTGTCGAGGTTATTTTTGAGCCGATCCTTAGGTCAATACCTCATGGGCTTGCTCCGAGGTAGTTTATCAAATTTTTAAAAAATGAATCCCAACAAAAAATACTACCATTGCACTTACGAATCCTGCAAATGCCATAATAATGGCCTTCATTCCATTATTGCTGAATAACTGTTTTACATCCGCGTTTAACCCGATGGATGCCATGGCCATGGACCAGGATAAAATATAAATCGGTGTTACAACAGGAATTAAACTGTTCGCGTAAAAATTTGGATTTTTTACATAAACCCCTGTCCCCAAAAACCCAGCTCCTAAAAAAGCCCATAAAAACCAGGGGACATAGAACTTATTTTTATTAAGACTCGCAAATAATGGAATAGCGACAAGAAGTCCCAAATAACGTACCGCCTTGATGGAGCTTCCAAAAGAAATCAACTCTTCCGTTGACATACTGTCTGAAATCCGGGGAAGATGTTGGATCGAAGCCTTCACAAATCCTGTAAATTGAAGAATAGACCCTGAAAGTAGTGCGTGTCTCTGACCTGTTAAATTAAAAATAATTGAAAAAAAAGGAAGGATGATAAATAAGGCCACAAAGGCCACCAATGTGACGGCTAAAAGTGAAATTGAAATGTCATCAGGCTCCGCTTCTACAGAAGGAGATGTGATCGCGATGGCCGATGCCCCGCAAATCGCGGATCCTGTTGCTGTTAAATAGGTAATATTTTTTTTCTGTTTAAGCAAATGGCCTAAAAATAAAATAACAAAATAATAAACAAGAACGATGACAATCAAAAGTCCAATAATGTTTGTGTTTACCGTAGAAATTTTAGCGAAATTGAGGTTGTGAATAGCATAAAAAATAATGCCGATCGGGATAAATATTCGTGAAGCCAAAATAGCTCCTACTTTTAAATCCAGTTTATCCGCGAAAGATGTTCGGATGATAATACCCATAATAAGGGCAATGACCAACGGGTCGGCAAAAAAAGAACCTGTAAAAATACGTATACCATAGGCAAAAAGTCCTATAACTAAAGATAAAAAAACAGCTTCGCTTCTTTTTTTATACGTCAGGAATTGTTGATTTCTCAATCCAAACTCCTTTTCAAATGTAGGCTCCTAATGTCCAGGAGGGTAACATAAGTTAACACTATGGCCTACTCAAAAATCCAAAGAATCCAAACATATTCATATTAGATTATTATATTGTGCATTTTTTTTAATCCTAATAAAAAATACTTTATTATTTTTTCAACTGACTTTAAGTGCTGTAGTCAAAGTAAACATCCACTCTCGACACCTTACGCGCGCGGACGTCTTGGGCGTGTGGAGAGGAAATATAGGGGGCGTTAATGATCACGGGTTTTTTACGATCGGTGTAGGTGAGGTGAATTTCTTTGGCGTCTGGTTTTTCCGCACCATATGTATTGAGGCGTTGAGGATTATGGTAGACGACTAAGGTGGAACTAAGGAAGTTAAAGGCATAAATATTTTCCGGCAAATCAATCTTTTGCCAGACGCCTTCTTTGTCGCGAATATCAACGGTAGAAGGCTCCTGTGTAAACAACCATCCTGCCAATGCCGGGTTCAATTTAAGGACAAGCTCTTTATTCATATCAAGCGTAAAGGGCTTTTTACCAACATTCATATATAACCACATATGCATAAACTCTGCTGTACTTCCAGAAAGGCGGGCAACAAACCCCTGACCATGCAACGCCTCATCTTCATGGGCACTGCTGACGATAAAAGAAGAATTTTCCAATGTACTTCGGCCATATTGTGCCGGATTTAAAAATGGAATTAAGACATTGCGGAAATTATCGTAAAACTCTTCATACAGTTCTCCGCGTAACAATTCTAAAATAAACTTATATTCCATATGCAGCCAAATCGATTCATTCTCAAGCCAGCTTGCCGGGAAAATCCGTGTTCGCCCAATCTCTTCGGTCTCTGCCGATAAATCCGTGTTCACTTTATACATCTTCAATTTCTTGTCAAACAAATCACTTTCCCGAACCTGATTATAAAGCGCCTGGATGTCTTCTTTACTGTGTCCTATACGCAAGGCATGCACATACCCCTCTAAAAACAATGGAAGCACGTGTTTCTTAAATTTTAACGGACGAACAAAAGGCTCGACATCATTGTTCCTCTTATTTAAAACTTCATATTCGACAACCTCGTTATAAAAATAAGTGGCTAAAAAACCGTTTTCATTCTTAGCGGAATCAATAGCTTTGTTTGTTTTGGTAATAACCCCCTTTAAAAAACTCTTGACCTCAAGCACTGGAAATTCTCTTTCCTTTCCATCAATACCCAACCGCACACATTGCCGATAATGTTCTTTCAGGTCATTTGATTTTATCCAATACGCGTTGGGCTCTTCATCTAAAGCCAAAATATTATTTAATCCTGTTACAAAATTGGATAGTTCTTCAAATACGGGAATGGTTGTTGTCTCGTCCAAAGACAGCTGCTTTAAGGCTTCCAGTAAAAAGATACTATTGCGCTTCACCTCAAATGTTTCAGAAACAGAAGATCCCAAAAGTCCCGGCAACCCATTGAGCGAATCATACCAGTTGGGTTTATCGGCTTCCATTTCCACACCTGTACCACTGGGGTCTAAAGACGCAATTTTATTAGCAATTAAACAAAGAAGCTTGCACGCCAGGTTAGTTTGATAAATAGCCCCTTCCCCGTTTTTTGTCCGCAATTGATAACCACTGGCCACAATAGATACCGCCTCTTGATCTGTGACTTCAGCGACAGAGTCATATTGACGAACGCCTCTATTTGTTAAAATATAGCGACTATCCCGTGGAAGCACATAATGCGTATTATGATGAAAGCAAAAAGCCTTTGTTTCTAATAATAAATAGCGTAATTTTTCCGGATAAAGCGCGAGATAGCTTTCAATCAAATCCAGATTATACGTCCAATGATCTGTCCAAAATCCTTCTCCATGGTCGGCAAGTTCCTGTTTATGACAATCACCTAAAACTTTGGCTAAAAATTCTTTAACCGGGACTTTTAACTTGATCGCGTCATCTTCAATAAAATGTAAAAAATCTCCCGGAATAAAATTTTTACTTAAAAATTCCTTAAACGCATCTTTGCCGCTCTCCAGGCATTCGTCGCAAATTTGATCAATTTTCTTAACATCAATGACAGAAAAACTTGTTCCTTTAACCACGAGAGGATTATACCCATCGGCCTGACTTAAATTAAGAAAACTGATCAGATGACTATCCTGAACGTCCGTATTAAACCACACATCATTACGACGATTTTGATTCACATCACGATAATTTCCATTACCTTGTGAATAAAAAGTCGGCGCGACCACAAAATGATTATAATCCCGTTCCAAATCTCCATGTTTACGACTGTACACATTAAAGGCTACGGCTCCATCACTTGTTTTTAAAGAGACTGGCAATCCTCCACGGAGAATGTTATCCAGAAACGTATGCACCGTGTACAAATTAAATTCATCTGAGGAGCTTCGCGTGAAAGCGTAATTTTTTATTTCATTAATAATCGCTTCATTACGAACAGCCTTTTGATCAATAAATCCATCTTTCACCGCCTGTTTAACAATATTATTCACTTGTTCCGCACTGCGCGCGTAACCCAACACTGAAATAATCTGGCGCTCAGTTTCTGTTTGTAAAGAAAACCGGGTATGGCTCATCGCCGATGGGGTTCGATTACTGGTTTGCTGTTGCACAGGTAACCGAAAATCTTCATCTAAAAAATGAACCGGTGCTGTAAAATCATAAGCATCAGCAAAAACCCCCTCTGCCTCAACAATAGGTTCAAGTAATTTTTCACCATCTCTACACGGATCAAAACTAAAATAAAAATTTCCCTCTTTAATATGTTTGACTTGAGGAGTATCTGCGACTTCAACATTAAGTTGATAATAAGGGGCTTTATTTTCCAGATTTCGTACCTTCATCCATGCCTCTACAGTGCGTGACATATTTTTATTGAGCCAATCGGAAAGTCCAAAAGGAACAATGACGGGGAGCCCATCAATCATCTCAACAGAACACTCTTTGTCCCCAATATTTTTCACCGTCACTCGACGGACTAACGCTGAATAAGGTTCTTCCGGCATGGTAAAATAATTGACCGTCACCTCTAATCCTAAATCAGAATTCACTTCCGTTAATGTTAAATCATGCGCGGAGATGGATAAATTCTGTATTTTATTAAAACCTGTTCCGCGTAAATAATTTTGAAAAGGCTCCCAATAGGTTGTTTGTCCATCAACGGTTGCTTTGATAAATGTACGAAATCCTTGTAAAGTTGTAAGGCGATATGCCTTGTTGGCTGGCTGAAATTCCATAATCGCCTTATCTTTGGCTTCAATTCCAAAACTGGTGACACATTGCCCGCGATTCACATAAAACACCCACAT
Source organism: uncultured Planctomycetales bacterium (assembly GCA_964541845.1). Lineage (GTDB taxonomy): Bacteria > Omnitrophota > Gorgyraeia > Zapsychrales > Zapsychraceae > CAZIRV01. The sequence goes on from CAZIRV010000024.1 coordinate 5,899, forward strand.
CGGGATTCCCCAAAGACCGGCAATACCGGGAAAAAAATTACTGAACGGTTTGCTACGGTTATAGTCATCAATTACAAAATGGCCTTTGTGATCAAGAAAATATTTTTTTTGTTCTGCTGTTTGTGTGATCATTTTTTTATTCCTTAGGAGGGCAAATTTGGAACCTGCCCCTACGATAACTGGGATTACCCTTTAATCCGGACTTTTTGCTTTACGAAATGTATTGTAATATCCTGACAATTTTGCCCACAAAACAAAATCATTATCATCTTTATCCCCAAAACGAATCCGGTTTAATTCAAAAACATCTTTATTCATACGGTCATATCCCCGATTAGTCGCACACGCGCCTTTATAACCGGCGTCTTTAATAATCTTTTTAATCTGTGCGTTAAATCCACCAATAGGGTAAGCAAAATATTTAATTTTTGTTCCTAATTCCTCCTCAAGAACCTTCTTACTTCCAACAATTTCATCTTTCTGTCCTACAACTGGAATATCCGGTAAATACGTGTGATGACGTGTATGACTGCCAAAAGCGATGCCCTGGGTAAGCATTTCTTTAACCTGAGCCCACACTAAATATCCCTTTGTTCCAATTAAATCAGAAGGAATAAAAATTATCGCGGGAATTTCATGCTTTTTCAAAATATCAAACGCGTAGGAATAATTATCTTCATAACCATCGTCAAAAGTCACCACCACACTCTTACGTGAAATTTGTTTGCCGCTTTTAATTCTCCCTACCAGCTCATCCAAACTTAACACACGATAATGATACTTTCTCAAAAAAGCCATTTGCCGTTCAAAATTTTCCGGACTCACTGTGTTGAGTTTCGGATCATCTGTATAACTCACGTTATGATACATCATAATCGGAACTACATAATGATTAGAAATCCAAAGTAAAAAGCCACTGGAAACAAGAACACAAATAATAAAAAGTGTAAGAAAAAAACGCTTTAAAGGGGACATTAGAGCAATTCCATTAATGTTTTTTTGACCAATTCACTCACCATTCGATTATCAGCACGTCCTGCCGCTGCTTAACTTGTTTCTTAATAACAGCAATCACATCAGATTCTTCAACAGCCTCTACTCTCTTTTCAATGCGTACATTTTTTATTTGCGCCCGTAAAAAATTTAAAGTCGATGATTTTAACGAATCCTTATTTTTCATCGCCTGAATATAATCTTTAGTAATTTGTTCTTCTAACATCATAAAATCTCCTAACTTATTTTTTCCTTTTATAAGCTGTCTATATTAATCATTTTTACTCTTGATTTCAATCCTTTTATAATTTCAATAACACTTTTACGCACCTTAAAATGTTTCGCCAAAAATTCAATAAGAGCCTTATTAGCCTTACCATCGACCGCAGGGGCGTTCAGATATACTTTAATACTCCCGTCCTCTTCCTTAAAAAAATTCCGTTTCGCACCTGGAATAACCTTGAGTTTAATTATCATGGCAAAACCATTTCCAGATAATTATTTTTCAACCACTTTCTTCGTCTCTTATAATCCGGCATGACACTGGCCACTTTGTCCCAAAATCGTTTAGAATGATTAGGTTCAAATAAATGGCATAATTCGTGTGCCACCACATAATCTACTACCATCAAAGGTGATAAAATAATCTGCCAATTTAAATAAACAGCCTGTGTATTAAAATCACAACACCCCCACATACGTTTCTGTGTTTTAACCACAATTTTCTTCGGTTCCTTCCCTAACAATCGTCCATAATGAAAAAGCCTTCCTCCCAAAACTTCTTTTGCCTGCAAACGGTACCACTTCATCATCTTATCCCGAGCTTTCTCTAACCTTTGCTCCTGACTCAACCCTTGTGGAATCAAAACCCTCCAACACAGCCCATCAAATTCAACCTTACTTTGTTTAATATCCATCTCTACCACATTCAATGCATATTTCTTCCCTAAAAATAAAAATTCCTTTCCATGATCAAACTGCTTTTGATCCAAAAGTGTCTTATTTTTTTGTGCTTCTTTAAGTTTATCTAAAACCCAATCCCCTTTCTCATGAATAAAAGCATAAACAACTTTATCTGTCGTGTAAAAAGGCGCAGCCACCCTAATTTCAGCTTTTTCATCAATCGTAATGGCCAATGTTCTACGACAAGATGATTTTGTAAGAAGAAATGGAATGTCCTGTTCTTTGACTTTAATCAAACATAATTTTTTGGAAATTTTTTTAATTTTTTTAAACATTGTGTAATACAAAACCCCCGGGAAATTTAATCCTCCGGGGGTTTAGTTATAAAAACATTTATAAAATCTAACAATCCTCCCTTTGAAAAAGGGAGAAATTACCCTTAATTTTTTAACGGATCAAAATATTAATTTACTTAAAAAATGTTACATCAATTTTCACTTTACGCTCTGGCTGAACTTTTTTTGTGTTTACACTATCCTCTGCCTCTAAAGTAGCTAATTGGTATTGCTTTTCATTAACTTTTACAGTTTCCCCATTTTTCATAAAGTATCCATTATTCCCTAAAAGAGATTGGATGCTGTCCCGTTCTTTCAAGGCTGTTTTTCTGACCTCACGAACCTCCTGTTTAAAATACTTAATTTTGGATTTTACCAATTTCATCCGGCTGCGGTACAATTTTAATAAAGATTTCCCTTCGTCCATATTTTTTACATCACCCCCATAATACGCCAACTGTCCTTGCAACGTAGTCATTTCACTGGTCAACTTAATATTTTTTTCTTGCAATAATGCAATCGTGTTATTCATCTCAACTTTCATTTCTACCATTCTTTTTCCATACAATTCTTTTAATGCCTGCCTATCCCCTTTGAAAGTCTTATTATCCGCTCGAGCCTGTGTCAACATCTGTTCTGTTTGCGCAAGAGCGGCCTTAGCTGTTTCCAAATCTTTGGAAACCCCTTGCAACATTCCTTTCCCCTCCTTATATAATTGCTGTGTCTTATTCAACTCTTGCTGAACAGAAGTCAATTGCTCTGTAGTCAGAATCAACTCCTCCGTAACATTATCCAAATTTTGCTCTGTTTCTTTCTGAAGAATACCATAATTTCTTGTTAACGCGGCTTGGTCACCGGCAACATGAATCATCCTTTGCGTGGATGCATTCATATTCTGATAAACTTCCACACCCATCCACAAACTATAGGCGGTTAAACCCATAATCCCAGTGATAAATAAGACATTTAAAAACATTTTCCACTTTCTCTGTGTGGTAAATCGCTTAATTCCATCCTGTACTTTATCTCTTAAACCATTTAATGAACTCTCATTTGGCTCTAAAAATTCAATACCACAAAGGTGTTTATTACGTGAAAACTTTTTTTTCCTTTTCCAGACGATCCGTCCGGTCTCAGGAATATAACCATTTTGCGCGGAAGAAAAATTAAAAGAAAAAATCCCATGTTCATTTGAATCAATAACCGTGTCTGTTTCCAACAGCATCCCTGTAAGACTGATGTTCCTCACTCGACCATGACCGATACCCTTCCCTTCTTTGGATTTCCATGAAACTGGCTTATTTTCTTTCACACGCAAATTTCCACGTGCGTCATGGAGCGCCTTATCCAAACGATTAGTCATTACAGACATCTCCCCCAATAAAAAAAGCAGCCAGAAAGCTGCTACTTTGAAAATTCAATTCTAAATTGAAAAATTGTTTCATATTTTTGATCTCAAGTGAAACCGATATTATTTTACAGTATATCCTGAAACCCAAATATTGACAAGAGATTAAAAAACTTTATTAAGTTTTCAAAATTACCGAAAAATCGCATCAAAAATAGTATCAATAAGGACTCCTTCGGGACGAGATTTTTGGGAAGGCTGTTGGGACTTGGAATCTTGTTGATCGGTAGCTTCGCCTTGCTGAGCAGGGGGTTGTGTTTCTTCAATATCCAAAGCCTTAAATAAAACTTTTTTGAGTTCCTCTTTCCCTCTATTACGTATGATTTTCTTTCCTAAATTTTCTAAATCAGGATACATAATAAAATTTTCTAATTTTCCATGATACCCCCTTAAAGGAATCCGAATTTGTTGCTGATCATCTAAAAACCCTGACAATTCTTCTAACGCGGCAACCATGCTGGAAGATAAATCCTGAGCAATAAAAATATTTGCCTCTAAGTCCAAATTCTGCTTCCAATCTATTTGTCCCCTGGCAGAGACTAAAAATCCATCCGCGCCTACTTCTGCTTGTTTAAAAGACAAAATGCCTTTAGAAAGAGCGGCATCAACGTTAACCTTCTCTAATTTTGTACCCTTAATATAAAGACTTTTTTTGTATTTATCCGGTAAATTAGACTCAATATCTTCCACCAAATGCGGGATTATAGAAATACCATCTAACACGGTCCTCAAAATATTAATATCACCTAATTCCCCTTCCTTAACCTCCATAACAATATCCGCTGTAGCCGCCTCTTTTAATTGGGATTTACTTAAACCGAGTCCTTTCCCTATTAATTTTCCATACAATCTTCCCGTAACCTTCACAGGAAGAGTTCCCTCCGGAACGATTTCATCTAAATGAACATCTTCAACATCCACATTAAAAGAAAATTTTTGTTTACGAAGATAATTTTCTAATTTTAACCGGCCATGAATTTTCCCGGAAGCTAAATACATAAACAGCTCGGAAAGAGTGACATCCGATTCTGTCATAGTAAAATCCAGATCTATATTCTCAATAGGATAGGCCAAAGAAGCCAACTTGACCTCAGCATCAATAAGATGCCCCGTAAGCAATAATTGAAGCCCCTGCTTATCCGTAATAAATTTATCCCCATCTAAATAAATTTTTCCTTTAAGACTATTTTCAATTCCTAAAAATCTCAGGGGCGGAAAAGCTTTCAAAACCTTCTCTATTGATAAATTCGATAAATCCGTCCTTACAAAAAAATTATCCAAACGCACTTGTTGATTACGGGACTGCTGTAAAATAGGTAAAATCTTTGAAAAATCTCGGTCAAAAATTTTCACCATTTGATTTCTTTCTTTATCTAAATCAGCCGTTACTTGTATCTGTGTGAGACCTTTTTCCTTTGCCCAACCATTTTTGATCAGCTTTTGAAAAACGTCCATTGAATCAAGTCCGATTTTATCAAACTGGTATTGCGTAACAATCCCATCATGAATACTTAATCTCATTTGTCCTTCCAAATGAATATTCTTTTTACTACTTAGCAGTGAACAATCCAACCGAAACGGGAAACGTTTTTCTAAAGATAAATTTGATGTTTGAAAATAAATTTTCTCAATAGGCAATACTATTGGAAAAGAATCTTTATGGTCAGTGATAGTTATGGTTCCATCAACAATACGAAAAAATTTAATAAACATATTAAAAGAGGAATCCGCTTCTTCCGTTGCTTCTGAGGATTGTACAATAAAAGGGATATAGGCCTCTAAATCCGTCCTTTTTCTTTCCGGAGGCAAAACAGGTATTTTTTCTGGATTTTCATTATCAGAATTTTTTTTGAGTAATTCTTGAAAATTAATTTTCCCTTCTTTATTACGAATAATATTTATTCGAGGACGCTTCACCTCTATTTTAGAAACAAATAATCGCCATTCAAAAATAAGCTTCCGAATATCTAAACTTAAATGAATACTATCCACTGCCAAGAGTGGAGATGGACTAAAATTCGGATGGTCACCAATAAAAAAATCCTGAATATTTACTCCTAAACCTTTATCAATTGAAAAGTTTAATTCAACATTCCCAACCCCAACATCCCTTCCTAATTTAGAGCTTATTTTTGCAATAATCTTATTCTTATATTCCTGAATATTCGCTGTCTTAATAAAAATAAACACTCCCGCGCTCAGCAAAATGACAAGAATAAAAAAAATTATAAAAATGATTTTTAATATTTTCACCTGAAAATCCCTACTTGATTAATCGTAGAGTGAGTGGAAACATAATTATTTTCCCTTCTCTATCAAATCCAAAGCCCTGGAGATCACATCCATTCGTGCAGGAACCAAAAGAGGCTCAAAAACCTCAGAGTTTTGTTCTTGCTTTTGCTTATATGATAAAACATTTTCAATACGTAACAAATAAAATTTAGTTTTCTTATATCCCGGCTTCATAGACTCTATTTCTACAAATAACTTCTTTGCTTCATCATAAATTTTTGATTTATAAAAACTAACAGCTTTTTTATATAATGCCCCCACTTTAGTATTAAATTCCTGTCGGATACGCTCACGATCCTCTGAAATTTTCTTCTGTTGTTCTTTCATTTCTTTTTGCAACCTGATTTTTTCTTCTTTTGCCTGGACCTTTCTCTGATACTCTTCCAATTTCTTCTGTTTAGTGATCTGTTCCTTTACTAAGCGCTCCCCTAAAGCCCTCTTTCGCTTTTCCTCCCTTTCATATTTTTTTCTTTTTTTTTGTTCGACCTCTAACTTTTTACGCGTGAGTTCTTCTCCTTTTTTCCTCTTAAGCGCTAAATATTTTGCTTCTCGACGTTTTTTCTCTTCCTCTCTTTTTAATTGAGCCTCCTCCTTTTTCTTTACTCTTAGCCGATGCTCCTCTTCGACCTCTTTTTGTCGTGCTATTCTGGCCTCTTCCACCCTAACTTTTTTCTCTAACCGTTGCAACTCCTGCTGTCGCTCTTCTTCCAAACGCCGTTTTTCTCTCGCCAATTCTTCTTCCTGCTGACGGATTAATTTTTCCTCTTTTTTTTGTTTCTTTTCAATGCCTTGTTGTATGTCAACTCTTTTCTTTCTTATCCGATCATTCATATACTCGAGATAGTCTTCTGGAAGCTCCGTTTTAAATAATCTATCTTTTATCTTCTGTAACTGACCCCTGGCACGAACAAAATCCTCTAATTTAAACAACTCTTCGGCTTTCTTATAAAAATTTTTAATATCACTCTTCTGCTTCTTTATTTCCTTTTCTTTTTTTATCTTCTGCTCTTTCAACCGTTTTTCTTCCAATAATTTTTCTTTAACTTTTGCTTCTTTTAACCTCTTTCTTTCTAACCTCTTTGCCTTTAGCTCAGCCCTCTTTGAAACAATCTCTTCCTTTTGCTTCTGCGCTTTCTGTAATTTTTCTTTAATTTTTATCTCTTTTAACCTCTTTCTTTCTAACTTCTTTGCCTTTAGCTCAGCTCTCTTTGAGGAAATCTCTTCTTTTTGCTTCTGCGCTTTCCATAATTTTTCTTTAGATTTTTCCTCTTTTAAACTCTTTCTTTCTAACCTCTTTGCTTTCAGCTCAACTTTCTTCGCGGAAACCTCTTTTTTTTTATTCTTTTGCTCCCGCACTTCCTGTAATCTCTCTTTGGCTTTACCTTCTTTTGCTTTCTTTCTTTCCATCCTTCTCTCTCTTCTTTCCATTTTCTTTACCAAAATTTCTTTTTTACGTTCTATTTTCTCACTCTTCCTTTCTTCCCTAAGATTAACTCTTTTCTCTCTTTTAGAACGACGAGCCTCTTCTTTCTGTTCTTTTATCTTTAATACCGCTGCCTTTTTCTCATTTTGGTCATCCTTTTCTTCCTTTTCTATATATTCATGATACAACATTTTATCGACCAATTTTCTCTGTTTTTTCATTCTACGCTCAGAATGTCGCATATAAGATCGGGCGGATTTATACCCGGGATAAAGTTTATCAACCGCGGAAAAATTAATTTTAGCAGCCCGATAATTACCATCTTTATAAAATTCTATAGCCTGTTGATAAATTCCCTCTATTCCCGGTCGCCATTTTTTCTTCTTTTGCTTTTCTTCTTTTTCCAAAATCCCCTTAATTTTTTTATTTTGATATTTCAAAATCTTTCTATGCCCCTTCTGAATTCTCTTTTTTTCCTTTTCCATTTGCTTCAATGCAATCCGATCATTTCGTCGCTCTTGCTCTTCTTTAACCACCTGATATATATACGCCTCCTTCCCCTTATCTTTCGGACTTAAAATCTTTGCTCTTTGGCGTCTTAATTCTTGTTTTTGTTTATCTTTTATGTTTCCCTTTTTCTCCTTTAATTTCTGCTTCTTTTGCTTGCGTTTAGCTACCTTTTGCTTACGTTTAGATACCTTTTCCTCACGTTCTTTTTTCTTTAATTCCAACCGTTCCTGACGTTTTTCTTCTCGCTCTTTAGATCGCGCTTCCTTTCTTTGCTGTCTCTGAATCTCTTCTTCAGTTTTTCGTCTCCCTTTTTTTTTGTTATGGAGAGCTTGCCTTAAGTCCTTACGCCGTTTTTTATCCTGACGTTTTTGTTCATATAGCTTTTGTTTTTCTTCTGTCTCTCCCTGTCGTAACTTTTGACGCAACTCCCTCCATCGCTGATTCTCTCTTTTTCTGAATTCTTTTTTAGCTCTTTTTTCTACTAATTCCTCTTCTTTTAACATCCGTTTAAACTCTCTTATCTGCTTTTTCTTCAACTGTTCTTGACGTTCTTCCTTAGCGTTCCATGCGAAAGCCCTTTCTTCATATTGATATTGCTTTGCTAGTTCCTCTTTTTTCTTTTGTTTCAATTTTTTCTTTATTTTATTTTTGGATAAATGATTCGAAGCTAAAAGTAATTTTCCCTTTTCAACAAAAATTTTTTTAACAAAAACAGGAGGAGCTTCTTTTTCCTGCCTTTTTTTTGCCATTTGAATCAACTGCTCTTTTGTTTTTATAAAATTTTTAACCTGTTTTTTTAAACGCGCCTGTTTTTTTTCTTTCTTTCGCTTCAAACGCTTTTCTTTCTCTTTTTCCTTACTGACTTTTTGCTTTTCTTTTTTTAATTTTTTCTCTTCCTGCCGCTTTATTTTCTCCTCTTTTTTTTGTTTTTTCCGTACTAATCGCTCCTGTTTCTTCCTTGCTTTCTCCTCTTGTAACTTCTGCGCCCTCTCTTGTTCTCTGACCTCTTGCGCTAAGCGTTTTTGTTCTTTCCTTGCCTTCTCCTCTTGTGACTTCTGTTCCCTCTCTTGTTCTCTGACCTCTTGCGCTAAGCGTTTTTGTTCTTTCTTTGCCTTCTCCTCTTGTGACTTCTGTTCCCTCTCTTGTTCTCTGACCTCTTGCGC
>CAZIRV010000024.1:15025-22561 GCA_964541845.1 uncultured Planctomycetales bacterium
TAAGCGTTTTTGTTCTTTCTTTGCCTTCTCCTCTTGTGACTTCTGTTCCCTCTCTCGTTCTCTGGCCTCTTGCGCTAAGCGTTTTTGTTCTTTCTTTGCCTTCTCCTGCTCTTGTAATTTCTGCGCCCTCTCTCGTTCTCTAGCCTCTCGCACTAAACGTTTTTGTTCTTTCCTTACCTTCTCCTCTTGTGACTTCTGTTCCCTCTCTCGTTCTCTGATCTCTTGCGCTAAACGTTTTTGTTCTTTTCGTTTAAGAGACCTTTGCTGACGCTCCCATTCCCGCCTCTGAATTTTTTTCTGATGCTTTAATTCTTTTTCAATACGATCAGAATACTTCTGTGTTAACTTATAATTCTTCATCAACAACTCAACTTCCATAAATTTTTGCTTTGCCTGTATAAATTTATCTGTCTTATAAAGCTTCACAGCCATTTGATATAATTCTGCTGTTTCCTCCAAAAACTGATTCGTAATTTCTTCCTTAAGCCCTTCTTCAAAAACTTCAGGCTTCCATGCCCGCGCAGACTTTCGAACTCGCGTTCTTACAAGAGGCTGTTTTTCTGGATAAACGCCTTTTCTGTATTTTTGAGCACGCGCAATATCTTCATCAATATGACTTAAATAATCCAAGGTTGATTTATATCCTGAAATAACAGATTCAGTCTCAATAAATTTTCTTTTTGCTTCTACAAAATCGCCTTCATCATAAAAACTCAATGCTCTGCTATACCTCACTTCTGCCTGTCTAATCAACTCCTGATGCCTGCTGTCAATAGCGTTCTGAATAGCTATTTCATCTAAACTTAAAAGATTTTTTTTCTTTATTTTTCTTTCTTCTTTTTTATTAACCTTGAACCTTTTCTCTCCCCTTAAGGCAATTTTTTCCTGCTTCTTCTTTCTTTGAATAACTAATCTCTCTTCTTTCTGCCTACGATTTTCTTCCACATGCTTCTGCCTTTCTTCTCGTTTTTTGACCAGTTCTTCTTCCTTTTCTTTCTTCTCTGCTCTACGTAACCGTTCTGCCTCTTTTTTCGCTAACATTTCCTCTCGCTTTCTTCGTTTACGTTCCAGTCTATCCTCCTCAAATTTTTGTTTTTTTACTGCCGCGTCTTCATTCTGTTTACGCTTCCGTTCCTGCATCGCTTGCTCTTCCTTACGTTTTTTTGCCATCTCTTTCTCTCGTTTCTTTTGTTCCAACTTCATGTTCTCTTCTCGTTGCTTAGCCGCCATCTCTTCTTTTATACGTTGCGCATCTTTTCTCCTTTGCTCCTCTAACCGATGCCTTTCTTTTTCCTCAATTCTTTGTTCAATACGCGCAAGATAATTATCCGTAAATCGGTATCCTGGATAAAACTTTCGCACCTCTCTAAATTTTTTTTGCGCCTGCAAATAAAACTTTTTTTTATAAAGAAAAAAAGCTGAATTGTAGGCGGAATCTGCTTCTGCTTTAAGCTTCCGAATTTGTTCTCGATCTTCAGCCTCTCGCTTATAGCGTTGTCGCTCTATTTCACGTTCTTTGGCTAATTCTTTTTCTCTAACCTGGCGTTGCAGAACCGCTTTCTCTTCTCTCTGTCGGTTCTCTTCAGCATTTTTAATACTTTCTTCAACCCGAGCTAAATACTTGGCTGTTGATTTATATTCTGGATAAAGACGTTGGACTTTAAGAAATTTCTCTCTGGATTGCAAAAATAGCTTTCGTGTGTATAAAGAAAGAGCTGATTTGTAAATAAAATCAGCCTCTTCAACTAAACGTTCAATACGTATTTTTTCCTCAGCTTCCCGTTGCTGTCTTTGACGTTTTTCTTCACGTTCTTTAGCCAAACGCGACTCTTTTAATTGTCGATCATAAGCTCTTTGTCGTTTTTCCCTCTTAAACTTTTTTTCTTTTTGGATATCTTCATCCATACGAAAGAGATAGCGGGCTGCTGATTTATATCTAGGAAAAATTTCTTCTACTTCTATAAATTTTTTACGCGCGTGTTCATATTTTTTCATACGATAAAACTGAACAGCTTTTTGATACATCCCTTCAACTCTTTTTTTTAATTTCTTCTGTAACGCCTGCTTTTGCGTGTAAAAATCTTTGTCCTCCTGTAAATTTTTTCTCTTCTCAATATTCCTCTTTTTTTTATCTCTTTTACCTGCAAGCAAAGAATCATCATTTTTGATTTCCCGATTAATAAGGATCAAATAACTTCTGACAGCTTTATAATCAGCAAAAATTTTATCAACTTGAGTAAAATTTTCCTTAGCTTGCACATATTTTTTTTGTTTAAATAAGGTTATCCCTTCTCGATATAAAGCTAAGACATCCTTAACCTTTGCCTTCTTTTTTAAATTAACATCTTTTCTCCCTTTCCTTTTATTTTTACTGAAAAGAGGGGCTTCTTTTATAATTTTCTGAATACTCTCACTCGCGTATCCTTGCATTTCCGGATTCTTGGTAATCTCAATAATTTGATCCCAGACTAATTTAGATTCTTTGACTTTACCTTCTTCAAAAAGACGTGTTGCCTGTTGATGATAAACATTGACCTTTTCTTCTCTCCGACGGTTACGCCTTAATATAACTTGCTGATTAATCTCTTGATTAAACTTTTTCAGATTTTTCCTGGAAGCTTGAATAGTCTGCTTAAGTTGAAAAATATACTCTTGCTGATTTGTTGCACCACGCAAAGAAGACACTCTTTCTAGGGAAAACTGCGCAAAGGCGGGAGCCATAGACTGGAATGAAAACAAAAGGGTGAGCCCAAAAATTAAAAATCTATTTTTTTTATATAACATATAAATATTACTTTTATATACTTATTATGATTAAGCTTCATTCTAACAAGCCTCTAAAATCTATTCCAGCATTTTCTGGAATATTTTTAATTACTTTTTGAAACATCTTTCTCGGAGAATACATCCGCGGTAAAGATCTCTATTTTTGTTTTTGGATCTTTCCATGCATCAGAAGGCAGGTGCGCTTTTTGGGCACATAATTGAGATAAAAACTCTTCCTTATTCCATCCTGTTGTTTTAGCGACTTGCGGCAAAAAAACTCCCTGATTAAAAGGCCCTTGACTAACAATGACTCCATGAACTCCTAATTCAATTTCATCAATATTATTTATTGCGCGAGGCTTTGATAAAACAGACACCTCAATATCTAAATCCTTTAATTCTTCCTTTTTCACCGGAGAAAAACGAGAATCTTCACTGGCAGCGGCAATCGCCATATCACGCACTGTTAAATAGAGTGCTCTGCGCCCTATAATATTTCCGATACAACCACGTAAACGGCCTTTTTTATGAATCGTTACAAAGGCCCCTTCCACTGCCGATAAACGTAAATCCGGCTCTTTTGCCTGGAAAATCTTTCCTGTCGTCACATACTCGGTAATCGTATTTTTTGCTATTTCAATAAGATGTTTTTTCTGTTGCAATGATAAAGAACTTACTTCATTTTCTAATTTTTCTTTATTATAAATCACCATCGATGAATACCCTACAACACGATCCTTATCTCCGCTGACATCTCCGGAATTAGCCATTTTAAGAACATCTACCGATTTTAATCTGCGTTGTTTCGCATAAATCAATGCCGCTGTTACCGGAACGAATCCACACATCTCCATAGTCCTTAAACGACATCCCTTCCAGATTTTTTCAATATCTAAATTCTTAACCGCATCAATAGCTTGTTTATCCATCTTGCGCGCTGCGGTATCCCCATGATAATGGGATAAATCCGTACTTACGACAATCAATACATCTTTGCGTACCCCAATCATTCGATTTAATCCTGAAGCAAAATCTTTTAAAGTTTGAATATCAGGCTGGCCCATGATCACTGGGACAATTTTAAAGTTTTTAAATGTTTTTTGTAAAAACGGGATTTCGACTTCCAAAGAATGTTCGCGGGAAAATGCCTCTGGCTTAAAATTAAATTTTTTATTTATTTTAATCAACTTTTTTGTAAACTCTTGATCTACCTCAACAACCCCTAAAGGAGTCTGAAAACCATCATAGGTTCCAACAGAAATCCCATCAAACCCCACATAATGACTTGGAGCCAAAATAATAATGGTCTTATATTTATTCTGACTGGCCGCTTTAAAACCATACGCCGCGACCCCCCCACTGTATACATATCCGGCATGAGGCGCGATGACGATATCAACATGATTAATGTAAGGCTTAATGTCTGCTTTTAGAAAAAATTGATCAATTTCTTTAGATAATTGCGTAGGGTCAGCAGCATAAAACTGTCCGCTGACATTGGGATGTTTAATCCTTGGTTCACTAAAAGACGTTGAAGATAAAGTCATAATGACCCCAAAAATGACGATAATTTTTCTCAAAATGTTCACTATTCGAAATATTTATCTACGCTGAACTGCCTACTTTGACTTATATTGCGAAACAAAATTCCTGTCAATAATAAAAGAGTGCTGTCAATGAGAATAACAACGTGTAAAGGAAAGGAAATAAGTTCTCCAAAACAACCACACTCATCTATAGGAAGATCCCTGATAAGGGCTTGTCCAACAATCAATATGAAGCTAACAATCAAAATAAGTACTCCTGAAAAAATAATGCGCAACCATAATCCCAAGGCTAAAAAAACTCCCAGCAATAATTCAACCCACGGCATAATACGCGCGACACCTATTTCTAAACTCGCAGGCAAAACATCATAACTCTGGATAACATACAAAAAATTCTGATAAGGAGTGCTCAATTTTTCAAACCCGGAAATAATAAAAAAACAGCCGAGAAAAATTCGAAAAATGACATACATACCTCTATCCCCCTTCTGCCAAAAACTTCTCTACTAGCTGTTTTAAAGACTTTGTTCCCACTACCATTTTTCCATTAACAAAGTACGTTGGCGTACTCCTGATGCCAATACTCTTTCCCTCATCCCTGTCTCTCTGAATGACCTTGTCTGTTTCTTTACTTTGCAAACACCCCTCAAGTTCTTTAATATCTAAGTTAAGATCTTTTGCGATAATATTAAAAGCTGGTTTAGCGTCTTCTAATTTATGCCATAATTTTTGTCGTTTTATTAAAGAGTCCTGAAACCCCCAAAATTGACCTTGCTGTCCGGCACATTCAGCATATTTCGCGCTGATTAAACCATGTTTATGCATTCTTAAAGGATAATATTTCAATTCTAATTGAATCGCAGAAGGATTTTCTTTCATTAATTTTTTTAAATATTTTGCTCCGGCAGCGCAGGCCGGACATTCAAAATCAATAAACTCCGTAATCTGAATGGGAGCCAATAGTTCTCCTTTAACACGAAAAGACTGCGTGCTACCAGCTTCTTTCTCAGAAGGCTGTAAAAAAATTTTAGCACCATAAACAAGCACTACGCAGACTATGATAATGACAACTGTTGTTATTTTTTTATTCTTCATAAAAAATTACTCCTTTGATTTTATTTTTGGAATATCACCCATAGCTAAATCAACCATAATTCGCTTAACCCCATCAATTTCAATACTAATTTCATATTTTTGTTCTTTTGTGAAATCATAAGCAACGCCATCTAAAATTTCATTCCGAAAACTTAAAAAATGAGACATAGGAAGCTCGATATAATCTAGTTGTGTCAACCCTGATTTAAAATTTCCAGCGATTAAATTACACAGCGTCCCGCAACCATCTTCTAAAGTCTCTTCATCTCTGGCATCATCAACAGGGTAGTTCAGTTTTTTAAGAAGCTCCGTGACATACTTCCCTTCAATATAAAGCACTAATGCTCCAAGAGCATCCTGAGTCTTCATTTTCTTTTCGTTAGAATAAAAATTAATAGTAGAGATGTACGTAGTGGTATCAAATTTCTCAATGCTGGAAACTCGCATACGCTGCATGAATTCCGTAATCGGCTTAACTTCAAATGAAGATTTTATTTTGGAAAGCTGAATACCGGCGCGACGATTTAAAATACGTTTAACGACCTCAGCGAGAAGAAGACCTTGAACGTAAAAGGGATCCAAAGACTTATCATTAGAAAGTGGTGCGCTCATAAACACTTTATAAATTTACAAGTTAACCCCGCTCTAGCTCGGGACTTGTCCAAAGGGGCTCAGCCCCTGGAGACCCCGCTTCTGGCGGAGCCGATTACCCCTTGAAAGAAGGGGTCCTGCAACCCCCTTCAAACTTCCCCCAAATGTTCAGGAATGACTAACTTTAAAATTCCTGTACATGGAAACATGTTATCAATTCAAGTACGGCTTAATAGTTTCAACAAGCTGTTCTCTTTTATACGGCTTAACAAGATATCCTGCCAGTTTAGGATTAACATCGTGCGCGAGTTTCTTACTTTCTTCAGAACCAGAGGCTGTAATCATCACAATGGGGATAGAAGAAACTTCAGGGGCATTAACCACCCCCTGCATAAATCCTATTCCGTCCAGTTTCGGCATCTGCCAATCCAGAAGAATAATGGCTATATCCTGATAATTCTCACCCAGAATCTTCAGGCCTTCTTCCCCATCAATAGCCTGTAATACCTCATTTTCAATTCCGGATTTAGTTAAGGAACTCGTTAAAAGTTTCCGGTCCATCCGGGAATCATCAACAATAAGTATTTTCATATTACTTTTCTTTGTATTTTAATTCTACCCCATGTATTGGACAGAACTTCACAGACTCATCATATTGCTTACCTCCAACCGGACAAAATTTCTTTTTCATTTTGTCACCGACAGCATAGCCTCCTAAAGCACCAACCAGACCGCCAATGGCCGCGCCTCCAGCACCTTTACCGGACTGATTACCGATAATCCCACCAATAGTCGCTCCTGTTAATGTTCCGATTGTTGTCCCTTTTTGTGTTGTTGTGCACCCCGCTAAAGCAAATGTTAAAACAAAAAATATTGCTAATTTTTTCATTGATCCTCCTGGTAGTTAAATTCATACTGATTGTCGGATGTCGTTTTTCAATTTGGTATAAGTTTCTTTGGATATAAACCGTCAGTCCATTTGAACTGCACTACTAGTTAAACTACCATTTTAACAAAAAATGCCCTATTCACAATTTAATTATAATTTATTTGAATAAAAATTCAACTCTTCCCTTTTTTTTTATAAATTAACCTTAAATTCCGGACGTAAACGACGATTCCTGTCGATTGTCCCAGAATAAAAACCGGATCTTTTCGAAAGATAGCATAAACGAGCAAAATCGCGCCACCAAAAATGCTGCAATACCAAAAAGCGATGGGAACATGGCTTTCCTTTTTTATTTCTGAACAAATCCATTGAATCAAAAATCGGGCACCAAATAAAGCCTGACCAATAAATCCTAAAATTAACCATTTATTCATTTTTTTCACTTAGGATCAGCTCAAAAATAACCTCGACAACTATAGATATCAACCCGACAACACCTATTTCATAATTGTCGAGGTTATTTTTGAACGATTCCTTAGGAGTTGTAAAAAATACCAATTCCATTAAATGTGTACTGGTTATTACCAATTACGTTAAATAGGGGGCACTGAAAAATAGTATTTAAGAAAAAATTTCAAACACTGTTTA
>CAZIRV010000025.1:0-22442 GCA_964541845.1 uncultured Planctomycetales bacterium
CCGCCAGAAGCGGAGTCTCCATAGGGGCAAGAGCCCCTTTGGACAAGTTCCGAGCTAGAGCGAGGGTTAACTTGTGCGTATTGGTATATTCGGAGGAACTTTTAATCCTGTTCATATCGGGCATTTAATCGCGGCCCAGAGTGCGTGGGAGAAATTAAAGTTAGACAGGGTTATTTTTGTTCCTTCTTATCTTCCCCCACATAAAAGCAGTAAAAATGTTGTCGCGGCTAAGGATCGTTTTAATATGGTAAGCGCGGCTATTAAAGGAAATTTAGGCTTTAAGGTTTTAGATTTTGAAATTAAGAGTAAAACAAGATCATATAGTATTGAGACGGTTAATTATTTAATCAAGCAATACCCTAAAAAAACAAAGTTTTTTTTTATTGGTGGTGAGGATAGTTTGGCGACGTTGTCATCGTGGAAATGTATTGAGGAGCTTTTAACCAAGGTTATTTTTGCCATGGTTTACCGCCCCGGATATAAAAAATTTTCTTCAAAAATAAAAGTACAATCCATTCCAATGCCTGGATTGGATATTTCCTCCTCAGAAATCAGAAAAAGAATTAATCAGGGGAAGAGCGTGAGGTATTTTTTGCCGGAAGGTGTTTTAAGGTATATAGAAAAGAAAAAATTGTATCTAAGGAGTTAATTATGAGTAGAAAAATACAGGAAGAGATTAAATTCGGAACGGATGGCTGGCGAGGTGTTATTTCTGATAATTTTACGTTTAAGAATGTTTCACTTGTCGCGCAGGCAATTAATGAATGGATAAAGAAAGATTTTAAACCAAAAGCAGGTAAAAAAAATCGGGTGGCTGTTGGGTATGATGCCAGATTTTTGTCCCAGGAATACGCGGAAATTGTAAGCTGTGTATTAGCCGCCAATGGAATTCAGGTTTATCTCTCTAAAGAGATGGTTCCCACGCCTGCCTTAAGTTATGGAGTTGTTGGCATTAAAGGGGTGGCCGGTATTATGATCACGGCCAGCCATAACCCCGCAAAATTTAATGGGATTAAAATCAAGACGTTTCAGGGGGGAGGAGCCTCAAATGATATCACTGATAAAGTAGAAGGATATCTGGAAAAGACGGCTGTAAAAACGATGGACGTGGAGAAGGCTAAAAAAGAAAAGTGTATTATTATACGGGATTTAAATGTTGCCTATTTAAAGTTTATGAAGAACTATGTTGATTTAGGGAAAATTAAAAAAAGCCGGTTTAAAATTGTTCAGGATGTTATGCATGGAAGCGGTGGGGGGATATTGGCAGATGTTTTAAAAGGAAGCGGGATTCAACTCTCCTATATGCGGGAGGATATCAATCCTTCTTTTGGCGGGGTAAAGCCTGAGCCTGTGGTGGAATATTTGCCGGGCATTTTACAAAAATTAAGAAAAGAAAATTTTGATTTAGGGTTAGTTTTAGATGGAGATGCTGATCGCATCGCGGCTATTGCCCCTGGCGGAGAATTTATTAGTCCGCAAAAAATATTAGGGTTATTAATCCTTCACTTGGTACGTAATCGAGGGTGTACAGGAGGGGTGGTTAAGACGACTTGTGGAACAGAGCTTATTGATAATATCGCGAAAAAACTGAAGCTTAAACTGTATGAAACACCTGTTGGATTTAAATATATTTCTGATTTAATGGTCTCTGAGAAAATTATTGCGGGAGGCGAAGAGGCCGGAGGAATGGGAGTGCAAAACTATATTCCGGAACGTGATGGAAATTTGGCAGGGTTACTTCTTTTAGAGATGATGGTCTATCAGAAGAAAGATATTAAGCAGATTTTGCGGGAAATGGAAAAAGAGTTTGGGCGTTATTATTATGAACGTGCGGATCTGGAGTTAAGAAAAGGTAAATTTGATCCCAAACGGACAGCCGCGGTCAAAACGCTTCTTGGCAAAAAGGTTGTTGAAGTGAAGGATTTTGATGGGGTAAAGTTGATTTGTGAAGACCGCAGCTGGTTGATGTTAAGACCTTCCGGGACAGAGCCGTTAGTGCGGGCTTATTCCGAAGCCAAATCACTTAAAAAAGCAAAACAGTTAATTGAATGTGGAAAAAAATTATTAAAATAGGTAATACTTATGCGTGTCATTGCGAGCGAGCCGTACAATAAATCAAGGCGACGAAGCAATCTTTTGTTAATAAAGTATTGCCTCGTCGGTTTGAATATTCTGGATGCCTTCTCGCAATGACATTGTGTATGAGTAGTTATTAAAATAGAATGATTTATTGGTTGGCTCACTTTTGCGTGAAGATTTTCACCTGGATATTTTGCCCATGTAAGTTTATTGGAAGAGAAAATATTCCAACCAAAGGGGCTTTTTTAGTAGCCAGTAATCATGTGAGCAATCTTGATCCTTTTATTATCGGTTTAGGATTTTATCGGCGATTAAATTATTTAGCCAAGGAAGAATTGTTTCGGAGTAAGTTGCAAAAATTTTTTTTTCGTCAAGTCGGCGCTTTTCCTATTAAGCGTGGGGTATCTGATTTAGGAGCTATTAAGGAAGTTTTTAGGCGTTTAAAATCGAAAGAGCCGATTTTGCTATTTCCCGAAGGAACACGGACATTGGATCCAGGTAAACGTAAAATACAGGCAGGGATAGGGCTTATTGCTGCCAAAAGCAACCTTCCTGTCGTTCCTGTTTATATTGACGGATCTGAAAAAGTCCTTCCTCCGGGTGCCAGATGGCCTAAGCGACACTCGATCACTGTTCGATTTGGAAAACCGTTGTTTTTTACCAAAGATAAAAAAAATCCTTCCTTAAAGATAGCCCAAGATGTTATGAACGCAATTCTTTCGCTGAAGTAGGGGCACAGCGCTCTGTGCCCCCTGCGGAACGGCCATCTTAATAATTTCATTTGACAAATGTAAAAATTTTGCGATAATGGCGTCTCCTCTAGTTAGGGAACGGGTCAGCCCGTTCCTTTTTTAAGAGAGAAAAATAAAAAAAGAGAGGTTGTTGAGTTATGAGTGAAAAATTTTCATTAATGGAAAAGTTGTACAACGAAACATTTGTTGATATTAAGGAAGGAGAGATCGTTAAGGGGACAGTTGTAGCGTTTAACGAGAAGGAGGCAGTTATTGATATTGGATTTAAGTCTGAAGGATTCGTGGCTGTCGATGAGTTTCGTAACACCGAAGATTTGGCTGTAAATAGTGAAATTGATGTTTTAATTGAGTCCATTGAAGATGAGGAGGGGCGGCTTATTCTTTCTCGTACAAAAGCTGAAAAATTGCGTGGATGGATGAAGTTAGGAGAGTCAATCAATGAAGGAGACAATGTTGATGGGCGTATTGTTAAGCAGGTAAAGGGCGGTTTTATTGTAGATGTCGAAGGGGTCGAGGCTTTCCTGCCAATGTCTTTATCTGTTTTTAAAGGAACGCCACCAAGCGAAATCATGACACAGAAATATACGTTTCGTGTCGCGAAATTAAATAAGGCAAGACGTAATCTTATTCTTTCTCGACGAGAAGTCGTTCAAAAAGAAAGAGAAAAAGGCCGTGATAAGCTCTGGGACGAATTAGAAAAGGAGCAAATAAGATCAGGAATTGTTAAAGGAATTACTGATTTTGGCGCGTTTATCGATCTTGGGGGCGTCGACGGTCTTTTGCATATTACGGACATGAGTTGGACGCGCATCAATCATCCTTCGGAAGTTGTTTCTGTTGGACAAAAAGTTGATGTTCAGGTTTTAGATTTTGATAAGAAAAACTCCAAAGTGTCATTAGGGCTTAAACAAATAACAGATAATCCGTGGATTGATATTTATGAAAAGTATCCTACAGGAAGTACAACAACGGGAAAGGTTGTTAATGTTATGCCTTACGGAGTATTTGTTGAAATTGAAAAAGGTATTGAAGGACTTCTTCATTCTTCCGAGATTACATGGCAGAAAAAATTAGTTAATCCTCAGGAAACGTTTAAAGTGGGGGATTCCATTGAAGTGCAGATTATCAATGTCGATCAGGATTCCAAAAGAATTTCGTTGAGTACAAAGCAACTGGAAAAAAATCCCTGGCTGGATGTTGAAAAGAATTATGTGGTTAATTCTCAGGTTAAGGGCAAGGTGAGAGGGTTTACTGATTATGGGGCTTTTGTAGAGTTAGATACAGGGCTTGAAGGGATGATTCATATTTCTGACATGTCCTGGACAAAAAAAGTCAATCATCCTCAGGATGTTCTTCAGAAAGGGCAGGAGGTAGATGTTCTTATTTTGGCTATTGATTCGGAAAATCGAAAAATTAATTTGGGTTTAAAACAGGTCACTTCTAATCCGTGGCCGCAAATTGCTGAGAAGTATCAGGTGGATTTTGTAGTAAATTCTGAAGTTGTTTTAAATTCTAATTTTGGTGTTTTTGTGAGGTTAGAAGATGATGTCGAAGCGCTTGTATATTCCTCAGAAATTGATAAAGAACAGGCGACGGCACTTAAAGCAGGGGATAAATTAAGCGTTAAAATTATTAAAGTGGATGTCGAGCAAATGAAAATCGGCGTCAGTACGCGAATTTAACATATAAAGACGTAAGAGGGTCGGGGTTTTAACCTTAATTCTCTTACGTCTTTTTTATTATGAACACTAAAGATATTATAGATTGTATTTCTCGAGGGACTACAGAAATCCTTAATAAGGAAGTGTTGGAAAAAAAGCTTCTTCGTAGTCAAAAAGAAGGGCGGCCTCTTCGTATAAAGGCCGGATTCGACCCCACTGCACCGGATATTCATTTAGGTCACGTCGTTTTATTGCGTAAGTTGAGGCAGTTTCAGGATTTGGGACATCACATTGATTTTTTGGTTGGAGATTTTACCGCTCTTGTGGGTGACCCAACAGGAAGAAATAAGTTGCGGCCGTCTATTGATACAGCTTATATTCGAGACAATGCAAAAACATACACTGAACAGGCATTTAAAATTTTAGATAGAAATAAAACCAATGTTGTTTTTAATGGAGATTGGTTGCGTCGTTTAAAATCTTCCGCGCTGTTGGCCTTAACAGCAAGATCGACGGTGGCTCAGATGCTGGCACGTAATGATTTTAAACAGCGCTTTGATTCCGGGAATGAAATTAGTATTATGGAATTTCTTTATCCGTTGCTTCAGGGATTTGATTCTTATTTTTTACAAACGGATATTGAACTTGGGGGGAATGATCAAAAATTCAATCTTTTAATGGGGAGACAAATACAGGAGGCTTTACGAGAGGATTACACGTTTATTGGAGAGGTGAAAAATATTTTAATTGATTTAAAGAGGGGGCAGGATGCGGAGAACTGGGTGCCATCAAAAGAATCTCAAATTGTTATTATGACCCCACTTCTTGAAGGGACGGACGGGGTTCAGAAGATGAGCAAGTCATTAGGGAATTATATTGGAATTAATGAGGTTCCTAAGGAAATTTTTGGAAAATTGATGTCAATTAGCGACGGGTTAATGGGACGATATTTTGAACTCTTAACGAATGTGAATCCAGAAGAAGTTAAGGGGATGCATCCAAAAGAGGCCAAGATATTATTAGCGAAAAATATTATTACGCAATTTTATAGTGAGGAAGAAGCCTCGTCGGCAGAGAAAGAATTCGAAAATATTTTTAGTCAAGGGAGACCCCCGGAAGACATCCGAGATTATATATTAAAAAAAGATGTTAAAGAAAATATCGTAACTATTTTAGTTTTTACCGATTGTGTCCCATCCAAAAAAGAAGCGCGTCGTTTATTAAAGCAGGGCGCGGTTAGTCATGATGGACAGAAAATTGATGATGAGGCATGGAAATTAAAAACAGGCATTCTGAAGGTTGGAAAAAGGCGATTTTTAAGATTAGTTTAATTTTTTTTAGATTGTAAGTATAATAATTTGAGTTAATTAATGAAATTTTATTTTTTTTAAAAAATAAAAAATAAAATTCTTGACAAAGCTAAAACATTCTATATAATTCAACCTTCTTGTGCACTACCATTATATGTATTTTAATAAAAAAAGCTGTGCCCCTGTAGCTCAGTTGGTAGAGCACGTCCTTGGTAAGGACGAGGTCTCCGGTTCAAGTCCGGTCGGGGGCTTTTAAAAATTTAGTTAAAGGTATTTTTATAGTAAAGTAATTCTTTTAGGTGGATATTAAAAAAATGCGTGAACCTATCCAATTTCAATGTACAGAATGTAATCGTATTAATTATACCGGGACAAAAGATAAAAAAAAGAAGCCTGAACGGATAGAGTTAAAAAAATATTGTCGATTTTGTCGAAAACATATTCTTCATCGGGAGATGAAGAAATAATAGAAACAGGGCCTAATTTTTAGGCCTGTAGCTCTAATTGGCAGAGCAACGGTCTCCAAAACCGTGGGTTGTAGGTTCGAATCCTACCAGGCCTGTGGATTTAAGAGATTGTCTAAAAGATTTATGGGCAACTCATAATTAAAAATGTTTGGAAAAACAAAAAATTTTTTTTCAGAAGTTGTTGTAGAAATTAAAAAAGTTTCATGGTCAACTCGTCAGGATGTTATAGACGCAACATGGGTTGTGCTTATAAGCTCGATGTTGCTTGGGATTTTTATTGGAAGTACAGATTTTGCTCTTTCAAAAATTTTAGGGTTAATAATTAGGTAAGATTATGGATGAAATGAAGTGGTACGTTATCCACACGCAAACTGGTTCTGAAGAAAAAGCCAAGGCAGGGTTGGAGAAAAGAATTGCTACAACAACATTAAAAGGTTTTATTGAAGAGATTGTTGTTCCAACAGAGCAGGTTTCAGAGGTTCGTGGGGGGAAAAAACGTATTACAGAACGAAAATTTTTTCCTGGTTATATTATAATTAAAATGAATATGACTAAGGAGAGCTGGTATCTCGTCAAAAGCACTCCAGGAATTACTGGCTTTATAGGTCCTGGAAGAAAACCCGCGTCTATTTCTGAAGAGGAAGTTAACTCAATATTACAACGAACAGAAGATACTGAGACTAAACCGACTCCAAAAATTATTTTTGATGTCGGAGAATCTATACGTATTTCTCAGGGGCCATTTGCCAATTTTAATGGAACGGTGATGGAACTTTATCCTGAGCGTGGAAAATTAAAAGTGAGTGTTTCTATTTTTGGTCGTTCAACATTGGTTGAATTAGAGTACTGGCAAGTAGAAAAAATATAAAAAGGATTTACACGAATGGCAAAAGAAGTCGTCGCACAAATAAAATTATATGTTCCTGCGGGGCAGGCAAATCCCGCGCCACCTGTTGGTCCTGCTTTAGGTCAGCATGGGGTTAACATTATGGGATTTTGTAAGGCTTTTAACGAGAAGACAAAAGGAAGAGAAGGTCTTATTCTTCCGGCTGTAATCAGTGTATATAAAGATAAATCGTTTGATTTCATTATTAAAACACCGCCGAGTGCTGTTTTGCTTAAAAAAACAGCGAATTTGGCAAAGGCTTCCGGTGAAGCCGGAAAAGAAAAAATCGCGACGATTACAAATAAGCAAATTGAAGAAATTGCCAAGACAAAGATGGAAGATTTAAATACAGGGGATTTAAATCAGGCTGTTAAAACTATTAAGGGAACTGCCAGAAGTATGGGCATTGAGGTGGCTGGTTAAAATGGTAAAAATAAGTAAAAGAATGAAGCAGGCCGTAAAAATTGTTGATCCTGAAAAAGCGTATTCTTTAGAAGAGGCTCTAGGTGGTATTGAGAAATTTCCAAAAGTTAAGTTTGATGAGACTGTGGAGTTGCATTTTTTGCTTAATATTAATCCTAAAAATTCCGATCAAATGTTGAGAGGGACAGTTGTTCTCCCTAATGGAACGGGAAAAAGTGTGCGAATTGCTGTTTTTTGTAAGGGAGAAATGGAGGCTAAAGCCAAAGAGGCGGGAGCTGATTTTGTGGGAGCGCAAGAGCTTGTTGATAAGGTTTCTAAAGGTTTTTTAGGGTTTGATGTCGTTATTGCTTCGCCGGATATGATGAGGGATTTAAGTAAGCTAGGTCGTGTTTTGGGGCCAAGAGGCTTGATGCCAACACCAAAGGCGGGAACAGTTACAACAGACGTGGCGCGCGCTATTAAAGAAATAAAGGGAGGAAAAATTGAGTTTAGGTCTGATAAGCAAGGGGGGTTGCATTTGGGAGTTGGAAAACGGTCTTTTTCAAAAGAAAAGTTGCTGGAAAATATTAAGCATGTTGTTGAGGCAATTAATCAGGCTAAGCCGATTGCTGTTAAGGGAAATTTGGTAAAAAATTTATCTTTAACAACAACGATGGGTCCTGGATTGAGGTTGGCATTATGAAAAGAGTCGGGCAAATATTTCGAGAAACTTTAGTTGATCGGGTTAAATCTGATGTGAACGCGAATAATAGTGTTTTTCTTTTAAGTTATTCGCAGGTTTCAGGAGTTAAAATCAGTGATTTTCGTAAAAAATTAAAGGCTCTTGGAGCTTCTGTGTGTGTTTCAAAAAATGCTATTGCTCAAATTGCGTTAAAAGATTTAGAATATGCTTCTCTTGCAGAAAAAGTAACGGGTCAGACGGCCATTATTTGTACTGATGCAGAGGCTTCTGAGGTTGCCAAAGCTATCGTTGAATTTGAAGAAAATTGTGAATGTGTGAAAATTCAAGGGGGTGCTTTAGAAGGAGAGGTTTTAGATGCGTTAGATGTTAAGAAACTATCTGAGTTACCTTCACGGGAAATTTTATTGTCTATGCTTTTGTCAACCATTCAGGCCCCGTTGACGCGATTAGCCGGGGCACTAAATGCAAAATCAAGAGATTTATTATCTATATTGAGTCAATTAAGCGAGAAAATCGCCAAGTAATAATTTTGCGATTTTTATTGCCGACAGGAAAATTTTATATTTTTCCATTACGGCGAAAAAAAGGGAGGGAAGTAAAATGTCCGAAAATACAGTGACTGAAACTGAAGAAAAAAAAGAAGCGGTTGTTCTTTCTTCAAAATTAGAGGAGGTTGCCAAGACTATTGAAGGATTGACAGCACTTGAGCTTTCTGAATTGGTTAAAGGTTTAGAAGACAGATTAGGCATTCAGGCTGCGGCACCAATGGCTGCAGGGATGATGATGCCTGCCGGGGCTGCTGGAGGAGCCGTTGTTGCTGAAGAAGAAAAAACCGAATTTGATGTTATTTTAGCGGAAATGGGAGCCCAAAAAATTGCTGTTATCAAAGAGGTTCGTGCGGCAACAAGTTTAGGTTTAAAAGAGGCAAAAGATCTTGTTGAATCCGCGCCTAAGGCCGTTAAAGAAGGGGTTTCAAAAGAAGATGCTGAGGAGCTTAAAAAGAAATTAGAAGCTGCAGGGGCTAAGGTTGAAATAAAATAAAAATTTTGTAACTATTAACGGGGCAAGAATAGATTTTTATTGTAGGGGCAGGTTTAAACCTGCCGTTATCCTATAATAAAATTATTTTGTGAACACAGTAAAAGTAGGTTTAGAGCCTGTCCCCACGAACTAATGCCACCAAAATAAAATTATGGAAAATATTAAAATTAAGAATTTTAGTAAATTTAAAGATGTTTTTGAGTTGCCTTCGTTACTGGATATTCAGAAAGTGGCTTATGCGGGTTTTCTTCAGCGGTATATTTCTCCAGAAAAGCGCGAGGATAATGGATTAGAAGAGGTTTTTCGGGAAGTTTTTCCTTTAGAAAGCTATGATGGACAGATTAAACTTGAGTATATGAGCTACACTTTAGATAAAGAAAAATATTCTTCGTTGGAGTGTAAACGAAGGGGAATGAATTATGCCGCGTCTCTAAAGGTTAGGCTTCGTTTGATTACTCCGATTGATATTAAAGAGCAGGAAGTTTATTTTGGTGATTTTCCTTTAATGACGGAAACGGGAACATTTATTATCAATGGAGATGAAAGGGTTGTTGTTTCACAAATTCAGCGACCACCAGGGGCATCTTTTGAAGAAGAGCTTCATCCAACAGGAAAAAGCCTTTATCATGGAAGACTTATTCCATCCAGAGGGGCCTGGTTTGAGATTAAATATGATTTAAACAATGTGTTATTAGCTTATGTTGATCGCAGAAGAAATTTTCCGGCAACTCAAATTTTGAGAATAATGGGATTATCTACTGACGAAGATATTAAACAAATGATGGGAGATGATTTTGAAAAACTCCAGCCTACCCTTGAAAAGGATCATACAGAGGATAAAGAAAGCGCGCTTTTAGATTTTTATCGTAAAATGAGGCCCACAGAGCCTGCAACGGTTGAAGTGGCTGACGCTCTTTTTTATCGTTTATTTTTTGAGCCGAAACGCTATGATTTGAGTAAGGTTGGAAGACATATTATTAATCGAAAATTGAAGATGGATGTGTCGTTGGATAACAGAGTTTTGGGTATTGCTACTGTTGTTGAGGTTATTCGTTATCTTCTTGGTTTGCGTGAAGGAGTTGGAGAGACCGATGATATTGACCATCTTGGAAACAGGCGCATTAAAACAGTTGGGGAATTGGTTCAAAATCAGGTTCGTGTTGGACTTTCTCGTCTTGAGCGTTCGATTAAAGAGCGTTTGGTCGTTATGAGTAGTTTTGAAAATCTAACAGCGCATCATTTAATTAATTCTCGTCTTTTTTCCAATCAAATTCAGGATTTTTTTGCCAGAAGTCAGTTGTCTCAATTTATGGACCAGGTAAATCCTTTATCGGAGATGACCCATAAACGCCGTTTAAGTGCTTTAGGTCCGGGAGGGCTTTCACGTGAGCGGGCAGGTTTTGAGGTTCGTGATGTTCATCCAACACATTACGGGCGCGTCTGTCCTATCGAAACACCGGAAGGGCCGAATATTGGGCTTATTGCCTCCTTGACAACATGCGCGCGTGTTAATCCATTGGGGTTTATTGAAACCCCTTACCGTAAGGTTTCCGAAGGACGGTTAACTAAAAAAATTGAATATCTTACGGCGGATAAAGATCAAAATGAATATATTGCGCAAGCTAACGCCGTTGTTGATGATTCGGGTAATTTTAAAGAAGATGCTATCGCGTGTCGTTATAAAACAGATTTTCCTAAAGCAGGCGCGAAAGACATAGCTTATATGGACGTTTCCCCTTTACAGGTGGTGTCTGTGGCAGCGTCATTGATTCCTTTTTTAGAGCACGATGACGCGAATCGGGCTTTGATGGGATCAAATATGCAACGTCAGGCAGTGCCATTAATGGTTCCTGAAGTCCCCTATGTAGGAACGGGTATGGAGGGAAAGGTTGTCAGGGATTCCGGTGTTGTTATTCTTGCCAGAGAATCGGGAACGGTAACAAAGGCTGATGCCAGAGAAATTGTTGTTGGGAAGACGGTGTATTCTCTTAAAAATTTCCAGAGAACTAACGCTAATACATGTATTCATCAGCCGCCGCTAGTACAAGTGGGTGATAAGGTATCTAAGGGACAGGTTATTGCGGACGGTATTGGAGCAAAAAATGGACGTTTAGCGTTAGGTCGTAATGCTGTGGTTGCTTTTATGCCATGGAGAGGGTATAACTTTGAGGATGCTATTTTGATTAATGAACGGATCGTCAGGGATGATGTGTTCACATCCATTCACGTTGAGAAATTTGAAGTGGAGTGCAGGGAAACCAGATTGGGAAATGAAGAAATTACACGAGATATTCCAAATGTCGGTGAAGAGGCCCTGGTTAATTTAAGCGAAGATGGTATTGTACGTATTGGAGCTGAAGTTAAATCAGGAGACATTTTGGTGGGGAAAGTGACTCCTAAAAGTGAAAAGGAGCTTTCGCCCGAAGAAAGATTATTAAGGGCCATTTTTGGAGAAAAAGCGGCTGATATTAGGGATACTTCTTTGACTTTATCTCCTGGGATTCAGGGTGTAGTGGTCAATATCGAGGTTTTTCAGCGAAATGAGAGAGGGCGGAAAGCTAAAGCGGACAAGATAAAAGAAGCTGAGGCTATAGAAAAAATTAAAGAATATTTTAAGCAGGAGATACAATTTGCCGAAGAGGAAAAAGAGAAAAAATTGTGTAAGTTTCTTGGAATTAGTGCAAAAAAATTAAGTCAGGTTAAATTAGATGACCTTGATGAAGATTCAGAAGAATGGGAGACGCTTCATTTTTATAATGACAAAATTGCTGAATTAATAGAAGAAGAAATTCATGAAATTGAGCGCGTAAAACGAGGAGACGAGCTTCCCGCGGGAGTTCTTAAAAGGGTTATTGTCTATGTTGCAACCAAGCGTAAGCTTTCTGCGGGAGATAAAATGGCAGGACGTCATGGCAATAAAGGAATTGTTTCACGGATTTTGCCGGAGTCTGATATGCCATTTTTAGAAGATGGGACCGCAGTGGATATTGTTTTAAACCCTTTAGGTGTCCCATCGCGTATGAATGTTGGACAGCTTTTAGAGACGCATTTGGGTTGGGCGGCAAAGGCTTTAGGGTTTTACGCGGAAACGCCGGTATTTAATGGGGCAAGTGAAAAAGAAATTCAGGATTGTCTGGAAGAGTCCGGATTTTCAAAAGACGGGAAGATGGTGTTATATGATGGACATACGGGATTGAGGTTTGATCAAAAGGTTACGGTTGGGATTATTTATATGTTGAAATTGAATCATCTTGTTGATGAAAAAATTCACGCGCGGTCAATCGGTCCTTATTCATTGGTTACGCAGCAGCCTTTAGGCGGTAAGGCTCATTTCGGAGGGCAGCGTTTTGGTGAAATGGAGGTTTGGGCTTTGGAAGCATATGGAGCGGCCTATACGTTGCAAGAGATGTTGACGGTAAAAAGTGATGATGTTGCTGGAAGAAGTCGAATGTATGAGGCGATTGTTAAAGGGCAGCAGAAATTGGTGCCGGGTGTCCCGGAGTCATTTAATGTTTTAGTTAAGGAGCTTCAAGGTTTATGCCTGGATATTAAAATGATCAAAGCGGACCCTGATAAAGGAAGCGGATCTTTGGAGAAATCAAAAGAAAATCCAAAATCTAAACTAAAATAGTTTCCAGGAATCTTCGTGTTAACGAAGGAGAAAAGTCATATGTTAAATAAAGAAAAAAATATCCAAAATCGAGATAGAATTACTATTCAAATAGCCTCTCCAGAGGTTATTCGTTCATGGTCTCAGGGGGTTATTAAAAAGGCTGAAACGCTAAATTATCGAACTTTAAAACCTGAAAAGGGAGGACTTTTTTGTGAAAAAATTTTTGGTCCTGTTCGTGATTGGGAATGTAATTGTGGAAAATATAAAGGGATTAAATTTAAAGGAATTACGTGTGACCGTTGCGGGGTAACGATTATGCGATCTTCTGTTCGTCGTGATCGTATGGCGCACATTGAGTTGGCTTGTTCTGTTACACACATTTGGTTTTATAAGGCTGTCCCCAGCCGTTTGTCGGCATTGTTACAAATTACTTTACGTGATTTAGAAAAACTTATTTATTACGAAGAATATATTGTCATTGATCCCGGAGATACTCCCCTGAAGAAAAAACAGTTTTTATCAGAAGATCAGTATCAGGAGGCGTTGGTAAAATATGGCGCGGATTTTAGGGTTAAAATAGGGGCTGAGGCGGTCAAAGATCTTCTCAGAGATCTGGATCTTAGTGCTTTGTGTAACAAATTGCGTAAAGATTTAGAAAAATCTAACCCAACAGGAACAAATGCTAAAAAAATCGCGAAAACATTAAAGATTGTTGATGATTTTAGAAATTCAGAAAATTTGGCTGAATGGATGGTTCTGGATGTTCTCCCTGTGATTCCTCCGGATTTACGCCCTCTTGTTCCTCTGGAAGGGGGGAGATTCGCGACTTCAGATTTAAATGATTTATATCGTCGGGTCATTAATAGAAATAATCGATTGCAAAAATTAATGGATTTAAAGGCCCCTGAAATTATTTGTCGTAATGAAAAGCGTATGCTTCAGGAAGCTGTTGACGCTCTTCTCGATAATGGGCGCCATGGACGTCCTGTTTTAGGTTCCGGAAATCGTCCGTTAAAGTCTTTATCGGATATGTTGAAGGGGAAGCAGGGAAGATTTCGTATGAATCTTCTTGGAAAGCGTGTAGACTATTCGGGTCGTTCGGTTATTGTTGTTGGTCCTGATTTAAAACTGCATCAGTGTGGTCTTCCGAAAAAAATGGCGCTTGAACTTTTTGAACCTTTTATTATTCGTAAGTTGCGCGAAAAAGGTTTTGTTCATACGATTAAGGGTGCGAAACGAATGGTAGAGAGGGCTAAAATTGAGGTTTGGGATATTCTTGATGAAGTTATTCGGGATCATCCGATTATGCTTAACCGTGCCCCAACATTGCATAGGTTGAGTGTTCAGGCTTTTTATCCGGTTTTGGTTGAAGGCAAGGCTATTAAATTACATCCGCTGGTGTGTGCTGCTTTTAATGCTGATTTTGATGGAGATCAGATGGCTGTGCATGTCCCGCTTTCTTTAGAGGCTCAAATAGAGTGTAGGTTAGAGCTTTTATCAATTAACAATTTATTTTCACCGGCAGATGGCCGACCCGTTATTTCCCCTTCTCAAGATGTTGTTTTGGGGCTTTATTATGTTACAAAAGAAAATCCTGGAGATGTGGACAATGAAAAAAGAATATTCTCTATGCGGGAAGAGGTTATGGCTGCGTTTAATGATGGGTTCATGGATGTGCATCAAAGGATAAAACTAAGGTTAGATCGTCCTGTTTGGGGTGAAGAAAAGCCGTCACTTATCATTACTCAAGAGGCAGTTTTAGAGGGAAAAGAGGAGGAATCGCAAAATAAAGCAATTATCATAGAAACAATAGTTGGTCGAGTCCTCTTTAATGATTTGTTGCCAAAAAAATTTGGGTTCGTCAATGAACTTTTAGACAAAAAGAAAATAGGGTCGGTTATTTCAGATTGCTATAAACGTTTTGGGCAAGGCGAAACCATTGTCCTTTTGGATAAACTCAAAGAATTTGGTTTTAACCATGCGACAAAAGCAGGGATTTCTATTAGTATTGCGGATATGACTATCCCTAAAGAAAAGCCTGGTATTCTCAAGCATTCCAATCAAGAGGTAGCAAAGGTTGAGGATCAGTATCGGAAAGGAATCATTACAGGGCGTGAACGCTACAATAAAATTATTGATATTTGGACGCATACAACAGAGTCAATATCGGATTTGGTTTTTACGCAAATGGATGGGTTTAATCCTGTTTTTATTATGGCGGATTCAGGGGCTCGAGGGTCTCGTCTTCAGATTCGCCAGCTTTCCGGGATGCGTGGGTTAATGGCAAAGCCTTCGGGCGAAATTATTGAGAATCCTATTACGGCAAGTTTTCGGGAAGGGTTAACAGTCTTAGAATATTTTATTTCAACACATGGGGCGCGTAAAGGCCTTGCGGATACCGCTTTAAAGACGGCTGACGCGGGTTATTTAACCCGTCGTCTTGTGGATGTCGCACAGGAAATGGTTGTTACAGGGGCTGACTGTGGAACGCTTAATGGGATTACAGTGGCCGCGATTATTGAAGCGGATGAGCTTGTGGTCAGTTTAAAAGAGCGTATCACTGGACGGATAGCTTTGGATAGTGTTGTTGATATTGTTACGGATCAGCGTGTGGTAGAAGCTGGGGAAGTCATTACTGAAGAAAAAGCCGCGTTCATTGAGCATTTAGGCATTGAAAAGGTTCGTATTCGCAGCGTGTTAACATGCGAATCTGAGCGGGGGCTTTGTATAAAATGTTATGGGCGTAATTTGGCAACGCAACGCCTTGTTGAAATTGGCGAGGCCGTTGGAACTATTGCCGCGCAAAGTATCGGGGAGCCTGGAACGCAGTTAACCATGCGAACATTTCATATTGGGGGAACAGCCAGCCGTTCCATTGAGCAGTCCTTTTATAAGGCTAAAAATACCGGAACTCTGAAATATCATCAGTTGCGCGTGGTTGCTAAGGGCAATGATTTTATTGTTTTAAATCGCAATGGTTCTATCAGTATTAATAATGAATTCGGACGGGAATTTGAGCGGTATCAACTACCACAGGGAGCCATCATTCAATTTTCTGATGAAGCCCCTGTTACAAAAGAGACGGTTTTTGTTACATGGGATCCTTATACCGTGCCGATTATTACTGAGGTAAAAGGGGTGGTCACTTCTGAAGATATTATTTCCAATGTTACTGTCCAGGAAGAAAGTAATCCTGTAACCGGGGTTACGGAACGCGTTGTCGTTGAGCACAAGCAGGAATATCACCCTCAAATTATTATTACGGATGATAAGGGTGAGGTTGTGGGTATTTATTCTATTCCCATTGGGGCGCACATTCTCGTTGATGATAAGCAGGTAATTAATGCAGGTGATTTGATTGCAAAAATTCCTCGAGGGGCAGGAAAAACAAGAGATATTACAGGAGGGCTTCCTCGTGTAGCAGAATTATTCGAGGCGCGTAAACCAAAAGATCCGGCGGTTATTAGTGAGATTGACGGGCATGTGGAATTTGGAGAAGATAAAAAAGGGCGTCGGACAATTATTGTTAAAAGTTCGACGGGAATGATGGTAGAATATACAATTCCTCATGGAAAACACCCTAATGTTTATAAGGGAGATCGGGTTTTTGCCGGTCTGCAGTTGACGGATGGCCCTGTTGTTCCTCATGATATTTTAAAAGTTTGTGGAGACAAAGTTCTTCAGGAATATTTGCTCAATGAAGTTCAGGAAGTTTATCGTCTCCAGGGGGTTCGTATTAATGATAAGCATATTGAATTGATTATTTCGCAAATGTTAAAAAAAGTTAAAATTGAAGATTCTGGAGATACAAAATTTTTGATAGGAGAACAAGTTAATCGCGTTACCTTTAAAAAAGAAAATGATGAAGTATTAAAGAAAAAAGGAAAGCCTGCTCAGGCAACCCCGTTACTTTTAGGGATTACAAAGGTGTCGCTCACGACGGAGAGTTTTATATCTTCCGCCAGTTTTCAAGAAACAACAAGGGTCTTGACAGATGCCGCATCGTCTGGTAGAATTGATCTCCTTCAAGGGTTGAAAGAGAACGTTATCGTCGGGCATTTGATTCCCGCGGGGACGGGATTAAAAGAATATAATAAAGTGGAAGTGGTGAAATATGCCGACAATACAACAACTGATCAGAAAACAAAGAACGCAGAAGAGTAAGAAAACGAAGTCTCCCGCGTTAGTAAATTGTCCATTTCGGCGAGGAGTTTGTTTACAAGTAAAAACAATGACGCCAAAAAAGCCTAATTCGGCATTGCGTAAAATTGCGCGTGTTCGATTATCGAATAAATTTGAAGTGACCTCCTATATTCCGGGAGAGGGTCATAATTTGCAGGAACATTCCATTGTTTTGGTCCGGGGTGGTCGTGTAAAAGATTTACCGGGTGTGCGGTATCACATCGTTCGTGGGACCCTGGATACGGCAGGTGTGAGTAAACGAAAAAAATCCCGATCCAAGTATGGGGCAAAAAAAGAGGGAAATAAATAATTATGAGAAGGCGTAGAGCTGAAAAAAGAGAAGCCGTTTCCGATCCAAAATATAGTAGTCGGCTTGTAGCTAAATTTATCAATAATGTTATGAGAGAAGGAAAAAAGACAGTAGCTGAAAATATAGTTTATGGAGCTTTTGATATCTTAGAAGAGAAGACTCAGGAAGATAGTATTTTGAAGGTTTTCACCAAGGCTATTGAAAATGTCCGTCCGAGAGTTATGGTAAAATCAAGGCGGATAGGAGGTTCAACATATCAGGTTCCTGTTGAAGTTCAGGGGGGGCGCGGAAATTCATTAGCCATGCGTTGGATTAGAGATTTTGCGCGTAAGAAAAAGGGCAGATCGATGAAGCGAAAACTTGCTGATGAGTTAGTTTCTGCCTATAAAGGAGAAGGGGCTGCTGTTAAGCGGCGGGATGATACGCATAAAATGGCTGATTCTAATAAAGCGTTTGCGCATTTAAGATGGTAGTTCATTGAAATATTATAAGGGAAATCATGTCAACACCACTCAAAGATTATAGGAATATAGGTATTATAGCGCATATTGACGCCGGTAAAACAACGACTACAGAGAGAGTCTTGTATTATACCGGAGTTATCCATAAAATGGGGACTGTTGATGAGGGAAATGCCACCATGGATTGGATGGCTCAAGAGCAGGAGCGAGGAATTACGATTACTTCTGCGAATACGACTTGTTCCTGGAAGGGTAAAAAGTTTAATATTATTGATACTCCCGGTCACGTTGATTTTACAATTGAAGTAGAACGCTCTTTAAAAGTTTTAGATGGGGCCGTTGTTGTTCTTTGTGCTACCAGCGGAGTTCAGTCTCAGACAGAAACAGTGTGGAGGCAGGCAGATCGTTATGGAGTTCCCCGAATCGCGTTTATTAACAAATTGGATCGTTTAGGGGCAAGTTTTGATCGGGTTTTAGGCGAGATTAAAGACAGGTTTGGAGCTAACGCGGCGGCTGTTCAAATTCCGGATGGAACTGAAGAAAATTTTAAGGGTCTTATTGATATTATTGAAGAAAAATATTATGTGTACATGGATGATAAGGGTGACAATATTGAGGTTAGGGATGTACCGGAAGAATTTAAAGATCAGGTTGAATTGGCCAGGCATGAAATGCTTGAGCGATTAGCTGATGCTGATGATGAAATTATGGAGAAATTTCTTGAAGAAAAGGAAATTTCGAAAGAAGAGATTAAGGCGGGTATTCGAAGAGCCGTTTGCAAAAGCGCCTTTCTTCCTGTCTTAACAGGAACTGCTTTGAGAAACAAAGGGGTTCAGCTCCTTTTAGATGCGGTTGTTGATTACCTTCCTTCTCCCCTTGATGTCCCACCGATTAAAGGTTTTAATGTTGACAATACTGAAGAAGAGCTAACAAGAGAAGCAATGGTTGATTCTCCAATGAGTGCTCTGGTTTTTAAGGTGGCAACGGATCCTTATGTAGGGAAGCTGTTTTACACACGAATTTATTCAGGGACAATTGTTTCAGGTTCGCAAGTTTATAATTCTTCTGAGAAAAAAAAGGAAAGAGTTGCAAAGATTGTTGTTATGCATTCCAATAAACAAGAGATTGTGGACAAGGCTTCTGCTGGTGAAATCATAGCGCTGGTTGGGTTGAAAGGGACCCGGTCAGGAAATACAGTTTGTGATCCCAATAATAAAATTTTGCTTGAAAATATGAAAATTCCGGAGCCTGTTGTTTCTATGTCTATTGAGCCAAATACCAAGGCGGACGCAGATAAATTAGGCCTTACTTTAAGGAAATTTCTTGACGAGGATCCTTCATTACGTGTCAATTATGATCCGGAAACATCCCAAACGATCATTTCCGGAATGGGAGAATTACATTTAGAAATTATTATTGATCGCATGAAGCGCGAATTTAATTTAGAAACAACCGTTGGTCGTCCGGAGGTTGCTTATAAAGAAACGATTACTCAGCCCGTAGAGAAGGTTGAAGGAAAGTTTATTACGCAGACAGGTGGAAAAGGGCAGTATGGTCATGTGGTTGTAAATATTGAGAAAGTAGAGAAGGGTGAGGGTATAATTTTTGAAAATAAAATCAAGGGGGGGGCGATTCCCAGGGAGTTTATTTCTCCTGTTGAAAAAGGGATCAGGGCCGCGGCAACAAGTGGCGTGATTGCCGGCTATCCTGTAACTGATTTTAAAATTATATTGGTTGATGGTTCTTATCACGATGTTGACTCCAGTGAAT
Source organism: uncultured Planctomycetales bacterium (assembly GCA_964541845.1). Lineage (GTDB taxonomy): Bacteria > Omnitrophota > Gorgyraeia > Zapsychrales > Zapsychraceae > CAZIRV01. Next base: position 19,638 of record CAZIRV010000025.1, read on the forward strand.
TAGCGTTTCAATTGGCGGCTAAGGCGGCTCTTAAGCAGTGTTTAGTCAAAGGAAAATCAGTCCTATTGGAGCCTATTATGGATGTGGAGCTGGTCTCTCCTGAGGAATTTATGGGAGCGGTTATGGGTGATATTAATACACGACGGGCGCGTATTGTTAGTCTTGGGACTCTCGCAAATTTGAAAACAACCCGTTGTGAAGTTCCTTTAGCGGAAATGTTTAATTATGTTAACGCGATACGGTCTTTATCTCAAGGGCGGGCTTCTTTTACTATGGAACCGTCTTTTTATGATGTTGTTCCACAATATGTCACAGATAAAATTGTTGGGACTCGTGAAGGGCCTACAGGTAAAAAATAAAGTTTAAAATTTATAACATGGGGGCAATCTAATGGCTAAAGAAAAATTTGTAAGAAATAAACCACATATGAATATTGGAACTATTGGTCACGTTGACCATGGAAAAACAACTTTAAGTGCGGCGATTACGACCATTTTAGCGAAGAAGGGTTTGGCAGAGATGCGTGATTATTCTTCCATCGATAATGCTCCGGAAGAAAAGGAGCGAGGGGTAACCATTAATATTGCTCATCTTGAATATGAAACAGAAAAGCGTCACTATGCTCACATTGATTGTCCGGGACATGCTGACTATATTAAAAATATGATTACAGGGGCGGCTCAAATGGATGGGGCAATTTTAGTTGTGTCAGCTGCTGATGGGGCCATGCCTCAGACAAAAGAGCATATTCTTTTGGCTCGTCAGGTCAATGTTCCTTCTATGGTTGTTTTTCTTAATAAGTGTGATCAAGTTGAAGATAAAGAGCTTCTTGAGCTTGTTGAAATGGAGTTGAGAGAGTTACTTTCTAAATATAAATATGATGGAGATAATACTCCGATTATTATGGGAAGTGCTTTGCAGTCTTTAGAAAATCCTGATGACGCGGAAAAAACTCAGCCCATTCTGGATTTAATGAAAGCGGTAGATGACTTTATTTCTGAGCCACTCAGAGAATTGGATAAACCGTTCTCAATGGCTATTGAAGATGTCTTTTCTATTTCAGGTCGTGGAACCGTTGCAACAGGTCGGATTGAGCGCGGAAAGATAAAAGTTGGGGAAGAAGTTGAAATTGTGGGAATGAAGGAAGAAATTGGAAAAACGGTTGTAACCGGTGTAGAAATGTTTCGTAAAGAAATGGATGAAGGCCAGGCAGGGGATAATGTCGGTCTTCTTTTACGAGGGGTTAATAAAGAAGACATTGAGCGGGGACAAGTTTTAGCGGTCAAAGGCTCTATTACACCGCATACAAAATTTAAGGCCAAGGCTTATATTTTAACCAAGGAAGAAGGGGGGCGCCACACACCTTTCTTTAAAGGGTATAGACCGCAGTTTTACTTTAGAACGACGGATGTAACCGGGACGGCGACTCTACCTGAAGGTGTTGAAATGTGTATGCCTGGGGATAATGTTGAAATGCAGGTTGAATTGATTGTGCCTGTAGCGATGGAAAAAGAGCTACGCTTTGCGATTCGAGAGGGCGGTCGAACTGTCGGGGCTGGAGTTATACACGAAATCATAGAATAAAAAAATAGGTATTCTAATACAATGCAAAAAATACGTATAAAATTAAAAGCATTTGATCACAGGCTTATTGATCAGTCAGCTCAGGAAATTGTTGACACGGCTATTCGTACGGGGGCAAAAGTTTCCGGGCCTGTGCCGTTGCCGACAAAAAAAGAGCTTTATACTGTTCTTCGTTCTCCGGTTATCGATAAAAAATCCAGGGAGCAGTTTAGTTTGGCAACACATAAAAGGCTGATTGATCTGGTTGAGCCTACTGCCAAAACAGTAGAAGCATTGCGAAAGCTAAATTTGCCTGCCGGGGTCGATGTTGAAATCAAGCAATAATTTTAAGTATTGAGGTGATTTAAGATAATGGTTCGAGGTCTATTAGGAAAAAAAATTGGAATGACACAAATTTTTGATAAAAATGGCAATATTGTGCCTGTTACTATCGTTGAGGCGGGGCCATGCTTAATTTTAGATGTTAAGGGTGATTCTGGGAAAGTAACTCTTGGATTTGGTCCCATTAAAGAAAAAAATTTGTTAAAACCAAGAGAAGGATTTTTTAAGAAAAGAGGGGTTAAACCTAAATCTATCATTAAAGAGTTCATTTCAACAGATAGTAAAGAATATAAAGTCGGGGAAGAAATAAAAGCTGATATTTTTAAAGCCGGAGACTTTGTGGAGATTATCGGAAAATCTATTGGAAAAGGGTTTCAGGGGGGTATGAAGCGCTGGAATTGGGATGGGGGTCCTGCAGGACATGGATCGATGCATCACCGTCGTGTCGGATCCATTGGGGCAAGTGCTGACCCTTCAAGAACATTGCGTGGCACTAATATGCCTGGTCAAATGGGAGCAAAAAGAGTTACGGTGCAAGGTTTGCGAATTATGGAAGTTGATGTTGATAACAATCTTATTTTAATAAAAGGGGCTGTTCCCGGATGTAAAAATTCTATTATTACGATTCATAGATCATTAAAGAAGGCTTTTAGAGCGTTGGATGAAGAGAAGGTAGTTACTAAACATAAGGTTAATCCAATGAAGCAAAGTAAAGCAAAAGCAAAAGGGAAAAAATAAAAGTGATTAAGCTTGCAATTTTAAATAAAGAAGGGTCCGAATCCGGTAATATTGATTTACCGGAAGAAGTTTTTAGTGGGCGTATTAATACGGGCGTGATTCACCAGGCTGTTATAATGTACCAGGCGTCTTTACGTCAAGGCAATGCTTCTACAAAAGAGC
>CAZIRV010000026.1:0-22106 GCA_964541845.1 uncultured Planctomycetales bacterium
CCACTGGCCCCTACTAATGATCCCGCCACGATAAGAATGTTATTTTGAATAACAAATCCAGCGGCACAGGCGGCCAAACCGGAGTAGCTATTTAATAGGGAAATAACAACAGGCATGTCGGCTCCGCCAATAGGGATGACAACAAGGATCCCTAAAAGCAAGGATAAGACAATGATTCCGATAAAGATGGGGTAATTGGCGGCTGGGTTAAGGCAGTAAACAACACCTCCAATGATAATAGCGGCAAGGATAAGAATATTAATAATTTGTTGGCCGGTATAAAGAATAGGTTTTCCAGGGAGTTTTTCACTTAATTTTCCCCAGGCTACAACGCTTCCGGTAAATGTCACACCACCAATTAAAACAGAAAGAAAAATGGTAAATGTTGTTAGGGTATCGGATTGGGGAGAAAAATGATAAACAGCCCAACCGACCAGTAAACTGGCGATTCCTCCGGACCCGTTTAAAAGAGCCACCATTTCCGGCATCTCTGTCATAGCAATTAATCGAGCGGAAAGAAAACCAAGAACAGAGCCAGCAACAACACCTATGAGAATCCAGTGAAAGCTTAGGCCTTTCGTTAAAAGGGTCGCGACAACGGCTAAAAGCATTCCAATAGCAGAGAGTATGTTTCCTTTGCGCGCGGAAGCAGGGGAACTGAGCATTTTGAGTCCGAAAATAAAAAGTGCGGCAGAGACGATGTAAGTCAGGTTGATGAGAATATTAAAATTCACTTTTTATCCCCCGTTTCTTTTTTCTTGAACATGGCAAGCATTCGGTCTGTAACAAGATATCCTCCAATAACATTAATGGTCGCAAAGGCGACAGCTAATGTCCCAAGAATTGTGCTGATTTGATTGCCTTCTGCTCCGGCAGATAGAAGCGCACCTACTAAAGTGATTCCGGAAATCGCGTTAGATCCTGACATAAGGGGTGTGTGTAAGGTCGCTGGAACCTTAGAGATTAATTCAAAACCGAGAAAAATAGAGAGAGCAAGGATAAAAAAAAGAAAAATTAAGGTATTTGGATCCATGATGATTAGCCTTATTATATGGATTCCCGTCTTTGCGGGAATGACGGTTATTTTTTTAAATTTTTTATTACTTCACTAACGATTTCGCCGTTATGTGTGATTAAGCAACCTTTGATAATATCGTCTTCAAGTTTTAAATTAAATGTTTTGGCCTCTGTATCCCAGAAGGTTTCAACAAAATTTACAAGGTTACTGGAATACATTTGGCTGGCATGAACGGCTACACGTCCCGGAAGATTGCCTAAACCGAGAATTCGAACACCATTAACATCGACTTCTTCGTCAACCCTAGAGCCTTCGACATTGCCTCCGGATTCAACCGCCATATCTACAATAATGCTTCCGGGTTTCATTTTGGCAACCATTTCTTTCGTTACAATCACAGGGGCCTTACGGCCAAAAAGTTGAGCGGTCGTAATGACGATATCCGCGTTAGCACAGATTTTTGCCATACCGTCTTGTTGTTTTTTGATTTGTTCAGGTGTTAAGGCTTTAGCATATCCGTCTTTTGTTTGTCCTGTTTCCCCAAGATCGATTTTGATAAATTTTGCTCCAAGAGATTGAACCTGTTCTTCTACAACGGGTCGTGTATCAAAGGCTTCCACACGCGCGCCAAGCCGTTTAGCCGTAGCAATCGCTTGAAGTCCTGCGACACCGACTCCTATAATGAATACACGAGCAGGAGCTATTGTTCCTGAAGGAGTCATCATCATGGGTAAAATTTTATTAATGCGTTCTGCTGCCAAAATAACGGTTACATATCCGGCCAGGTTTGCCTGTGAACTTAAGGCATCCATTTTTTGCGCGATGGTGCTACGCGGAATCATTTCCATGCTGATGGCACTAATGCTATTTTTAGCAAATGCTTTTATAAGGGAAGACTCATTAAAAGGATCAAGGAAACTGACATGAATAGAACCTTTTTTAAGCTGGTTAATTTCTTCAAGGGGAGGTTTGCGCAATCTTAGAACAACGTCAGATAGAGAGAGTAGGGATTCCCGATCAACAACCTTTGCGCCAACTTTTTCATATTCTTCATCATTCACCCCGATGGATGAGCCAATACCTTTTTCAACTGTAATTTCCGCGCCTTTTTTAATAAGCCGATCTACAGAGACCGGAATCATCGCGACACGTGTTTCACCAGAATAAATCTCTTTAGGAATGCCAATAAGCATATAAATATCCTTGAAATGTTAATAATAAATTTGAATTAATTCAGAATAACAAAATACTTTTTAAAGTCAAGTGAATTTAAAATTTTTTTATAAATTTTTCTCATCCGAGAAAAAAGAAATAAATTCTTCTTTTTTAAAAAGTTTTTGTCAGGGATGATAGTATGTTTTTAGGATTTAAGCAAATATTGAAAATTATAATTTTTCATGTTTTCTTGACAATATTATAAGCTGATGTAAAGTTATATTTTTTATAGAAAATATTATATAAAAAATTTTGGAAAGGGGCAGGTTTTATGTCGGAACAATTAGGAACATCTCAGAGAGCTTTGCGTGTCGCTATCGTTGGAAGCGGACCGAGTGGGTTTTATGCAGCAGATGCCTTAACCAAGGCGGAAATCAATGTGACGGTGGATATGTTTGATCGTTTGCCAGCTCCTTATGGGTTGGTGCGTTATGGGGTTGCGCCGGATCACGCGAAAATTAAGAACGTGATCAAGGTGTATGAGCATATTTCCGAAAAAGAGAATATTTCTTTTTTGGGGAATGTGACGATTGGCAGGGACATTTCCGTTGAGCAATTAAAAAAGTTTTATGACGCGATTATCTTTACGAATGGCGCGGAGACGGATAAAAAATTAGGCATTCCCGGGGAAGATTTGGCAGGAAGTTATACGGCGACAGAATTTGTAGCTTGGTATAACGGCCATCCGGATTATGTAAATCATAAATTTGATTTGTCTCAGGAAGTGGCGGTGATTATTGGTCAAGGCAACGTGGCCATGGATGTATGCCGTATTTTAGGGAAAACAGTCGATGAGTTAAAAAATACAGATATTTCACAGCATGCTCTGGATGTTTTAGCGGAAAGTAGAGTTAAAGAAATTCATATGATTGGCCGGCGAGGTCCTGTGCAAGCGGCCTTTACGCCAACGGAAATTCGTGAGATGGGGGAGTTGGTAGATTGCGATCCCGTTGTTGATCCAAAGGATTTGGAGGTTAGTGAGGTTAGTCAAGCTGAGCTGGATGATTCGAAAAACGCTCAACGTAAAAAAAATTTTGAAATACTGCAAGAATATGCTTCGCGTGGCAAAGAAGAAAAAACAAAGAAATTTATTTGTCATTTTCTTAAAAGCCCTATTGAACTTATTGGTGATGGAAAGATAGAAAAAATTATTTTAGAAAAAAACCTATTAGAAGGGGAAGCGAATAAACAAAAGGCGCGAGGTATAGGAGAAAAAAAAGAACTCGCGTGTGGTTTATGTTTTCGGAGCGTTGGCTATCGTGGGCTTCCGATTGAAGGAATTCCCTTTCATGAGCAATGGGGAAGTATTCTCCACGAAGAAGGACGTGTCATTAATGAAAACGGCAAAATTGTTTCCGGGTTTTACACGGCAGGATGGATTAAACGTGGACCGTCGGGCGTTGTGGGTACAAATAAGCCGGACAGTGAAGAAACCGTAAAACATCTTTTGGAAGACATGGATAAGTTAACCCCCTGTGAGACTCCGGATACACAAGCTGTTTTGGAATTTTTGAAGCAAAAAAATATTCGTGTTATTAATTTTGAAGATTGGAAAAAAATTAATGCTGCCGAAATTGAAGCAGGCCAAAAAATTGGTAAACCACGAGAAAAGTTTGTCGGGTTAGAAGATATGTTAGGAATCGTTCAAAAATAACCTCGACAACCATATATCTCAACCCGACAACACCTATTTCATGATTGTCGAGGTTATTTTTGAGCCGATCCTTAGCTATTTTGAATTAGTTTATATTAAATCCCCACTTTTGCCTTGTCATCCTTTTTTAATAATGTTAGGATATGCGCTCTATTTTAAGCAGGAGAAAATTTATGATTTCAGACAAAGATGTTAAATATATCGCAGGGCTTTCTCGTATTCATCTTCGGGATGAGGAAGCTCAGGATTTGGCGAGGGATTTAGAAGGTATTCTTGATTATGTGAAGAAACTGGAAACGTTAGATGTGTCCGGTATTGAGCCAACGAGTCATGTTCTTCCTCTTAAAAATGTTTATCGTGAAGATGAAATAAAACCTTCCTTAAATAAAGACGCGTTATTGAAGAATTCTGTTAAACATCATAATGGTTCTTTTCAGGTTCCAAAGGTTATTGAATAATGTCTTTAAACACCCTCACAGCCCACGAACTTATCGATTTAATAAAAGAGAAGAAAGTAACTCCGCAGGAAGTTCATCAGTCTGTTTTAGATCAAATTAAAAAATCAGATAAAGACGTTAACGCGTATGTTCGTTTGAGTCCAAATGCTGTTGATTATGAAGATATTAATAATAAAGCATGTCCTGTTCCCATCGGCATTAAAGATAATATGTGTATATTTAATGAGGAGACGACGTGTGCTTCTCAGATTTTGAAAGGGTTTAAGGCGCCTTATGACGCGACAGTGATTCAAAAGTTGAGAGATTCAGGGGCTGTTTTAGTCGGAAACACGAATATGGATGAGTTTGCCTTTGGGTCATCAACTGAGAACTCTTATTATGGTCCGGCACATAATCCATGGAATTTAGATTGTGTTCCTGGAGGATCAAGTGGAGGGTCGACAGCAGCGGTGGCCGCACATGAAGCAATTTGGGCCATTGGATCAGATACAGGAGGGTCTATTCGTCAACCCGCATCTTTTTGCGGAGTCGTGGGTTTAAAACCAACATATGGGCGTGTTTCGCGTTATGGATTAATTGCCTTTGCCTCAAGCCTTGATCAAATAGGCCCCATCACCAAAGACGTTACAGACTCTGCATTACTTTTAAATATTATTGCTGGTCATGACCCCATGGATTCAACTTCCGTTGATTCACCAGTTCCCGATTATACTAAGGTGTTAGAGAAAAATTTGAAAGGTTTAAAGATCGGAATTCCAAAAGAGTATTTTGTTGAGGGTATGGATGCGGAAGTTAAGCAGGCTGTCATGGCGGCTATTGAGGTTTTAAAAGAACAGGGGGCAACATTTGAGGAGGTTTCTTTACCGCACACAGAATATGCCGTTGCCACGTACTATATTATTGCCACTGCTGAGGCGAGTTCTAATTTGGCCCGTTTTGATGGTGTGCAATATGGGATGCGTGCTCAGCCCGATAAAAAACGCAAGTCAAATTTGGTGGATATGTATGAGGAAACGCGTGATGTTGGTTTTGGTGCTGAGGCTAAACGACGGATTATGCTGGGAACCTATGCTTTATCCTCAGGCTATTATGACGCGTATTATTTACGGGGATTAAAGGTCAGGACGTTGATTAAAAATGATTTTGAAAAAGTGTTTAAGGATTTTGACGCGATTATTACCCCAACAGCGCCAACAACCGCCTTTAAAATAGGGGAGAAGGCAAAGAATCCGTTGGATATGTATTTGTCAGATGTTTATACGATTTCAGCCAATTTAAGTGGGGTTCCGGCCATGTCCATTCCTTGTGGATTTTCAAAAGCAGGGTTACCTATTGGATTACAACTTATTGGGAAGGCATTTGACGAAGAAATATTGTTTAGAATTGCGTATACGTTTGAACAGAGCACGGATTTTCATAAAAAGAAAGTGAGTCTGTAATATTATGATCACCACGACACAACAAAAATATGAAACGGTTATTGGTCTTGAGGTTCATTTACAGTTAAGCACAAATACCAAGATTTTTTGTGGTTGCGCGAATCGTTTTGGGGCAGAGCCTAATACATTAACATGTCCTGTGTGTTTAGGATTTCCAGGGTCCTTGCCTGTTGTTAATAAGCGTGTGTTGCAATGCGGTATAAAAATTGGCTTGGCTCTGGATTGCAAAATCAATTCTTTTGTGAAGTTTGATCGTAAAAATTATTATTATCCTGATTGCCCAAAGGCCTATCAGATTTCGCAGTTTGATCTTCCTATTGCGAGTAGTGGTTATTTAATGATTTCCAAGGCAGATGGCAAAGAAAAGAAAATTCGGATTAATCGAGCCCATATGGAAGAAGATGCGGGTAAGCTTATTCATGATACTGCAACGCATAGTAGTTTGGTTGATTATAATCGTACAGGGACGCCTTTATTAGAAATCGTTACGGAGCCGGATTTAAGCTCCCCCCAAGAAGCCTATGATTATTTGCAAATATTAAAATTGACGTTGCAATATTTGAACGTTTCTGATTGTGATATGGAAAAAGGGAGTTTGCGGTGTGACGCGAATATTTCAATTCGTCCTCAAGGCGGGACAAAGCTTGGTACAAAAACCGAGTTAAAAAATATGAACTCTTTTAAGGCGGTGAAAGCAGGGTTAGAGTTTGAAATTAATCGTCATCGAAAAGTGCTGGAGTCTGGGGATCGTATTATTCAAGAGACGCGGTTATGGGATGAGAGTAAAGGTATGACTTTTAGTATGCGTAGCAAAGAAGAAGCGCATGATTATCGTTATTTCCCGGAACCGGATTTAGTGCCGTTTATTGTGGAGGATTCAGAAATTGAAGACATTCGTCAATCTCTTCCAGAATTACCTGACGCGAAGTTGCAACGCTTAATGGATGAATATAAACTCGTGGAATATGACGCGCGGATTTTGATTCAGGATTCCGACTTAGCTGATTTTTTTGAAGAATGTGCGAAGTCTTGTAAAAAAATTAAGAAAATTTGTAATTGGATTAATGGTTCTTTGTTGCAGGAATTGAATGCGCGAAAAGTCTCAATCAAAACGATTGTTTTAAAACCTTCGGATTTGGTTACGCTGATACAAAAAATTGAGGAAGGTGTTATTAGCAATTTAGCGGCAAAGGATGTGTTGAAATTTATGATTGATAGCGGAAAGGGCGCTGATACAATCATTAAGGAAAAAAGTTTGGCCCAGGTTTCGGATGATGGGGCATTGGAAAAGATTCTGGAAGAAGTTATTAGTGAAAATGAAAATGTTGTGAGTCAAATTAAAGCAGGAAAGGAAAGCGCTGCTGGTTTTTTAGTTGGCCAGGCCATGCGTAAAACGCAGGGAAAAGCGAATCCAAAAAAAATTGGAGAATTAATAAAAAGGAGATTTCTCGATGAGTAAAAAAATAACAGTTATTTTTGGAACATTACTAGTTTTTTTATCGCTAACAACCCTGGCCATTTCTCAAATTGATCGGAAGACCAAGGATGATTTATATTCTCAGATAGAGCTTTATAGCTATGTCTTGACAACGATTCAAACCGATTATGTCGAAAAGCTTAAATCAAAAGATCTTATTTACGGATCGCTTAAAGGAATGGTTGCGACATTAGATCCTCACAGTCAATTTTTAGATCCTGAAGAATATAAAGATTTGAAAACAGAAACAAAGGGGGCGTTTGGCGGACTGGGAATTGAAATTTCAATTAAGGATGGGTTATTAACTATTATTACGCCTATCGAAGATACTCCGGCGTGGAAGGCAGGAATTAAGGCTGGAGATAGAATCGTAAAGATTGAGGGAAAGCTGACTAAAGATATTACGTTGAGTGAGGCTGTTAACAAACTTCGGGGAAAGCCAAATACAGAAGTCCATATCACCGTTCTACGTGAAAAGAATTTTGAATTAAAAAAATTCACAATTGCGCGAGAAATTATTCATATTCAGGATGTTAAGCATACACAAATTCTTAAGGATCATATCGGTTATCTTCGTTTAACAGAGTTTCGTGAAGATTCAGCAAAGGCGTTTCGGGAAGGCCTTGATCAGTTAAAAGAAGCCGGGGCAGAGAGTCTTATTCTAGACTTACGTAATAATCCCGGGGGATTATTAAACGTGGCCATTCGGATTACGGAAAATTTTCTTAAGGCGGGAGAAACAATCGTTTCTACGAAAGGACGTCGTGTTTCACAAAATAGTGTTAGCAAGTCTCACAATGTGGATCATGTTGTGGATTGGCCGATGGTTATTTTAATTAATGAAGGGAGCGCTTCCGGAAGTGAAATTTTGGCAGGAGCTTTGAAAGATAATAAAAGAGCCATTATTTTAGGAACAACGTCTTTTGGAAAAGGTTCTGTGCAGTCTGTTATCCCGATGCCTGATGGGTCAGGATTAAGATTAACAACAAGTAAATATTTTACACCTTCAGGTATTTCTATTCACGGGATAGGAATCACGCCGGATATTATAGTGGAAGCAATTTATCCGGAAGAAAAAAAAGAGGATGAGAGGGGTGAGAAAAAGAAAAAAACAGAGGAACTTTTCAAGAATGTAGAAAAAAAAGATTTCAAAGGGGAAAAAGAGGAGAGTGAAAAAGTAAAGCTTATACAACGAGAGGCAGAGGTTCGGGAAAGATTACTCAATGATAATCAGGTTCAAAGCGCGATGAATGTTTTGGAAGGGATTAGAGTTTTTCAAAAATTTAGCGGATCTAATGAGAAAGTTCAGGAGAAGAATACCGAGGTTAAGGAAGAAAAGAAAGAAGCTGTTGTTGCAGAGTAATTGAGTAATACCAATTCCATTAAATAATGACCAAAATCTATATAGAAATTTTAAAGTTTTTCTAATAATATTGTTTTTTCCTCTCCTTCAGGGAGAGGACTTTGCCGAAGGCAAATAGGGAGGGTTCGTGATTCTTAAGAATTGATATTCCCCTCACCTCTCTGCTTGTAGCAGAGGCCCTCGCCCTCAGGGAGAGGGAAAAGCCATAATTTAATTGATATGAATATTTTAGGGATCGAAACGTCTTGTGATGAAACGGCAGCGGCTGTGGTCAAGGATGGAAAAACAGTTCTTTCAAATGTTATTATTTCCAGCTTAAAGGAACATAAAAAATATGGAGGCATCATTCCTGAAATTGCTTCCCGACGGCAATTGGAATATATTAACTTAGTTGCCCAGAAGGCTTTAAAAAACGCTAAATTAAAACTTCAAAATATTGACGCGGTTGCCGTTACAAATTCACCCGGATTAGTTGGTTCGTTGCTGGTTGGCATATCCTTCGCTCGGGCATTAAGTTTTGCCATAGATAAACCTTTAGTTGAAGTTGATCATATTAAGGCTCATTTGTATGCTAATTTTTTATTTCCGGTAAAAGACAAAAAGTTTGAAAGTCCTGTGTTACCGGCTATTGGTTTAGTCGTTTCAGGGGGTCATACGAGTCTGTATCATATAAAGAAATTTTTCAGCTTCAAGCTTCTTGGAGAAACACGAGATGACGCGGCTGGGGAAGCTTTTGATAAGGTTGCAAGAATTTTAGAGTTGGGTTATCCCGGGGGGCCGATTATTGATCGATTAAGCAAACAAGTTGAGCCTTCGGATATCAGATTTAAATCCGCGGAGTTGAAAGACTCTTTTGATTTTAGTTTTAGTGGAGTTAAAACAGCGGTCCTTTATCACCATCGGGAGCACAAACAAGAAAAGAACTTTTCTGTGATCAACGTGTGTCATGCTTTTCAGAAGAGTGTTATTGATATTTTAATAAAAAAAAGTGTTTTAGCTTGTCAGAAATTTAAAACAAAAACATTAGTTGTTGGGGGCGGGGTGGCCGCTAATTCTGCGTTGCGTTGTTGTTTAACGAAAGAAGCGCAGTTAAATAATATTAATGTTTGTTTTCCAGTAACGAATTTGTGTATGGATAATGCCGCGATGATTGCGGGTTTAGGGTTTCATTTTGTTAAAAAGGCGAAGGCTTGAGGTCGGAACTAAGGAATCGTTCAAAAATAACCTCGACAATCATGAAATAGGTGTTGTCGGGTTGAGATATATAGTTGTCGAGGTTATTTTTGAGCCGATCCTAAATATACAGGAGGGATAAAAATGGCTTTACGAGGGAGAAGAAACCATAGAGAAGAGGAAGAAGATAAGGTAATTGAAATCAGTGCGCAAATGCAGGGTTCATTAATATTTAAGGATCCGGTGAATTTAAAAATTAATGGAAATTTTACAGGGAGATTAGAAACCAAAGGAACGCTCACCATTGGAGAAAGCGCGCAAGTCGAAGCGAATGTTAGTGGTGATAATATTGTCATTGCCGGTAAGATTACAGGTGATATTACAGCGAATACAATGCTTTTTTTGATGCCTACGGCTATTTTGAAGGGAAATATTTCCACTCCCAAATTGAACATTGTCGAAGGAGCGGTATTCCAAGGAAACTGCTGTATGATCGCGGATGATTTATTGAACATTGACGAAGTGTCTAGTTATTTAGAAATAGATATGAAAGAAATTGAGGAATTAGCTAATTCCGGAAAAATTCCCGGAACAAAAAATGGGGATTCCTGGAGATTTGAGCGTGATAAAATTGATCATTGGGCGGCTTCAGGGAGAATAGGATAAGATGTCGGCAACCCAATTTGTTTCTGTCCGTGAAACAGCACAATTGCTTGGTATTTCCGAAAAAAAAGTCATGGATCTTATTGAAAGCAGGGAGCTACAGGCCTACCGTATCGCGGATAAATTTTTACGTTTAAAAAAAGTTGAGGTTCTTAATTTGCGTAATGTCGGCAATATCGCGCGCGAAGATAAGCAATATCCTTATACTTCAGCAGAAAGAGTCAAAGATTTTTTCTATTTCAACGATTTTTACCTCTTCGCCGTTGCGGTGATCTTTATATTAATATATGTAATTTTTTATAAGTGATTGGTAACCGTTCATGGCATATTCCAGTTGACTCAAGATAGAATGTCGTCCAGGGAAAGGTTTTGAGATTAAAAAATCGTTGCAAACGAAATTTGCTTATGATATTCTTCCTATCCTAGGATCGGCTCAAAAATAATTTAAGGGCTTATGATTGAACCTTCCTTCAATGGAGTTTAAATTAACCCGAAAGTTATTTTCGAAGGATTCCTTAAGGGTATTTTAAGTAGATAATAAGGTATATTATTTACTGCAGGATCTATATTTGGCGGGGTAGCTCAGCTGGTGAGAGCGTTCGGTTCATACCCGAAAGGTCGACAGTTCGATCCTGTCCCCCGCTACCAAATATAGCGCAGAGTAGAAGTTCTGCAACACAGGACGGGGGGTGGGGCTCACTGAAAGAGAGAGCCTGAATATCGCAAAATTTTTATACTGCGTTATATTCCGAAACCCATTTTTTAATTTTAAGGAGAGTTATATTATGAGTACAGAAAGTCCATCTATTCAAAAATTTGAGTATCAGGCTGAAATGAAGCAACTTCTACAGCTTATTGTGCATTCTCTTTACACGCATCCTGAGGTATTTTTGCGGGAGTTGATTTCTAATGCTTCAGATGCCTTAAATAAGGTTCGTTATCGTCGATTAACAGATGAAAATATCCTCGATCCTGACGTCGAGTTGGCCATTATGATTAAGCAGGATGCCAAGGAATTGACTTTTTCGATTGAAGATAACGGGATCGGGATGACGGAGTCCGATCTTATTAACGGCATCGGAACAGTGGCACGTTCCGGAACAGCAGAATTTTTAGAAAAGATGAAGGCGCAAAAAGGAGAAATTCAGGGAGATTTAATTGGACAGTTTGGTGTTGGATTTTATTCTGTTTTTATGGTCACGGATGAGGTCGTTATTGAAACACGCCATGCGGATAAAGATTCTAAGGGGTATTGTTGGAAATCTTCAGGAGAGGGAAGTTTTACCATCGAAGAGATTGATAAGCCAAATCGGGGAACAAAAATTTCTTTTAAGTTAAAAGAGGGTTCTAAAGAATTTAGTGAAGATTATAAGGTTAAGGAAATTATTAATAAATATTCTAATTTCGCGGATTTCCCGATTTTTTTGGGGGATGAAAAAATTAATGCGGTGAGTGCTTTATGGCGAAAGAATGAGAACGAGGTTACCGATGCTGAACGCACAGAATTTTATAAATTTGTAAGTAATGAATATGAAGATCCGCTAGGTCATCTTCATTTATCTATTGAAGGGGTTGGAGCGAGTTTTAAAGCGCTTATTTTTATTCCCAAAAATGCACCTTTTAATTTAATGCAGATTCAAGAGCAAAAATCACTGCATCTTTACAGTAACAAAATTCTTATTCAGGATGACTGTAAAGACCTTTTACCGGAATATTTACGATTTTGCAGGGGAGTGGTTGATACAGCAGACCTTCCTTTAAACGTTTCGCGTGAAGTGACGCAATCCTCACCGGTCATGGGCAAAATTAAGAGTGCTTTAACAGCTAAAATACTTACGCTTTTAAAAGTATGGGCTAATAAAGATACTGAGAAATATATGACATTTTATAAAAATTTCGGTCCATTATTTAAGACGGGAATAAATTCAGATTTTTCTAATAAGGATAAAATTGTTGAGCTTCTTCGGTTTGAGTCATCCCTAAAGAAAAAAGAAGAAATGACTTCTTTGAAGGATTATGTGTCCCGCATGAAAGGTTCACAAAAAGAAATTTATTATCTTTCCGGAGATCAAAGAGACTCTTTGGAAGCGAATCCAAATTTGGAATATTTTAAAAAGAATGAAATTGAAGTATTACTTTTAACAGAGCCTGTCGATGTGTTTATTGTGCCGTCTATTAATGAGTATGATAAAAAGCCAATCAAGTCGATTGAAAAGTCAGATATTGATGTCATTCCTGAAGATAAGATTGAAAAGCCGGATGATAATTTGTCTAAGTCTTTACTTTCGATATTTAAGGAAACGTTGAAAGATAAGGTTGAGGATGTGGTTGTTTCCAAACGACTGGTTGACTCTGCGGTCACCCTTGTAACGGGCAAAGACGCTATGGATCCTCAAATGGAAAAAATGATGCAGATGATGAATCCAGGTGCGGCCATGGGGATGGGTTCAAAGAAAATTATGGAAATTAATATAGAGCATTCTGTAGTTAAAAACTTATCAAGAATTTATATTGAAGACAGCAACAGTCCGTTGTTGCGCAAATGTATTATGCAGCTTTATGAGAGTGCATTGTTGATTGATGGAGATTTGAAATCTTCAAATAATTTCGTAAAACGTATGACGGAAATTATGGAAGAAGCTACGAAATAGCTATTATTTCATTATGATTTTTTAAAATTGTAACTATTTAATTGAAAGGAAAAATTATGTCAAAAGAACGTGTTGAACAAGCAAAAGAAAAATTTGGGATGTTGATTGAAGAGCAACTAGGGCGCATTGAAGAGATGAAGAAAGGGGCAACGATGACGGACTTTTCAGCCCTTGATAAAATTATTATTGGAAGTTGTTGGGGGGATGGTATTGGTGAAGTAATCTCAAAGCACGCGCAACATGTTTTAGAGCATGTATTAAAAGATAAAATGGGGGAAGGACGTGTTGAGATCAGAGATATAAAAGGGCTGACAATTGAAAACAGAGCCGAACAGAAAAAAGCCATTCCGGATGATGTTTTAGAAGAGCTTAAGGCCTGCCACGTCATTCTAAAAGGCCCAACCACAACGCCGCAAGCGGGAGATCAGTGGCCAAATATTGAAAGTGCCAATGTTGCTATGCGTCGCTATTTAGATTTGTTTGCTAATGTCCGGCCTGTGCGTATTCCAAAAGATGGTATTGATTGGTGTTTTTTTAGAGAAAATACGGAAGGGGCTTATGTTTTAGGGTCTAAAGGAATTGATGTTTCTGAAGATTTAAGTTTTGATTTTAAGGTTATTACGGAACAAGGTGCCGAGCGTATTGTGCGCATGGCTTTTGAGTATGCCAAAAAAAATAATATTGATCGTGTTACCGTAGTGACGAAATCTAATGTGGTTAAGACAACAGACGGACGTTTTTCCAGAGTTGCTTTTAGAGTAGCCGAAGAATATCCGGAAATTAAATTAGATGAATGGTATATTGATATTATGACAGCTAAGTTATTGGATCCCGCTCGACGGAAAGAGTTTAAGGTTATGGTTCTTCCGAATCTTTATGGTGATATTTTGACGGATGAAGCAGCGCAATTACAGGGGGGAGTAGGAACAGCAGGAAGCGCGAATATCGGGGCTCGATGGTCTATGTTTGAAGCTATTCACGGCAGTGCTCCACGTATGGTAACAGAAGGGCGCGCTCAATATGCCGATCCCTGCTCAATGATTCGCGCGTGCGCGATGTTATTACGTCATATTGGATTCGCGGCAAGTGCTGAGAAAATTGAGATGGCTTTGGAGGTTTGCGGGCAGTATGAAAAGAAAATGGTGATTACAGGAAGAGATACAGGAGTCACTGGAGAAGAATATACAAAATATGTTCTTTCCTGGGTGGATAATCCTGATTTGAAAACGCGATGGGAACAAGGGTGTTAATAAAAAAAATAGTTTTATGCGCACTTATTTTAAGTTTTTGTCGCGCAGGTTTCGCGCAATCCAGGACTAATTTTGAATTTTTTTTGGGGTCGAACACATCTGAGTATCAGAATATTGTTGTTAAAAAGGTTATCAGTGCGGATGTTTTTACTCTTGAAAGTGGAGAGAAAATTAAGCTTATTGGTCTTCGGGCCCCAGAGCCTCCAAAGATTGTTCGGGAAAATGTTAAACGTGATGAGTTTGGTTTTGTCATTAAGGAGCGAAAAAATTCGGAAATTAACCTCGAAGAAGACGCTTTTTATTTTGTCCAAAATCTTTTGGAAGGAAAGCATGTGCGCCTTGAATTTGACGCAGAAAAAAAAGATATTCGGCATCGAACATTCGCTTACGCGTTTTTTCTAAAAAGTAATATTTTTATCAATGCTGAAATTTTACGCAATGGTTTTTCTTATCTGCAAATTCGTCCTCCAAACACTAAATATGCCGAAGAATTAAGAAAAGCTTACCGTGAAGCGCGTCAAGAGAAAAGGGGAATTCAGGGAGAGTGAAGAATTTAACTTTAAAAGTTAAACATTTCATTCAACACAATAATCTTTTTTCCTGTGGTGACACCGTAATTGTCGGTGTTTCCGGTGGCGCGGACTCAATCACTCTTGCATCGGTTGTACATTCTCTTCAATATGAATTAGGTATTCATCTCCATATCGCGCATTATAATCATAAAATTCGTCGAGGGTCTGATGCAGATCAAAAATTTGTTGAACAATTCGCGCAAAGTTTAAATGTTCCTTATACCGTGGAGGCCTGGAAACGAGGGGGTTCTTTCCCGAGGGGTTCCGTAGAAGAATTAGCGCGAGAGAAACGATTTGATTTTTTTGTACGTTTGGCAAAAAAAGAAAAAGCTCAAGCTGTGGCTTTAGCGCATACAGAAAATGATCAAGCAGAAACAGTGCTTATGCGTATTTTACGAGGGACAGGGTTGCAGGGGGTGAGGGCGATTTTGCCATTAAGAGACATCCATAATGTGAATTTTGTCCGCCCGTTATTGGAAATTAAGCGTAAGGATATTGAGCAATATTTGACCAGGCACAAAATTTTTTTTCGTACAGATATCACAAATAAACAAACAAAATTTTTTCGTAATAAAATAAGGCTTGAGCTTTTGCCTTTATTAAAAAAAGAATACAATTCAAATGTTGAGGAGGTATTATTAAATTTTTCCGCTAATGTCGCTATTGATTATGAATATTTGGATCTTCAGGCAAAAAAATCTTTTAGGCGTTTGGTCAAGAAAAAGAGTAATAATCAGATACATTTTAATCTCAAGTCCTTTGTTAGTCAGCACAAGGCATTGAGACACATGATTATTCGGCATTGCATTGAACTTCTTAAGGGGGATAGGAATGGTTTGACATGGGCACATATGAAGGAAGTAGAGGATATGCTTCAAAACAGGCCTATGGGATCAATTGTACACCTTCCTCAAAATATTTGTGCTAAAAAGGCTAAAAATTTATTATTTTTATATAAGTAATTCTTGCACAAAAGCTTATATTCGTTATAATTTCATTCATAATAAATTACCTCGGAGCAAGCTCACGAGGTATTGATCTAAGTGTTTACAAACGAGGCAAGCCTCGGGGAATTAAACCCGATTTGGAGATTGGCAGAACAATTTGTTTGGCCAATCTTTTAATTAATAATATAATTCATATCAAATCTAATAAATAATCATCTTTTTTAACTCTTCATATTCTCATTGAAACGTCGAGAAAAGAAGCATTTATTTTAGGAATTAATTAATAGAATTGGTATTACCTAAGGAATTTATAAATGGCAAATCCAGAAGCACCTAAAAACCCACCACCCAATTTTTCTAGAAAAGATTCAGGGCCGTCTCGAAAAGGGAATCCGTTTGATAAAAATAATCCGAAGCAACCGAACAATTGGATCGTGTGGATTATTGTTGGTTTTATCGTTTTGATTCTTATGAGTCAAAATAATACGATGACGACAACAATGAGTCCTGAGCAAAAGTTAACGTATAGCCAATTTTACACGATTTTGTTGACTAATAATGAGACAAATCAGATTACCCATTTAGAATTAGTCGAAAATACGGAAAATAATACATTGCGTGGAACGTTAAGAGATGGTTCGGCGTTTAATCTTTTTATTCCTAAAGATGATGTTGCTCTTTTGGATTTGATCAAAACGAATGTTGCTGATTTTGCGGTTGTTCCCGCGCAAACATTTTGGAGTCAAATGTTTTTCTCCTTTATGCCGGTTTTTATTATTCTTATGTTTATTTGGTTTTTGTCTCATCGGGGATCACAGATGGGGGGGAAGATATTTTCTTTTGGAAAGTCACGGGCCAAGCTGAGTGATAAGGATGGCAATGGAACAACATTTAAAGATGTCGCCGGTGTTGATGAAGCCAAAGAAGAGCTTCAGGAAATTATTGAATTTTTAAAGGAACCTAAAAAATTTGAGCGTCTTGGAGGTAAGATTCCCAAAGGAGTGCTGTTGATTGGGCCTCCGGGAACAGGAAAAACTCTTTTGGCGAAGGCCGTCGCGGGAGAAGCAGGGGTACCGTTTTTTTCTTTAAGTGGTTCGGATTTTGTCGAGATGTTTGTCGGTGTAGGCGCCTCCCGGGTGCGTGATTTATTTGATCAGGGACGTAAAGCTTCTAAAACGTCAGGGAAAGGGTCTATTATTTTTATCGATGAAATTGACGCGGTCGGTCGTCAACGTTTTGCCGGTCTCGGAGCGGGGAATGACGAAAGAGAACAAACTCTTAACGCGCTTTTAGTTGAGATGGATGGGTTTAACAATGAAATCGGCTTGATTTTAATCGCGGCAACGAACCGTCCGGATACTCTTGATCCGGCTCTTTTGCGTCCTGGGCGATTTGACCGTCGGGTTGTCGTTGGTTTACCGGATATTGATGGCCGGGAAGGAATTTTGAAGGTTCATTCCAATGAAATTAAATTGGCAAAAGAAGTTGATTTACGAAAAGTCGCGCAGATGACCGTCTATTTTTCCGGGGCAGATTTAGCAAATGTTTGTAATGAGGCGGCTCTTTTGGCAGCGCGTAATGATAAGGAATCTGTTGGTCAACAGGAGCTTTTGGCAGCTGTTGAACGGGTTACAATGGGACCTGAGAAAAAAAGTAGAACAATCTCAAAGAAAGAAAAGGGGATGACTGCATTCCATGAATCCGGTCACGCGCTTCTTTCTTTGCTTATTGATGAAGTTGACACTTTTTCTAAAGTTTCTATTATCCCTCGAGGAATGGCAGGAGGTTATACATTAACGCCGCCGACAGAAGACAAACATTATTTTAATAAAAATGAATTAATGGGACAGATGGTCGTTTTATTAGGAGGGCTTATTGGGGAAGAAATTCACACTAAGGTCACCTCTACAGGAGTTTCCAATGATTTGGAAAAAGTCGCGCAAATCGCGCGGAATATGGTGTGTGTCTATGGAATGAGTGAAGATTTGGGAACCCTTGCGTATGGACAACGGGAACATCAGCCATTTCTTGGACGGGATTTAATGGAGCAAAAAAATTATAGTGAAGAAACGGCCAAGCGTATTGATGAAGAAGTTCGTCGGTTTGTTGCCGAAGCGCATAGCCGGGCAAGGGCACTTCTAAAGGAAAATCGTGATAAGCTAGATAAACTGGCGCAAAAATTGATTGAAAAAGAGATTATGGACATTGATGAAGCAAAGGCTTTATTTGGAATGATGGATGAAACAAGGGGTTCGGAAGCAGTTTAAAATACACGCGGGAAAGTATTGTTTAGCGTTAGGTAAAAAGACGAATATTATGGGAGTTATTAATTTAACTCCGGACTCATTCAGTCAAGATGGGTGTTTAACGGGTGAAAGAAATACTATTCGGAAAGCCCTTTTAACCGCAAAAAAATTTCTACGAAATAGTGCTGATATTATTGATATTGGCGGTGAGTCAACCCGTCCCGGGGCAAAGCGTGTTAGTGTAAAGGAAGAGATTGCGAGGGTTATTCCTGTCCTTAAAGCCTTAGTTAAAGAAGATGTCCCTATTTCAGTGGATACGTATAAATTCGCGGTGGCAAAAGCGGCTTTGGATGAGGGCGCGTCTATCATTAATACTATAATGGGCGTTAACCCTGATCAAAGGCTTTTGAAAATGGTGCGCAATTACCATTGTGCGATTGTCCTGATGCACATGCAAGGAACTCCCCAGATGATGCAAAAAAATATATGTTATGCTAATGTTGTTGAAGAAATCATTAATTCTATGCGAACATCAGTGGATGTATGTTTAGATATTGGGCTTAAAAGAAGTCAAATTATTATTGATCCCGGAATTGGCTTTGGAAAAACAGTGGAACATAATCTTGAAATCATCAATCGTTTGCAGAGTTTTAAAATATTAAAGCAACCTTTTTTAATAGGGACATCTCGAAAATCATTTATTGGCAAAGTATTAAATCAAGCGGTTGACAAACGCCTTATTGGAACCATTGCCACTGTTTGTGCCGGAATTATGAATGGGGCGCATATTGTGCGTGTGCATGATGTTAAAGAGGTTAAAGAGGCTGTACAAATGATGGATGCTATTCGTAATGTAAATGTATGACGATGCCAATATCTGAAGTTAGATTTGAGAGGTTGATTTAAGAACTTCGGATGTTAGTACTTTTCTAAAGGAATTTCATGACATTTTTTATATGGGACATTATTAAACCGGCTGTTGAAATTGTTATCCTTTGGGGAGTTTTTTATCGCATTCTTGTTTTTTTTGAAGGAACACGAGCCTTTCAGGTTCTTAAAGGAATTACATATCTTTTCATCGCGTTCCTTATTTTTCAAGTTCTTGGACTTGATACTCTTAATTGGCTTTTAACAAAGTTTTTTGCCATTTCGATTATAGCTTTAATGATTATTTTTCAACAAGAATTACGTCAGGGTTTAGCGCGATTAGGCCAAAGGCACCTTTTTAATATCGCTTTAGAAGAATCTGAAATGGTCGCGATTATCGAAGAATTGACAACCGCTGTTTACAAGCTGGCTCGTCAAAAAATCGGGGCACTTATTGCTATTGAACGAGAGACAAAATTACGCACATATATTGAAAGCGGCGTTTCAATTGATTCGGAAATTTCAGCAGAGTTATTACAGACTATTTTTACACCATTGTCCCCGTTGCACGACGGAGGGATTATAACACGTGGCGATCGAATTGTGGCCGCGTCTTGCCTTTTTCCATTATCGGATAATCCTAATTTTAACAAAATTATCGGAACGCGTCATCGCGCGGCTTTGGGCATTACTGAGCAAACAGATACGGTGGTTATTTTGGTTTCAGAAGAGACAGGAGAAATTTCAGTGGCCTCAGACGGGCGTTTTATCCCGGTGGTTAACAGAGAGCGGTTGGTTAATATTTTAAAGGATCTTCTTGTCGTTGAGGAGAAAAAGAAAAAAGAAGGAAGAGGATGAAAAAACCTATTATTTCAAATTTACGTTTAAAAATTATCGCGTTAGCTTTGGCCATTGTTACGTGGTGGTATGTGAGTAAGGAGTTGATACATTAAAGGGGTATGATTTTTGGAACAGGTATCGATATTATTGAAATTGAGCGTATACAGAGGGCTATTGACCGTTGGGGCGAGCATTTTTTGAAACATGTTTTTACGGATAAAGAAATTGAATATGTCCAAGAGTATAAATTTCCTGCGCAGCATTATGCCGTACGGTTTGCGGCAAAAGAAGCTGTTTATAAGGCGATAGCAGATAATCAACATATTGGGTGGAAAGATATTGAAATTTTAAACCATCCAAACGGTAAGCCTTATTGCGTTTGTCATGATGAGACATTTAACCATCAAATTTTAATATCCCTTTCTCATAGCAAAAATTATGCGGTTGCCAACGCCATTGTTACGTCATAAAAAAAATGTCCATAAAAATACGTTTGGACATATTTTTATTCTTGCCGGATCCAAATGTATGGTTGGCGCCGCGGCTTTAAGTTCTTTAGCAGCCATGCGTTCCGGAGCAGGACTTGTCACATTAGGAATTCCACAAAGTCTTAATTCAATTGTTCAAAAGAAAATATCCAATGTCATAATGACACGGCCTCTTAAGGAGACGAAAGAGCAGTCATTGGCTTTTGAGGCTTATCGTCAGGTGCAAGAATCGTACGCGTCTTATGATGCTATTGCCATAGGCCCGGGATTGTCTTTGCACAAAAGCACGCAAAAATTTATTTGTAAAGTTATTGCAACTTCTTCTAAACCACTCATTATTGACGCGGACGCGCTTAGCGCGTTAAATGGAAATTTGGATGTTTTAAAACAAACAGCAACATTAAAGATTTTAACCCCCCATCCCGGTGAAATGGCAAGGCTCGCGGGATTGAGTAAGCCCGCGATTGAAAAAAATAGATTAAATATTGCCAAGAAATTTGCTCAAAATCATCAATGTGTTTTATTACTAAAAGGAAACCAGACCATTGTTGCTTCGGCACAAGGAAAAATATATGTGAATAAAACCGGAAACCCAGGGATGGCCACAGCCGGTAGCGGTGATGTTTTAACTGGAATGATC
The DNA here is from genome assembly GCA_964541845.1 of uncultured Planctomycetales bacterium. Taxonomy (GTDB): domain Bacteria; phylum Omnitrophota; class Gorgyraeia; order Zapsychrales; family Zapsychraceae; genus CAZIRV01. Next base: position 20,962 of record CAZIRV010000026.1, read on the forward strand.
GCGGCTTTTATTGGACAGGGGATGGAGGATTTTGAAGCCGTTAAGTATGGAGCTTATTTCCATGGAAAAGCCGGAGATTTTGCCTCTCAATCTAAAACCCGTGTTTCCATGATTGCTTCCGATATTATAGAGAATATTCCATTAGCATTAGGCCAGATGTAATTTTTATGGATGATGCATAAAAAACATGTTATGATTATTATTAAGAGATAACATTTATCATGATTTCAATTCCTGAAAAATTAAAATTTGTTCCTCCGAATGGAGAAAAAAAAATACTTTTGCATTCTTGTTGCGCGCCATGCTCAGGAAAAATTATGGAACGTTTAGTTGATGCAAATATTGAGTTTAGCATATTTTTTTGTAACCCAAACATACATCCTCGAAGTGAATATAATATTCGAAAAGAAGAAAATGTTCGGTTTGCCAGGAAGAAAGGCATTCCTTTCATAGATGCTGATTATAATTGTAGTGAGTGGTTTGAGCGTGTTAAAGGATTAGAATGGGAGCCTGAGCGAGGAAGACGGTGTAGCATGTGTTTTGACATGCGTTTTGAAAGGACAGCACATTATGCCGTTGAACATGATTTTAAGGTGTTTGCAAGCAGTATGGGGATTTCTCGTTGGAAAGATTTGAGTCAGGTCAACTCGAGTGGCATGAAAGCCGCTAGCCGCTATTCCGGTTTAATTTATTGGGATTACAACTGGCGGAAAAAAGGGGGTTCTCGCGGATTGTATGAAATCGCCAAACGCGAAGAGTTTTATAAGCAAGAATATTGCGGCTGTCTTTATTCCCTCCGCGATATTAATTTATGGCGTCAACAGCATGGAAAAGAAAAAATCATCAAAGGCGTCCAACGTTACCAGTATGAAGTTCCTTCAACTAACCCTGCAATCCTTTCATAATTCCTTTCGTTAAATTTTTTTATTAATACAGAGCATGGTTGGTCTCATCGAAAAAAAGTGACTAAATGTCGCAAAATTTTTGCACTGTGCTATACTTTGAAATGTAATTTTTATAAGATTTAAGGAGAAAAGGGTTCATGAAATTAATTATTCAAATTCCTTGTTTAAATGAAGAAGAAAGCCTTCCGGAAACATTGAAGGCTCTCCCTCAAAAAATTAACGGGGTCGATCAAATTGAAG
>CAZIRV010000027.1:0-21712 GCA_964541845.1 uncultured Planctomycetales bacterium
TAAAAAAAAGATATTAGAAAAATGAATAAATGAAATAAATACTTGGTTTGATAAAGATATCTTAGAGAAAATTATTATTAACTTACTTTCCAATGCTGTAAAATATACTCCTGAAAAAGGGTCAATTATTTGTAATGCTTTTATAAAAAACAAACAATTGTATTTTGAAGTAAAAAATACGGGTAAAGGCTTGTCAAAAGATGAAATCACCAAAGTATTTGAACGTTTTTACCAGATAAACAATGATAAACAAGGTGTAGGGATAGGTTTGGCACTGGTAAAAGAATTAGTATCCTTGCATAAAGGCTCAATTTCAATTGAGAGTATACCAGATGAATGGACACTATTTAAAGTTGAGCTACCTGTTGCTAAAGAACATTTTAATACAAGTGAACTAATTAGTGAAAACTTTGAAGGTGCTCATAAAGAAGTACAGAATTCTGAAGGTGTGCTTGAAACTAATATTGATAAAGAAAAGCCAAAAGACGCTGACGGTCATTTAGATGAAGAAGCTCCTATTTTATTGATTGTAGATGATAATGATGATGTAAGAACCTATGTGAGCAATTTGTTTAAAAATGAATATTCTATCTACTTAGCAAAAAATGGACAGGAAGGAATAGATTTAGCACTTAAACATATTCCGGACATTATCATAAGCGATATAATGATGCCCGTCAAAAATGGAATAGAACCGCAAAGATGATTCTGAAATTGGGGGAACGTTTGGGAGTCATTTTTGCGCATAAAGTCATTGTTATTTCCAGGGTGATCGCCAGGATTGTTCATCAAAAGTTTGCTCGGGAGACAACGCTCATCCCGAATGGTGTCATTGTCTGTGAAAGGGTCGATGAGGAGGACATTCTTCAACGGTATAAATTAGAACGGGGAAAATATATTTTGGCGGTCGGTCGTTTTGTTCCGGAGAAAGGTTTTAATGAATTAATTGAAAGTTTTCTTCAGTTTTCTTCAATGGGACGTAAACAATGGAGGCGCCGTTGGAAATTGGTGATCGCGGGTGATGCTGATCATGAGGATGAATTTAGCAGGGAGCTCAAGAGGAGAGCTAATAGTATTCCGAATATTGTATTGACCGGTTTTCAGACGGGGAAATCGCTGCAAGAACTCTATAGCCATGCCGGACTTTTTGTTTTGCCTTCTTATCATGAAGGACTGCCAATTGTGCTTCTGGAAGCATTGAGTTATGGTTCTTCGTGTCTGGTATCGGATATTCCGGCTAACCGGGAGGTTAATTTGGAGAAGGAGCGCTATTTTAAACCAGGAGACATCAACTGTATGACCCGGAAGTTAAATGAGTTTTTGGGTCGGCCTGTTATTGAGGAGCAAGATCGAAAACAGAGGATTCAGGAAATTATGGATAAATATGATTGGGAACAAATTTCTAAAAAAACGTTTGAGGTGTATGAAGAAATTTTGAGCTGACAGAGTTGGTATTAAGGATTCAAGCAAGAATAATTTTCCTTTTTGTTTCTTCATCTTCAGGCCGTTTTTGACTGGTTTTCAATCGCAATTTTCTCAATGTGGTTCGCTACGCCCCGGAAATCACTCAATCAAATCCGAGTTAAATTTGAAAGCTAAAAAGAGAAGTTGTTCTTGCTTGAATCTTAAGTCTAATCCTTCCAAAAATATTTCACACAAATGTCACTGAAATGCCATATTGATTTCATAAAAAAATTGTATTCTTAATCTATGTATATTAGGCATGGAAAGGGACGGGCTACAAAATGTTAAAAAAATATTTTTTTAGAAAACTGTTTATTGTTTTAATGACTGTTTTTATGGGAAGCGACCTTTATGCCAAGGATTTGGATGTAAAACTAAAAACGTCATTTGACCAGAAGTACGATGATAATATTACTTATGCTGAAAGCGATAAAAAGACGGATTTCATCACAACGCTGAGTGTTGGAATGGATGTGAGCTATGAGAGTAAAAAAATGCTTACGGAATTAAGCGCTGATGTGGTTCAGCAGCTTTTTTGGAAATATACAAAAGATGATGATACCAGCCAACATGTGAGAATTAATGTGAGCCGTCAGCTTTCAAAATCCGATAACATTATAGTGTCTGACACATTTAGCCATACGTTCGATCCGCTTAATTTTGCGGAAGAATTCGCAAGAGAAGGGGATAGAAATAGTTATTTCAGGAACAAATTTGATTTTATCTATTTGAAAAATTTTACGGAGCACCTCAGTATAAGAGTTGGATATGGAAATGATTTGGACACAACAAGCCGATCGGACAGGATCGATTCTTACGTGAACAGGGTTTCTTTGGAAGGAATTTACGTGTTTAGTTCAAAAAGCATATTTTTCGGAAAGTACGATTTTCTAAACAGGAAACTTGAACCGGGAGGAAGCGCGAGCATTAATACTATCAGTGGTGGCGTGCGGCAGTATTTTACTGAAAAATTAAGTTTTGATGGCAGGATCGGGGTTGATATCATAGATTCGTATAATGGAAAGATGTATGTAATGCCCTTGTGGATAGGGACGATTACCGATCAGATAACGGAAAAGACATCGGCTAATCTTTCGTTTACACAGCGCTATTCAACAAATCCGTATACAGATGATGTGTTTAATTCTAAAAGGCTGTCGGTTGGGATTGACAGCCAGCTACGCAAAAAATTGAGTGGATCAGTAGCTGCTTTTTATGGTCGTGGAGAGTATGTATCATTGGGTATTGAGGATAACTTGTTTGGGGGTAATGTTGCATTGAGATATAATATTTATAAAAATTTAAAAGGAAATTTATCGTATACTTATTCCCGGAAGACATCTAATTTTGTTGAGAGGAAATATAAAAAGAATGTTGTCCGTTTAGGAGTTAGTACAGAATTTTAGTCAAATAGGGATAGAAAATGCTGAAAGAGCGTATTTCATTTTTTAAAACACTGGACATTCTGGTAGATTTGACCCTGGCAACGGTTGCCTTTTATTGGGGATATCCTTTTGAGGGTTACACGCCGATATTTCCTTGTTTTTTGATCATTTGGGTGGCTTTGCTTTACTTTTTTGGGATGTACGCGTCTTTCAGGATAAAGCGGTTTTCCGATATTTTGCTTACCATATGGGCTTCGGCATGTATAGGTGTAGGCCTCTTCGGAGCGATCGCACATCTTTCTAAAATTGAAGATTTAAGCAAGTTTTTTGTAATATTTGTATTTTTTGGAGCCGCATCTTTAACTTCCGTTAAAAAAATAGCGGCCATGGTATTTTTCAGGTATATTCGAAAAAAAGGTTATAACTCCCGAAACATTCTTGTTGTGGGGACAGGGCCAAGGGCGCAACGGTTTATGAATCTCATCAAACTTCGCGGTGAGTGGGGTTTGAAGATCGTAGGGCTTATTGATGAGGATACATCTTTAATAGGGAAAGAGGTTAATGGATGTGAGGTTATGGGTTCCCTGAAGGATGTAGCAGACATTGTCCATGAGAATGTTGTCGATGAGATTGTCTTTATTGTGCCGCGTTCCTGGCTTCATAAGATAGAAGGGATCATCTTTTTTTGTGAAACGGAAGGAATAAGAGTAGATGTCGCGATAGACATTTTTGATTTAAAATTCGCGAAAGCGAAACAGACAGAGTTAGAAAATTTTCTGCTTTTGACGTTTGAAAGGGCTCCAATAAAGGAATGGCATCTTTTTTTAAAAGGAATATTTGATCTCTGTGTTTCCGGTATTTTACTCATTATGTTGATGCCTTTATTTATAACGATATCTATAGCCATAAAATGGACATCAAAGGGTTCTGTTTTTTATAAGCAGACACGGTGTGGCCTCAATGGCCGTAAATTTACATTATATAAGTTCAGGACAATGGTGGAAGATGCTGAAGAAAAATTATCAGCGCTCAAAGCTCGAAATGAAATGAAAGGCCCTGTTTTTAAGATGGAGAATGATCCACGCATTACGTCATTAGGAAAAATTTTAAGAAAGTTTAGTCTTGATGAGCTTCCACAGTTGTGGAATGTGTTTAAACGGGATATGAGTATAGTCGGACCAAGGCCTCCTCTTCCTGAAGAAGTTAAAGAATACGATAGTTGGCAGAGGCGCAGACTCAGTATGCGCTCTGGAATTACATGCCTGTGGCAGATTCAGGGACGTAATAAAATAACAGATTTTAACGAATGGGCAAGCCTCGACCTCCATTATATAGACCATTGGTCGATTTTAGGCGATTTGAAGATTCTTATACAGACCGTACCGGTTGTAATATTCGGTGTTGGCGCAAAATAAAGGGGATTAATATGAAACGTGTTGGAACATTATTTTTGGTTTTAATTTTTATGAATTGGAGCGCTGGTTTTGTGTGCAGTGAGGGTTTTTTGAGTATTGATGGCAGACAAAATTCTATGCGTTTTAAAAAGAGCCGGGATTTTATGCCCAAGACAAGGACAGAATCACAGCCAGAGGCAACCCCTCGAGAAAAAGGATCACCAGGCTCGGGATATGAAGTTGGAGTAGACGATGTTTTGGACATAAGCATTATCAAGCCTCAAGCCATTAAAAGTACGGTGACTGTGGCACCGGACGGAGCGATAAATTTTGTTTATATAGGAAATGTATACGTGGAAGGGCTTACGCTGCCTAAAGTACAGGAGGAGATACAGCAACGTCTTGCTGACGGGTATATGGAATTCCCGATAGTTTCTGTTTCTCTCAGAAAGATGCGCAGCAAAAAATTTATTATTTATGGTCAGGTTGTTCGTCCGGGAGCGTACCCGGTGGAAGAAAATTTGACACTTCTGAGTGCCATTACCGTCGCGGGGGGATTTATTGTGCCGGGGTCAACGGGCAGGGTCAAACTTTTACGTCCGAGAAAAGGAAATAGCAAGCCCGAGGTTACTGAATTCGACGTTACAGCCATTTTAAGTGGGATCAATCCAAATGTACCGGTACTCCCCGGGGATACCATTGTCGTTTCGGTAGATAAATTCAATGTGTATGGGGAGGTCAACCGTCCAGGAGCGTATCCGGTAGAAGAAAATTTGACACTTCTGCGGGCCCTTACTGTCGCGGGCGGGTCTAACGTATCGGGTTCGACAGGGAGGGTTAAACTTTTACGTTCAAAGACCGGAAATAAAAAATTCGAGGTTGTTGAGTCGGACATTACGTCCATTTTAAATGGGGCGTATCAAAATGTATTCGTACTCCCGGGGGATACCGTTGTTGTATCGGTGGATAAGTTTCTTGTTTATGGTCAGGTTAATCGTCCGGGCGCGTATCCGGTGGAAGAAAACATGACACTTTTACATGCCATTACCGTCGCGGGTGGTTTTATTGAATCGGGTTCAACCGGCAGAGTTAAACTTTTTCGCCCTAAGCCTAAAAGCAGCGAATTTGAGATTATCGAATCAGATATTACGTCTGTATTAAGTGGAGCCTATCATGATGTGACTGTGCTTTCCGGTGACACCATTGTTGTGTCCGCGGATAAATTTTTTATTTCCGGACAGGTTAATCGGCCTGGGGCGTATCCGGTGGAAGAGCATATGACGCTTTTGCATGCTATTACGGCGGCGGGGGGGTTTATTGAACCCGGATCAACAGGGAAGGTCAAACTTTTGCGTCTAAAAGGTGAAAATAAAGAATCCAAAATCATTGAGCTGGATGCCATGGCCATTTTAAGTGGGGATAATCAAAATGTGAGCGTACTTCCAGGAGATACTATCATTGTGTCTGCGGATAAATTTTTTGTTTATGGAGAAGTAGCCCATCCAGGCAGGTATCCGCTTGAAGCAAGCACGACTCCCCTTACGGCTATTGCCATGGCCGGGGGGTTTACTAAATTCGGTTCAGCAAGCCGTGTGAAGGTTTTGCGGATGAGTAAGAAGTTCGGCAAATATTATGACCCCATAAGTATCAATATAAAGGATGTTATCTCCGGTTATTCTAAGGCTGATGCCCTGCTTAAACCAGGTGATATCGTGGTTGTTTCAGAAGGGGCATTTTAACTTGTAAACAAGGAAGGATTATTATGAATGAAAGTAGAGACGATCATATAGGATATCCAGAAAGGGCAACAGGGAATACACACGAAACGGAAATGACGTCACGTGATTATATAAGGGTATTATTTCGCCATAAGAGAGTGGTTTTTATGACGATCCTGACGGTGATAAGTACGGCTATTACAGGGGTTATTCTGAAGACTCCCGTTTATCAAGCGCGGGTAAAGATGCTGATAACCGGTCAAAAGCGCACGCAGGCAGACTATTATTCTGATATTGGAATAGGAGGTATGCGTAGCCTTCAGATAGCGCAAACTCAAAGTGAAATTGTTACCTCAGATCCTGTTATCGAAAGGGCGGTGTCGGTTTTGGGGCTGGCGAAGAAGCCGTTTGATTACGAAAAAAGATTTTGTTTCAGGTTAAAAAAACCAATCATAGAGTGGCAGGTGCGGAACATAGAAAAAAAATTAGAAAAGTTATCCAAGGAGCAAAAAGAAGCCATCCTTTTTCGGATGGCTATGGAGGATCTTCGTAAGCGTCTGAAGGTTGAGCCTATACGGGATACGGATCTTTTTCTTATTAAGGTGAAAGATTTCAACCCTTTAGGGGCGGCGGTTACGGCCAATGTTGTAAGTCGTTCGTATACTATTTTTGACCTTGAACAGCAGCTTGCGGAAATGAAACTTAAATTTGGAGAAAAGCACCAGGCGGTCATACAATTGAAAAAAGCAATAGAAAAAATGAGTAAGAACCTTAATGGCGCGCCGCTTTCTCCTATAGACGCGATCGGACCGGCGACGGTAAAGATTATAGAACAAGCTAAAGTGCCGTTGAAACCCATAGGGATTTCGCATGTTTTGACCGTTATTTTAGCGTTCTTTATGAGTTTATTTTTGAGTGTTTTGCTTGCGTTTATTTTTGAATATATGGACCAAACATTCAAATCGCCGAGTGAAGTAGAATTTTTTCTTGGGATCGATTGCCTGGGCTCCCTGCCGAGAAAGGCCAAAAGCGATGATTATCATGAGCTTTCAGAGCAGCTTTATCTTGCTATAAAAGATAAGGGCGCAAAATCACTGGTGTTTACATCCGCTATGCCGCGGGAAGGAGTCACACAGTTAATTTCGAACCTGGGCACGTATATCGCGAAAAATTTTTATAAAAAAGTATTATTAATAGATGGAAATTTAAGGAATCCTGCATTGCATGAGATGTTTAAATTGCCGGAGAGTAAAAATTTTCTTAATGTGATTGGGAGTAAAATTACATTGGAAAGGGGAGTAAAGAAAATCAGTCCAAATTTACATGTCCTTACTTCAGGGTCTTTGACCGAGCCGAAACCATCCGGGATGAGTAAATTAAGTACATTATTCAGGGAAAAATCACCGATTTTAACTTCAGCTCTCAATCCTGTTTCAATCCTTGATTCCAAAATAATGAAGGATTTTATTAAGCAGGTCAGGGAGGATTATGACCTTGTTTTGATTGATTCCGCACCTTTTAGAGAAGTTAAAGACGCGGCTATCATTTCAACGTATATGGATGGGGTCATCGTTGTAGTCAATGAGCGGAAGACCCGGCGTCATGTAGTCAAACATGCGTTGGGGTCTCTTAAAGCGCGTAAGGCCAATCTTATTGGGGTTGTTTTGAACAACCGGAAATATGTTATTCCAGGATTTATCTATAACAGGATATAGTGGACATGTTGGATAAAAATATGATGCGTAAATTGATGTCCAATGTCACTACGCTGTCTTTAAGTAATATCTATGTTAAATGTACTGGTATTTTTTTAATTCCATTTATTGCCAGAAAATTTACTGTTGAAGAATTTGGAGTATTAGTATTGTGCCAAACACTTCTTGGATACGTATTATCCATGTTTGATACCGGTATAAAAAAAGTTGCCATACGAAATTTAAGTGCTGAAACGGATGAAAATTTTTATCATGATTTTAATCAATATTTTTCTCTTAGAGGCGTTATGTTGCTCCTGGCTTTTATTTTTATGAATTTTTTGGGTTTTTTAATATTTCATAAAATAGCTTTTCGGGTTATAAATTTTGTTATTTCCCTATCATTGTTGCCGCAAATTTTTGACATCACATGGGGGTATGATGCCCTGCAGGAGATGAAATTAACAAGCCTGTCCAGATTTATTGAGAGAACCATGTATCTGATCGTCGCGGCTTCTGCTATCTATCTTATAAATTTTAAAATGTTAGCGCTTGCTTTCCCGATATCCTACCTGTTGTCCGCAGTTATTATTTGGTTTTATTTTAAAAATTTCCGTGTTCAGCTGAAATGGTCCGCGCGGCAAATACAATTTTTAAAAGAAGGGATCGTCATTGGCTTATCGAGCATCATGGCGACACTCTGTTTAACGGCAGATCAAATTATGATTAAGTATTATCTTGGGGGTGAAGCATTAGGATTGTACTGTGGTGCCACAAAAATATTTTTTGTTATCATCACATTCGGATGGGTATATTCGTATGCCTTGTTCCCTTTTTTATCGAAGCTTTACACTGAGAATGAAAGCGCGTTAAAGCATTTCATTACTACGGTTACTTATAAATTAGGCGCGTTGGTCGGAATATTAGCGGCTCTTTTAATCATTTTTTCAAAACAGATTATTTATCTTATTTTATCACAGAAATATATTTCTGTTGAGCCGGTTTTTAAAGTATTGAGCTTGTTTTTATTCGTAACCTTTATGAATATTTTATATTCAGATAGCCTGAACGCGTTTGGAATGCAAAATAAAAGATTAAAAATTACCTTAATGGCGTTAATACTCAACATAGGGCTTAATATATTGGTTATACCGGCATTTGGCATTATGGGGGCCGCGTTAACAACGGTTATTTCACAAATAGTCACATTTTTGTGGAGTTACAAAATATTAGATCAAAAGTTTCATTTAAAAACAAGCAAAGGGATTTTGTTATTTGTGATGTTAATAAGTGGGCTTGTGTATTTAACGAAGTAACCGTTCACGCCTCTGTGTCATTGTGAGAAACCAATCAATTAATCAAGGCGATGAAGCCATCTCAGGTTGATATGAAGGATTGCCATGTCGGCTTGAATATTTTGAATGCCTTCTCGCAATGACACAGAGGCGTGAACGGTTACAGATTAATATCATTATGCGATTTATATTTCTATTTATATTTTTGGTATTTTTTTCTCTTTTTTATTTGAATATGAATGATTTTATTTTTGCGGTCTATTCCCTTACCTACATTTCCGCTATTTTTTCTATTTCTGTTGTTTTGACAGGAGTCTGGGTTGTAATTTTTATAGCAGGTTGTGGGCTTTTATTCGTGCTTAAAAATGCTAAGAAGGGGTTGGATTGGAACACAAAATAAAAGATTAAAAATTACGAGTCTTTGCGCACCCCGAATGGGTGAGCAATCTTATTATTCGATGAGATTTCGCCGCTCCACTCCTCATAATGACACAGAGGCGTGAACGGTTACAGATTAATACTATTATGCGCTTTATATTTCTATTTATATTTTTGATATTTTTTTCTCTTTTTTATTTAAATGTGAATGATTTTATCTTTGCGGTCTATTCTCTTACCCACATTTCCGCTATTCTTTCTATTTCTGTTGTTGTGACAGGAGTCTGGGTTGTAATTTTCACAGCAGGTTGCGGACTCTTATTCGCGCTTAAAGATGTCAAGAAGGGGCTGGAATGGATTATTATTCTTTTACCCCTGAGTGCTTTGCCGTTTATTTTATTGGGAGTTCCCTTAGGTGCGTTAAATACAGTTTTTATATGCCGATCATTACTAAATCTTTTTATATATTTATTTTTTTTAAAATGGTTTTTGGATTTTTCATTAGTAGAAAAGTCAGGGATAAGGGTTCCATTATTTATTGTCAATTTATTGTTGATGATGGCGTACATTTTGGATTGGATCTTTGTTGAGGATCAAATAAAATTTCAAGTTTTTCAGTCCTGTATCATTTTAGCTTCTTGTATTCTCTTTTTTTATCTTATTGTCAATATCCTTCGTGATGAAAAATCCGTTGTTAGAATTTTTGAAGTCATGGTTATCGCTTGCATTATTCAGGTTTTAATGTCTTCGCTTAGTTTTTTTTATTATTTAATTATAAAAGGCCGGACAATTTTTCGCGTAGAGGGGATGTTAAGGGACTTTGAATTATTCGCTGAATATTTGGCGATACATATTCCGCTTTTTATTTTTTTATTGCGGAATCCAGGCGCGATAATTCCAAAAAAAATATTGAAGATATTTCTTATGGCCACTATTTTTGTATTGTTGGCAACATCAACGAGAGGCGCGATAGTGTCTCTTGGATGTGGCTTGATTTATTATATCGTAAAAATTAGAAGTAAGGTGCGTTTGTCAAAAATTACTTTACAAATTTTAGGGTGGGGCATAACCGTTGGCATTATCCTCATAGTCCTGTACCGGATATTACCCTCTTCAGCACAAATCATTGAGCGTTTTGCCGGCACAAAGATAACCACACTCGATACGCGTCAGTATGTTTGGACAAAATTCTGGGGATATTTTATAGAAAAACCAATCACGGGGTATGGAGTAGTGTATAACCTGGGTTCTTATTTATTTTTTCCGCATAGCACGTATTTTTATTATCTGTTGACACTTGGGATTCCAGGCCTTTTATCTTATTTTATTTTAATCGGCACAATTTTATTTAAAGGTTTTAAGAATGTGAGAATGGCACGAACAGAGGGCCAATTTTTTGAGATTTCTATTGTCACTAACACCATGTTTATTATGTTTATCATTGATAGTATTAAAATTGAGTATCTTCGCTATTCAAATTATCAACTTTTTATCTGGTTGCTGTTCGCGTTGGTAATTGCTATTTCTGAATTACTTATTGAAAAAAGGAATCGGGTGATATGCGTGTCTTGATGATTAATAAATTTTTATATCCTCGAGGAGGAGACGCGATTGTTACGTTAAATACCGGGAGTTTGTTGGAAGGTTATGGGCATGAAGTCGTTTATTGGGGAATGAAAAATTCTCAAAACCATTCATTTCTTCATGAAGATTTTTTTATAGATGAGGTTGATTTAAACGCGGGGGGAGGTGTTGGGCATCAATTACGTATCGCGGGTAACATGTTGTATTCATTGGAGGCGAAGCGAAAAGTTCAGGCACTTATTACTCATGCCGGAAAACCGGACATTGTGCACTTGCATAATTTTGCGCATCAAATATCCCCATCAATCTTACATATTTTTCGCAAGTATAATATCCCCTGTGTTATGACGATGCACGATTATAAGATCGTCTGCGCGGCGTATACATTATTTGCGCAGGGGAAATTATGTGAAAAATGTTCAAATGGAGCGCATATAAATTGTTTTTTTGAAACTTGTGTCAAGTCATCAAAGGTTAAAAGTTTGTTAAATTCAATGGAGATGTATTTGCATCACAGTATTTTACGTATTTATAACTTTATTGATATTTTTATTTCTCCCAGCACATTTCTTAAAGAGAAAGTTTGTGCTATGGGTTTTAAGAAACCAGTGGAGGTTTTACCAAATTTTATTGATATTTCTAATTATGATCCTGAATATACTGTTCAGGGAAAAACGATTTGTTATATTGGGCGTCTTTCAAAAGAGAAGGGCATCGCGACACTTATTAACGCAGTAAAAAACTTAGAAGGTGTCCAATTAAAGATTATAGGTGATGGCCCGTTACGTAACGAATTGGAAGAAGGCGTTCACTTGAGAGGTGTGAATAATGTTAGTTTTTTAGGATACCTTTCCACTGAGGAACTCAAAGAAGAAATCCGTCGTTGCCAGTTCACGGTGACTCCATCGCAATGGTATGAAAATAATCCCCGGTCTATTATTGAGTCTTTCGCGTTGGGAAAACCTGTTATTGGCGCGCGTATTGGTGGAATTCCGGAATTGGTTAGGGATGGTGAAACAGGATTTACGTTTGAGCATGGGAACGCGAAAGATTTGGCCGAAAAAATATCGATGTTGATCTCAAATCCCACGCTTTGTGCAGTGATTGGAAAATGTGCCCGTCGATGGGTTGAAGAACAAATAAATTCAAACATACATTATGAACGGTTGATTGAAATCTATCAACAGGCGATAGGATCGCGGCAGTTTTTGTAATGATGAATAAAAATTTAGGCATTACTAGTTTAATGCCCAGGAATTTTAGAGTTAGTCAATCCTGGACATCTGGGGGAAGTTTGAAGGGGGTGCAGGCCCCCTTTTCGAGGGGTAACCGACTCCGCCAGAAGCGGAGTCTCCATAGGGGCAGAGCCCCTTTGGACAAGTTCCGAGCCAGAGCGAGGGTTAACTTGATTATTGGCATTTTTTTAACGTTTTTTACACAGGCACAGGCAGGACCACCAACACAGATTATCGTTAAGCCGAATCAGAGTAAAGGGATTGTTAACCGAAATATTCTTGGACTAAATGTTCTTGGAGTAGCCTCATCTTTGAAAGAGTATGATCAATATTCAAATTTTGGGGGTGGATTATGGGATGAAAAATGGAATAAACCGACCAAAGATCCAATGAATTTGGCGAAAGAAATACGTGTGAACACATTGCGTTTTCCCGGGGGATGCGGCACGCATAGTTATGATTGGAAAAAGGCCGTTGAAAAAAACCGTTCAGCTTTCCGGTTTGGGATTGATGAATTTATGCGGGTTGCCGGTGCGTTAGGCGCGGAGCCTGTATTTACTGTGAGCTATTTTACAGGTGGCCCTGATGATGCCGCGGATTTGGTCGAGTATTTGAACGCTCCCTCAGAGGAGAGGTATCCATGGGCTCTTAAACGGGCAGACAAAGGAATCCAAAAGCCTTATGGCGTAAAATATTTTGAAATTGGTAATGAGGTAGATCATGGTAATCATAAAAATATTAAGAATGTTTCCCCTGAATACTATGCTTTTGATTTTTTAGAATATTATGACGCAATGAAAAAGGTTGACCCTCAGGCGCAGGTGGGCGCGGTATTGTATGATAGTGATTGGAATAAATCTGTTATCAAAATCATTAAGGATAAAATTGATTTTGGTATTGTGCATATTTACCCGACGCCGGTTTGGGGAAAAGGATTGGAAAAAATCCCTGTTAATGAAATATTTTCTACTTCCTTAGCGCTTCCCATTGTTCGATATGATTTTGAATTAAAGGCATTACGCGTACTGTTGCGGAAATTTTCCGGACATGACGTTCCTGTTTTGGTAACAGAGTTTAATGGCGGTTTTGCGCAGGATAAACCGGTTCCTTATCGACATAGTTTGGGAAACGCGCTGGTCAACGCGGAAATTATTCGTGTTTTAATGGATCCGATGAATAACGTCAAGATGGCCCATTATTGGAACTTTGTTAATGAATATTGGGGGATGATTGCTAACGGGTTTAACGGAAAGTATGAAACTCTTAACAAACCTTATTATAAACGTCCAAATTTTTACGTGTTTGATCTCTATGGTAATCATTTTGGAAATGAGTTGATAGCGGCAGAGGTTATTTCCCCGGGGTATGATATCGGCCGGTATGATTTTTATAAGGAATTTGTTAGGAAGTATTCACCAGGAAAGACAGATAAATTAAATCTTTTAAACCCCTGGTGGAAAATTTACACGGTAGATGGTATTGAGGCAAAGCAGAAAAATGGAATTCTGACATTGAATTTTGCCAACCATCAACAGTGGAATTATTATCACGCTGTTAAGTCGGTAGAAGTCGAGCCAGACACTTTCTATCGGTTATCAGGGTACATTAAAACAGAAGGCCTTGTGGATAATGTGGGAGTTAGTCTTGAAGCGCAGGATGGAAGAGGATGGACAAGGACGCGTTCCGCGATTTCAACAAAAAAGATTAAGGGAACAACGGACTGGCAGTATGTTCAGATAATATATAAAACATTACCGGACGCAAATTTTGTTACTGTTCTCGCACGACGATCCGGTAAAATTGGGCCTTTAAAAGGGCGTGCGTATTTCAAATCCGTCAAGTTTGAAAAATTTACCCCGGGTATCAGTGCGAATATTCCATATTTAGCAGTAAACGCGAGCAAAAGCGCGGATGAGCAAACGGTTTATTTGATGATAATTAATAAGAATTTAGAAGAGAGTATGCAGGCAACTATTGAGTTAAAGGATTTTACTCCGGAACAGAAAGGCCTCGCCTGGATTCTTAACGGACCGAATGTTGAGGCAACGAATGAGAGAAACAAAAACAACGTGAATGTGATGCATAAGGAATTTGATGTCTGGAGCGAACAAACGGGAGTTAAGAATAGTTTTGAATTTACTTTTGAGCCCCATTCTTTGACGGCTTTTGAAATAACCAGATACAAACAGAAATGAAATCATGAAAACAGCTATTATCAATCTAATAACGAGAACTAGTTTGAACAGGAAAACCCCTTCGGAAATTCATTCAAACAAAGATGCTATGATTGTTAAATTTGTTTCAGAAATAAATACTCAAGGTTGGGAATTAGACTTGTATATATCTGATGCCTATAAGCCGATAAAGGATGAAAACCTTGGCATCAAAATATGCTATTTGCCTACTCTCTTTCAAAAGATATTTTGGCCTGCGCGATTACCTTTTACACCATCATTATTTTGGGAATTAAAAAATAATTATGATAGTGTTATTTGCTCCGAGGCATTTCAATGGAGCACCATTATTTCCGTGCTCGCGAAATTATTTTCTTTTAAAAAGAAGATGAAGATAGTTGTTTGGCAAGAAATGGCTAAGCATCAGAAAATTTTTAAAAGATACCCTTCCTTATTTTTTTATAAGATTATATTGAAATATTTTTTAGATTACTTCATATCCTGCTACGTTCCCAGGAGTGAACGGGCAAGGATATTTTTAATGAAACAGGGCATTAAGGCCAAAAAAATTACACCCGTCATCTCGCATGGATATGATCAAGATATTTTTTTTACTAATTCACAAGTTAGAAAGGAAAGATACATCTTTTCTCCTTCGAGATTAGTATTTTCCAAAGGGATTGATGTTCTGTTAAAAGCCTTTGCATTGGTTTGTCAGAAAATAGATGATCTTGATTTGATAATACAAGGAGAAGGCCCTTTGCATCGAGAATGCGTAGAGTTATCAAGAAATTTGGGAGTTTATGAAAAAGTTAAGTTTGATATTCAGCGTTTAAATCATAATGAAATGAGAGAGAGATATCAAAAAGCAGTGATCACTGTTATTAGTTCAAGATCAGATAATGTTATTTTTTCTGATATGGAAAGTATCGCCTGTGGCACACCTGTTATTCTTTCGACCGGAGCGGATAGTCATGCCAATTATTGTGATGGCAAAGGGGGGACATTTTTTAAAAGTGAAGATTATAAACAATTAGCGGATATCATGATAGCCATGCTTAAGAGTCCTCTGGAACAAAAGAGATTGGAAAATGAGGCAATCGATAAATCCTGTCGGTATAGAAATTCTTACATAGCCAATCAGTTTTTGGATATTATTCAAAAGGTAACTTGATGTTATAGAAACGTTGAATCCGACTTAAAGTTCGTATTGTTTAACCTGAGATTTTATCTGTGACTAAACACTGTGAGGAGAAAAAATGAATGAAATGAGTAATAAAGTAATGGATGTCATTATCACATCGTCGGGAAGGCATACTATTTTTCCAACAATGGAAAGTTTTTTAGATAAGGTTAAGTATTCCGGTGAGTTTAGATTTATTATTAACGTTGATTTATGTATTAAAAAACATGAATGGGATATTATTCTGCTTTTTAAGAAACTGAATATGAAATGTTTTAACATTAACTACATACCTCAAGGGTTTACAAAGGCCCTCGCGTTTGTTCTTAAACGCGTTGAAACACCGTTTTATTTTCACCTTGAAGATGACTGGATTTTTGAGAAAGAGATTAACATTGATCCGTTGCGAGATCTTTTTTATGAACATAATTTTATAAATCATATATGCTTCAGTAAAAAGAAAATATTATATTACAATGAGTTATTTTATTTACGAAAATTGAAATTTATTCCCGTTACCTGCGACAAATTTAAAACGAAAAATGTAAGCATTGATAATATTGATTTAGTAAAAACAATTACTTACTCAACTAACCCTAATATTTCAAGAACAAGACATTTTCAAAAATTATGGCACGTGAATTCTTTAAATCTGGAACAGCAATTTTCATTGCAAAATTTTTTGTTAGGCAATAGACGGGGTTATTACATCCATGGCAGGATCGGAGAAGAGGCGATGGTAAGGCATATTGGTTGATTCACGATATAGTAATAGATATTATACGCCTGATTTTGATTGTATTAGATCTCAAATTAGTGATCTGAAGCTTTCGTGTGTCGCGCTATGAGTTGTAATCCACTGGTTATAGTTTGTTATAGTTTGTCACAAAAAGTTCATATAATAGTTTTAAAAAATCTGCTATGATAATTTGTTACAAACGGACATAAAAGGTAAAATATGGAAACTATTGAACTTAAAAAAATTGATCCGGAAATTACTGAGAAGGATCAATTATATTTTCAGCGGATCATCTCCGTGATGTTAACCCCGGAGCAGAAAAAAATTATAACACATTCAGGTACATCTTATCCTGAGGAAAAGGCGATTCTGGCTGTTCATTGGCATCCTGAATTTGTGCCGATGGAACTGATTAAAAAACGGATAGATATTTTTTTTCCAAACAGGAAAAAAGAACTGATTATTCCGACACAGCATAATCAAATCATGAGCTATGGAGGTTTTTGTGGCGTTGAAGTCGATTGTTACGCTCCGGAATTTAATTTAAAGGTTCAGTTTTTGATTCATTTTTCCGAATCCAAATTGGAGAAGATCGGAGTCTTTCATAAAATGCTTGCGCATACATTTAGTTATCGTTCCAGCCAGTTGTTCGAGTTTATGGATACGATTGTGGATAAAAAATATGAAGACCGGATCCAAAGGGCAGCGGCCCTGAGCGGTTCCGATGAGGATATGATTGAGTTTTGTCGGATTTATACCAGGAAATTAAAAAAAATGATCGAACATAACCGGTCGAATCTTCAACAGGACATGATTAAAAATAAACTTGTGCGAAATTATTTTGATCAACTTCGCGATGTGTATGACGGGGTTTTGATTGACCATATTCAAGTCTTTTTGAAGACGGTCAAAGAAATTGTCAAAGAGAATTTTAATTTGGAATATTTTTTTAAGGTTAATGAAGTAATTGAAGAAGCCCGAAGTTTTGGGGCGGGAATTGTTGTTCCGCATCCGGAACAATTTTGGCCGATCCTTTTGGCCGACTATGATGTAGATGGGTATGAAGTCTGGAATCCACAATCACGACAGTACACGGAGTTTTTGATTGATGTTGTTGACAGAAAAAACAAAACGAACGCCATGGATCGAAAACTGCTCGTTTTTGCCGGTGACGATTGTCATATGTCAGAGAAAATTAAAGGGGAAAGAGCTCGGGATCTAGAAAAAACCGGTCGTGAGCTGGGCGTTCAGCCAGTCTGGAGTGATTTGATTATCCATAATCGTTTGGTAAAATCCGGTTTTGATAAAGAGACCATTATTGATGCATACAGGTCACGGTTAGGATCAAGGAAAGAATAATTTTGTACTTTAAGAATGATGTAGAGGAAAGGACACTGTTATGGTCATACACAAGAAAGGGGAATTCGAACTCGAATTTGTGGGAGATTGCGATTCTATCGTTTCTTATTTGGAGGCCCTGAAAAAGGGGTTGGAAACATCGGAATTGGTTATTGGAAACCATCGGAAGAAAGTGCTGTTTGAGCCCAAAGGTCTTATTAATGTAAAAATTAAGGTCAAACGGCGGGATCGTGAAAATAAAATCACCCTTAAATTTCAATGGCGTGATAACGGACGCGCGATAAAAAAAAATAAACAAAAATTTGTGATTGAAAAAGGCGCAAACGCGTAAGGATTATGGCCGAATTGACAAATATTGATGAAAACCTCAAATTTCTTATTCTTGAAGTCAAGCAACAATTGGAAGATGTTTCTGTTCTGTTAAGAAAATCTTCCCAGCCGGATCAACGTATTTCCAAAATTTTTTCTCGTGATGATTATATTAATATCCTGCAGAATTTTATTTTGAAAGAATGTTTTCGTAGCTCATCCAGGCGATCAAAAAAGAGGGATGAGTTTTATAAAGCGGTTGATGTGATCAGCCGTAATCTCGAGCATATGGGGGACTACACCGTTAGTATTATAAAAAAGACACGATTTATTTCTGAACCTGAATTTCTCAAAAGGTTTTCTTTTAAAATTTTTTTTAAGGAGTTAACCGGAGGAATTCAATTGATTGAAGACGCGTTATTTAACGCGGATATTCAACGGGGGTATCAAATTTGTCAGACGGAGCAAAGGGTTCACGGGCTTTATAAAAAAGAGTTTTCCAAAATTTTGGAAAAAATGAAACAAGGGGAAGAAATTGAAAACAATGTTTCATTACTGTTTATTCTTGGGTATTTGGAGCGTATGGGAGACGCGATTTTAAATATTGGGGAAGCGATTATCTCTTTGGTTCTGGGGGATAAAGTCAAAATTTATCAATACAACTCTTTCAGAGAATTGACTTCAACAGTTTTTAATACGCATTTAAATGAAAATGATGTTGCTTTTCAGCCTATGGGACAAACACGCTCTGGTTGTCAGATAAACAGGGTTGAAGGTCATTTGAATGGAAAGGTGAAAACAGAAGTTATTTTTAAGGATGGAGTAAAGAAAAAAATCATCCAGGAAAAAGAAAATCTGGTTCGTTGGAATAAAATTGTGCCTCATTTGGTGCCGAGGGTATTTGGTGTCAATGAGACCAAGAAGAAGGCCTCGATTCTTCTGGAGTTTATTCGGGGAAGAAATTTTCGCGATATTTTATTAGAAGGTTCCGATTCGGAATATCATACTGTTCTTAACGCGTTGATGCAAACTGTAGAAAAAGTTTGGGATTTGACAAAAGTTCCCCAGGGAGAATGCGCGAATTGTATCAGGCAGTTGCAAATACGCATGGAAGATATTTATAAAATTCACCCGGATTTTCGCCTGGGACAGTATAACCTGGGATTGCTTCAAGAAATGTCTTTAGAAGAAAAGCTGACGGTGGCTGAAGGGATTGAAAAAAAACTTAAACCCCCTTTTTTTATTTTTATTCATGGGGATTTTAACATAGATAATATAATTTTTAATAGCCATACTAAACGTTTATACTATCTTGACGTTTATCGATCCAAAGAAATGGATTATATTCAGGATGTTTCTGTTTTTATTGTTTCAAATTTTCGTCTTCCCATTTTTGACGCGTCTGTTCGAGACCGATTAAACAGGAGCTCTGTTAGAATATTAAATTTTTGCAAGGCATATGCTCATCGGTATCGGGATGAGACTTTTGAGGCCCGACTCGCGTTCGGCTTGATCCGTTCGTTCATGACTTCAACACGCTTTGTTTTGGACAAAGATTTCGCGAAGGTTTTATTCCACCGAGGGGTTTATCTTTTGAATAAAATTTTATCTCATGAAGGTCGGCCGTGGAAGGATTTTAGTCTGAAAGAAGATGTTTTAATTTATTAAGGGCCTGCGTACAAATTAACTACCTAATAATATTATGTTCTTCGAGGATAAATTTTATAATTATCGGTAATTTATTGTTGTACAGTGCCTAAAAAGTTGTCCAAAAAGGGTGTTTATGAATAAAATCGGGGTTATCGGAATTCCTGGAAAGTGGTCTACTGAAGAATTGGCTAACGCTGTTGAAATTAAGACAGGGCATCGATTTGTGATGGATATGCGGGGTATTTATTATGATGTCAACCGGGAGGAATTGTTTATTGATGGTTTAAGGCTGTCAGAATTTGACGCGCTCATCATTAAAAAATTGGGCGAGGTATACTCTCCGAATTTATTCAATCGGATTTCATTGCTCGGGCTTCTTGAGAAAAAAGGGACGAGAATATTTTCAAAACCAAAAAATATTGCCCGGTTATTGAATCGTTTAGATTGTACCCTGGAATTGCAATCCGCGGGAATTCCGGTTCCGGACACCATTTTGACTGAGAACATCGATGAAGCGATTCAGGCGGTGCAAAAGTTCGGTAAAGTGGTTTTGAAACCACTGTTTACATCAAAGGCCCGCGGAATGCGGGTCGTGGAAAACGCGGTGGATACCAGACAAATTATTGAGGATTTTATGAAAAAAAATCCGATGTGTTATTTGCAAAAATTTATTCAGATTCCTGGGAAAGATTTGGGCATTACATTTTTAGGCGGCAAATATTTGGGAACGTATGCCCGTGTGGGACAGAAAGGGCAATGGAATACAACAACGCGTTCCGGAGGGAAATACGAACCTTACGAGCCGGGTCAGGATTTAATCGATCTTGCATACCAGGCCCAAAGGGTCTTTGATTTGGATTTTACGGGTGTCGATTTGGTGGAAACAGAAGAAGGCCCTAAAATTTTTGAAGTTTCAGCCTTCGGAGGGTTCCGGGGACTTGTAGAGGCAAAGGGGATCAATGTAGCGAAAAAATATGTGGACTACGTCCTGAAGGAGCTTGGAAATTGAATTCTTCGTGTCAGACGCTCAAGAGTTTAGCCGATAAACATATTGACCATAATGAATTATTATTTAAAACGGTTTTAAATTTTAATAATTTTTATGTTCGTGTATTGATGAATTCAAAAACCGTGCAGGAATCGCTGGAAGATTATTATAGTGTGTTTTTAAGCGAGAATATTGAGTATAATTTTACATCGATCATTTTTCAAAGTGAACCATTGGCATTAGATATAGATTTCAGAACTAAACAACCTGAATTTGGAAAAACAAAAATCAAGGAGTCTTTCGTAAATTTTTCAGATGGGCGGGTGATCCGTAAAGAATTAACGGGCTTTACGATGTTTTATGGTCAGGATATTCACGCGGCCATCGGTCCGGCAGAGACCCAGATGAATCAGGTCGTGAATTTTATCAATAACAGGTTTATCGAGGATCATATTCGGCAAGAAAATGTTTTGATGCATGCGGCAGGGGTTGTGGTATGTGAAAGAGGTTTGGCGTTAGCAGGATTTTCCGGGATGGGGAAGTCAACCCTCGCGCTTCATTTAATAAGCAGGGGCGCTAAATTTTTGAGTAATGACAGGGTGATGGTTTCCCGGCGTTCTGAAGATTTGGTGATGTTGGGAGTTCCGAAATGGCCAAGAATTAATCCTGGAACAATAGTACATAATAAAGATTTACATTGCCTGGCAACGCCTGAAAATTTAAAACGATGGAAGAACATTTCAGCAGAAAAATTGTGGGATTTGGAAGAAAAATATGACGCGGATATTACAAAAATTTACGGTTTCGATCGTTTTGAATTAGAATTTTCAATGACAGCGTTGGTGATATTGAATTGGCAAAATGATCAAATTAAGACGCGTCTGGACAAAATTGATCCTGAAAACCGGGAAGATCTTGTAGACGCTTATCGAAAATCACCGGGATTATATTTTGTGAATGAGCATGTTTTTCAGGAAAGAAAAGTCTTTTCTCCGGAAGATTATTTTGATTTTTTGAAAATGTGTGATGTTTATGAGTTGTCAGGAAAAAGAGATTTTTCATCCGCGTGCATATTAATTGAAGACATGATGTCTTCAGAGGCCCGTTAACCAAGGAGGGAAGCCATGTCGAAAAAAAAAGTTACTTTTGAGGAAGTCGTGGAT
>CAZIRV010000028.1:0-21472 GCA_964541845.1 uncultured Planctomycetales bacterium
TCGGGTTGAGATATATAGTTGTCGAAGTTATTTTTGAGCCGATCCTTGGTCAATATCTCGTGGGCTTGCTCCGAGGTAGGTTATTGTAACAGGTATAATAAATAAAATTTCAAGAAGATATGAAAGGTAATATTAAACTCTTTTTCTCGACGGAAAATGTTGAGGCTATGCGGGAGAGCTAATGTCAAAAGCGGCTAAAAAAAGTATTTTTATACTTATATTTTTATTAGTATGTAGTTTAGGTTTCGCCTTCTATACGGTTATTGAAAAACAAAAGTTAGAACAAGTAAAAAATAATTTAAAATCAGAGTTGGTGCAGACGCAGGGAAAAGTTAAAAAATATGCCAGGGAATCAAAGGCTTTAAAAGGGCAGGTCCAGCAGCTTGATAGTGAAAGGCTTAAGCTTTCAGGAGAAAAAACAAAACTTAATAATGAGGTGTTTCAATTAAAAGGAAAAGTAAGGAAAGCAGAAAGGCAAGCGGATGATTTTTTGGATAAAATGTCTGAAATTAAGAGAGATCGGAATAAATGGAAACGGCGTGTAGATAATGTGAGTCGGGAACGTGATCAATTAGTTCAACGTGTTAAAGAATTTTCAAAAGAAAAGTCAGAGTTTGAAAAGCAGTTATCTAAAGCAAAAGTTGAGGCTAAGGAAGCCTTAACTAAAGTTTCTTCTCAGCCAAAGATTGTTTGGGAAAAGTCTAAACCTGTTAAAAAAGCACCTTCTTTTTCCGCACAAGAATTAAAATCTTCCGGGAATGAAGGCTATTGGGCGAGTGTTTTAGAACAAAAGGCTTCATTGGAGGTGGAAATTGCACGTTTAGAAGAGGATCTTTCCGAAAAGTCTATGAAAATTGTGGATTTAAAGCAGGATAATGATAATTTAAAGGTGGAATTAGATGATTTAAAATACAACAAAGAAGAAATCGGACGGGAAATTGAACATAAAAGTAATATGATTAATAATCTTGCTTTGGAGTTAGCAAGGACAAAAAATGATAAAAAATTTATTTCAAATCGGGTTAAAAAAGTAAATGAAGAAAATTTTGAACTGCGTAAAAAGGTCAAAAGTTTAGTTTCAACGAAGGGGGCTCTTGAGAAATCTATTGTTCGATTGACACGAGATAAAGGTAAAATTGAAAAAGAGTTAGGTAAAACAGAAATAATTATTCAGAGTAAGATTGATGAAATTTGGGATATTAAAGATAGTTTAGATCGTACTATTCGTAAATCAAGTAAGGCGATTCCTGATTCTAATGAAGTTGAGCTCCCTCCCATTGTTGTGAGTTCAGGAGGTTCAGGAATGAGCTTTAATCCTGGAAAAGCTTCAAATAAATTTAATGGAAGGATTGTGAGTCTCAATGAAGAAAACAATTTTGCTATTGTTGATATTGGCGAAAATACGGGGATTCACATAGGGGATACTTTGAGTGTTTATCGTGATTCAAAATACATCGCGCGACTTGAGGTCATTCAAGTTAGAAAAGATATTGCTGCGGCTGATTTAAAAAATCAATGGAGTAAAATTAGAATTGGAGATATTGTTAAATAATGGATTCTAAAAGAATAAGTATACAGGATGTTGCGAACCGGGCAAAAGTTTCTATTACGACTGTTTCTCGAGTCTTAAATAATGTATCTACCGTTTCTTCGGTAAACCGTGTCAAGGTCGAAGAATCCATTGCCCATTTTAAATTTAAACCCAATGCCAACGCGCAACGTTTAGCCAGTGGTGTTAGTAATGCCATTGGTCTTGTTATGCCGGGGTATCCTGGAATCTTTCATTCTTTTTATGCTATAGAACTGATTCGAGGAATTGGACATGCTTGTGAGTCTTTGCGTCTGGATATGATTTTTCATATTACTAATGGGCAGAATCCTTTAAATAGCAATACTGTTGGCGGGGTTATTTTTGCGGATATTATTGAAAATCGTAAACAAGTAGAGTCAGCTATTGCCATGGGAACTCCCTGTATGATTGTTAACAATGAGGTGGATGATTTGGACGTGAGCTATATTGCCGTGGATAATAAAAAAGGCGGGCAGTTGGCAGCTGATTATCTTGTAGCTCTTGGACATAAAAAAATTGCGACTGTGACAGGAAATCTTGGTACGCAGGCGGGATATCATCGCCTGGAAGGGTTTAAGAGTATTCTAAAGAAGAGCAAAATTTTTTTACCAAAAGAGTATGTTTATAATGGGGATTATTCCCGACGGTGTGCGCGTTTTGCCGCGGAACAGTTTTTAAAATTACCCACCCCTCCGACAGCCATTTTTGCGGGCAGTGATGAGATGGCCCTTGAAATTATTGCTACATTCCTTGAAAGGGGCGTGAAGGTTCCTGAAGATATTTCTGTGATTGGTTTTGATGATAATCCCGCGTGTTTATTCGGTCCGGTTGCTGTGACGACCATTCGACAACCCCTTTTTAAAATGGCGGAAGATGCCGTTCGTCAATTAAATGCTATTGTTTCCGGCAAGATAAAAGGCTCTCAAAAAATCCTCCTTTCTCCGGAATTAGTGATCCGCGAATCTTGCATGCCACGAGATTAATCGTAGGGGTGGGCCTTGCGTCCGTCCGCTATTAGAATATTTCTTTAAAAAGACATTTTATAAACGGGCGGAACCCCTACGATAATTATGGGAGGCACCTCTGTGGGAAGGCCTTGACAGAAAAAGGGTGGCAAGGTATACCTATATCGTTATGAAACATTATGATTGTATAATTATTGGTGGTGGGCACGCGGGAATTGAGGCGGCTTTAGCTTCCAGTCGTATGGGATGCTCTACATTGATGGTGACGATGGCTTTTGATACGATTGGACAGATGAGTTGTAATCCTGCTATTGGAGGCGTTGGTAAAGGGCAATTGGTCAAGGAAATTGATGCCTTGGGAGGTGAAATGGGATTAGCGGCTGACCAAACAGGAATTCAATTTCGTCAACTCAATGCTTCCAAAGGGCAGGCGGTCCGTTCGTCACGATGCCAGGCAGATAAAAAGCGTTATAAGCTCTATATGCAGGAGGGTGTTAGAAATCAGGACAATTTAGATGTCTTGGAAGATAAAGTAGGAGAGCTTTGCGTGCGTAATGGAAATATAGTGGGGATTAGGATAGAGAAGGGCCAAGAGGTTTTGTGTCAATGTGTGGTGATTGCTTCCGGAACATTTTTAAATGGACGGATTCATATAGGATCGCAAATCATACCAGGAGGACGTATTGGAGAGTCGAATGTTGTTAAAATTTCTGATAATATTAAAGACCTTGGTTTTGAAATAGAATTTTTTAAAACAGGAACCCCCCCGCGTTTGGATGGAAAGACCATTGATTTTTCTCAATTAGGAGCGCAACACTCTGATAATCCACCAGCTTCCTTTTCATTTAGAACAAGAGGTATTCCTAAAGAACAGCCGTTAAGACCATGTTATATCACCTATACTAATGAACGGACACATGAAATTATTCAGGAAAACATGCATCTTTCTCCTATGTATTCCGGGCAGATTCAGGCGACAGGGGTGCGCTATTGTCCATCAATTGAAGATAAGCTTAAGAAATTTGGTGATAAATCTCAGCACCAGGTTTTTTTGGAACCACAGGGTTTAGATACAGAAGAGTATTATCCGAATGGGATTTCTACGGGATTACCCGTTGATGTTCAGGAAAAATTCGTGCGTTCAGTTAAAGGTTTAGAAAATGTAAAAATTTTAAGGCCGGGATATTCTATTGAACATGGGGTTATTGATCCGACAGAGTTAACTCATTCTTTAGAAACCAAACGTATTGAGGGGTTATTTTTTGCCGGTCAAATTAATCGCACAACAGGATATGAGGAAGCCGCCGCCCAAGGACTGATGGCAGGAATAAACGCGGCATTAAAGGTTCAAAATAAGCCTCCGTTTATATTAGGGCGCAACGAGGCTTATGTAGGCGTTCTTATTGATGATCTCATTACTAAAGGGACAGAGGAACCTTATCGTATGTTTACTTCCCGGGTAGAATATCGTTTGGTTGTTAGAGAAGATAATGCGGATAAAAGATTGGCGCAATACGGCCGCAAGTTTGGTTTGTTAAGTCAAGAGGATTATCAACGGGTTGAAGAAAAATATTCTTTGATTGAAGAAGAAATACAAAGTTTAAAATCAACACGTATTCCCGTTGGAACATCTCTTGACCAAGAGCTTGTTAATCGTAATAGTTCTCCATTACGGCAGGCATCTCTTTTAAGTGATATTTTACGTCGACCCCAGGTAGATTATGAAATGATTGCAGGTTTTAAGGGTAAGGATAAGGGGTTATCCGCAGAGATTATAGATCAGATAGAATATGAGATTAAGTATGAGGGTTTTATTGCCCAGCAGAAAAAAAATGTCGAAAAATTTCAGCATATAGAGAAGATCAAAATTCCCAAAGATATTGACTATGAAAATATTCAGGGGCTTTCCATCGAAATACGCCAAAAGTTAAAGAGGTTTAATCCCATAAATTTAGGTCAGGCCAACCGTATTTCCGGTGTTACCCCCGCTGCTATTTCTATTTTGATGATTTATCTTCGCAAACAGAGGTTAGATCGAAAAACAACCTCGGATATCTGTTGACACTCAAATTCTCTCGGTGGTATAATTTTTAAAATTATAATCATAAGAGGAGACATTTTATGAATATCGCTAGCGATATTACAAAATTAATAGGAAAAACGCCATTAGTTCGTTTGAATAAAGTTGTGGAGGGTTGTTGTGCTGAGGTGGCGGCAAAGTTGGAATTTTTTAATCCATTGGGTTCAGTAAAAGATCGCATTGGCTGTGCCATGATTGAGGCCGCGGAAAAAGATGGGAAAATTACCCCAGGAAAAACAATAATCCTGGAGCCGACTTCAGGGAATACAGGAATCGCGTTGGCCTTTGTGGCTGCTGTGAAAGGATACAAGGTTACGTTAACCATGCCGGAAACAATGAGTTTAGAGCGACGAGCGCTTTTAAAAAGTTTTGGGGCTAATTTAGTTTTGACGCCAGGACATGAAGGCATGAAAGGGGCTATTAATAAGGCTCAGGAGTTAGTTGAGTCAGATGATCATTATTTTATTCTTCAACAATTTGAAAATTTGGCGAATCCGGAGATTCATCGTAAAACAACTGCGGAAGAAATTTGGAGTGATACAGACGGGAAGGTTGATATTTTAGTGTGTGGGGTTGGAACGGGAGGAACCATTACAGGGATTTCAGAAGTTATTAAAGAGCGTAAGCCGGAATTTAAAGCAATTGCAGTGGAACCAAAAGACTCACCTGTTTTGTCTGGAGGAGGCCCTGGGCCACATAAAATTCAGGGAATCGGGGCGGGGTTTATTCCAGGCATTTTAAATACAGAGATTATTGATGAAATTATTCAGGTTGAGAATGAGGAAGCGGTGGCTTGTGCGCAAATGATCATGCGTCAAGAAGGTATTATGGCGGGTATTTCGGCTGGGGCGGCCGTATGTGCGGCGTTACAGGTCGCGAGGCGTGAGAAAAATAAAGGAAAGTTAATTGTGGTGATTATTCCGGATACAGGAGAACGCTATTTAAGTACAGATTTATTTTCTGAATACCGTAGTTGATCATAAAATATGGGCGTATTTTTAAAAAAAAATTCAACTTTAAATTTTATTATTTTTGTTTTAGTTTTAATTTTTTGTTGGTTTTTAGGGAAGTATTTTAAGCTTGATGTTGAGGTATTTCGGAGAGTTTTAGCGCAATACCCAATTGCGCTCTCCGGAATTATTTTTGTCATGTTGTATGTTTTGACAACAACATTTATTTGGTTTGGTCCTAAAGATGTTTTTCGTGTTGCCGGGGCTATTTTATTTGGTGGATATATTAGTACAGTGTTTGTTTGGGTTGCTGAGATGGTTAATGTGGTCATTATGTTTCAGTTGAGTCGACAACTTGGGAGAGAATTTGTTGAGAAGAAGTTTAAATTAAAATCCAGGGATATTGATAAAGTAAAAAAAGACTCAAGTTTTTTAGGGATATTGGCATTAAGGATTAATCCTTTGGTTCCGTTTCGTTTGATGGATTTAGGTTTTGGTTTGTCTTCTGTTTCGTTAAAGAAATATTTGTTCGTTGCTTTAGGGGCTTCATTGCCTAGAATTTTGTGGCTTCAATTTATTTTAGCAGGGATCGGGCCCGGTTTTTTGAAAAACCCCAAGGAGTTGATAGCCTATCTTGTCGCGCATCAGAAAATGATTGTACTAAGTGGTTGCTATTTTGCGGCTGTGATTATTTTGACCGGAACGGCAATTGTTGTAAAATTTATGCAGAGAAAGGGTTAAACATGTACGAAGTTATTAAGAAAAGACTGATTTGGTTTATTGTTATTCTTATTTTTGCAAAGTATTTTTCTAGCTTGGAATCTTTTCAATCACGTAAATATAAAGCAAAAGGTTATGAAGTAATAGTCCCTGCCGGTTGGAAACATAGTAAGAAGTATAGTAAGAAAATTAAGTCAAAAAATTCTTATCAGGAGACTTATATTGCTGTTTTTGTGCCGGTAGGGCAGGAAAGGCGCAAAGAAGGAGAATTAGAGGCGAAAATTTCTGTTATTTCAATGAAGTTAGAAAGCGCGATGTGGCTTGAAGATGAATGGCCGGGCATTATTATGGCGATACGCAGAGCAGGGATGAAGGTTATTGATAAAGGGGAGATTAAGATTGATACAAAAATTTCAAAATGGGTGTTTTTTCATGATAAACGGGCAAAAATTCTCACCATTGAATTTTATATTATTACAGAAAATAATATGTTTTTTAAGCTTCAGTATTCAACGCAAGACACAAAGTTTAAAGATTATCGGCAGGGGTTTGAAAAATTTAAAAATAATTTTAAAATTATATTTTCTATCTTTTAATTAGGGGATTGGCCGAAAAAATTATTCTTCTAATCTTTAAATTGGGTTTAATTCCCTGGAGCTTGCCTCGTTTGTAAATGCTTATGTCAAGACCTCGAGGGCTTGCTCCGAGGTAGTTTATTGGTTTTATTTTTGATGGGACGCCAGTCCGTAAGAATTGGGTCAAAGTTTTTTTCTTTTAGGAGTTCTAGGATTTCCTTCACGGAGCGGGTATCTTCAATATCAAATTGGGGCTCCTGCTCTTTGGAGGATTTTTCATTATAGCCGCCAACAGAGGTATTGGAGCCGGCTGAAATACGTGTAATCCCTAATCCTAGGGAGTTATCACGAAGATATTGGTTTTCTCTGGTTGAAAGGTTGATCCCGACACGAGGAAAAAGGGTTCTGGTTAGGCAAATAATTTTGATGAGAGTGATATCATCAATGGGACAGGAAGCTAAGGTTTTTCCTTTAATGGTGCGTAGTCGAGGAAAAGAAAGGCTATATTCCACCCCGGGAAAATTTTTTTCCATAAAGTGTAGATGTGTGTATAAAGAATGAAGATCTTGGGCCGGAGATGTTAAGCCAAGGAGGATTCCCATGGAAATTTGTCGGATGCCGGATTGAGCGATACGTTCCGGAGTTTTAATGCGAAATTCATAATCGCTCTTTTTTCCTGAAATATGTACTTCCTGATAGCGCTTACGGTCATAGGTTTCCTGATAAATGGTTATGCCGTCAACACCTTCTAAAAATAATTCCTGATACTCTTCCGTTTCCATGGGATGGACTTCCAAGCTGATGGTTGTGAAATATTTTTTTGCAATACGCACAGCTTTTTTAAAATAAGATAAGGGCGTTGTTTTATAAGATTCTCCGGTTAGTAAAAGAATGCTTTCAATTCCTGTTTGGGCAACCCATTGCATTTCTTTGCGTATTTGTTCGGGGGTTAATTTAATCCGTTGAATACGATTGTGACTATTAAATCCACAATAAGTACAATGGCTGCTGCAATAGTTAGAAAGATAAATTGGAGTATAAACAGAAATGGTTCGTCCAAAATATTGCTGAGTTAACTTAGCAGATTTTTGGGCTAGGTGCTCTGTTATTTTTGGTGAAGCATTTTGTAGTATTTTTTGTATTTCAGCAAGCGTCATCATAACCTAAATCCCACTTCGTAAGTGGGATATTTAGCCTAAATCCCATTTACGAAGTGGGATTTAGGTTAGTTGAATTGTAAAGAAATCCGGTTAATGGGGAAGAGGCATCGGCTGTATCTTTAGTTTTCGGAAGTTGGCTTAAATAGCCAAGCCGTCCGGATTGAACAGCCATGCTAAAGGCTTGGGCCAAGAGTTCTGGATGTTCGGCTGTTGCCACAGATGTATTGGCTAATACGGCGTCAGCGCCAATTTCCATAGCCTCTGCTGCCTGAGAAGGAGTTCCAATGCCCGCATCTACCACAATGGGGATATCGATTTCCTGAATGAGTATTTTAATAAATTCTTTTGTTTTAAGCCCTTGATTGCTTCCAATAAGTGAACCTAAAGGCATGACAGCCGCGGCTCCAACGTTAACTAATTCACGGGCAACATATAAATCAGGACTAACATAGGGAAGAACAGTGAAGCCCTCCTTCACTAATATTTCGGTTGCTTTGATGGTTTCCTGATTATCAGGAAGAAGATACTTGCTATCATTAATGACTTCAATTTTAATCCAATGTCCATAACCGGATTCTTTTGCCAGCCTGGCAATGCGGATAGCTTCTTGGGCATTGCGTGCGCCAGAGGTATTAGTCATGAGGATTATATTTTTGGGAATGTATTCAAGGATATTTTCTTCATGGCGTTCGATATCAATACGGCGCAAGGCAACGGTAACGAGCTCTACATCAGAGGATTCAATACTATTTTTTAGATCAATTTTATTTTTAAATTTTCCGGTTCCAAGAAAAAAACGATTTGTGAATGTTTTATCCTCAATGATAAGGGGCGCGTTTTTTATGTTTTGTTGTTGACCGCCCCCGACAAAATTAAGCAATTCAATGGCGTCGCCTTTTTTTATGGATGTCCCATGCCATTGTGCAGGTTTAATGATATCGCCATTAACCTCTACAATAATATTTTGAGTATTTTGACAAAATTGATTAATAATGTCTTTAAGGTTAGGAGCAGAAGTAAGTTCTTTTAATTGTCCGTTGAGAGTAATTTTCATAATGGGTCATATTATGAACAGTTTGTTTAAAATTGCAAATGGTATGTGGGTGAGGTGATTTTGCGTTGCAAAATTTGGAATTAATGGCATAATACACAATTCATGACAGAATATATTTGTCCACATTGCAAAAATCCAATTTATGATGATGAGGCATTATTATGTCATTTTTGCGGAGAAAGTTTGCGGCGTGCGGGGGAAGGTTTTTTAGGAAAAGTTCGTTATGCTAATCAAAGAGTTATTTGGTATTTTTTGATATTTTTTATTCTTTTAGGTTTTGTTTTGTTGATGATTAGGAGTTAAGCAACAATAAGTGAGCTTAACCCTTAGATAAGGGAAAAATATGCCGTATACAACACATGAAATTCATCGTATTGAAGAAAAGTGGCAAAAGTTTTGGAATGATAACAAGACTTTTAAGGCTACGATGGATTCTTCCAAAGAGAAGTATTATGTCTTGGAAATGTTTCCTTATCCTTCGGGAAAGATTCATATGGGGCATGTCCGAAATTATACGATTGCCGATGTAGTTGCGCGTTTTAAGATGGCGCAAGGATTTAATGTGTTTCATCCGATGGGTTATGACGCTTTTGGTCAGCCCGCAGAAAATGCCGCGATTAAGCATGATACAGACCCCGGAGAGTGGACGCAGAGTTGTATCGATCAAATGCGGACAAATCTTAAGCGTATGGGATTTTCCTATGATTGGGATCGTGAATTAGCCACGTGTGATAAGGAATATTATCGATGGAATCAGTGGATATTTTTAAAAATGGTGGAGAAGGGGTTAGCCTATAAAAAGGCCTCTCCGGTTAATTGGTGTACGAGTTGTGAAACAACATTAGCCAATGAAGAGGTTATTGGAGAGGCGTGTTGGCGCTGTAAAACTCCAGTTATCCAGAAGGATTTGGAGCAATGGTATTTAAAGATTACGGAATACAATGAGGCTCTTTTAGAAGATCTGAAAAAATTAGATTACTGGCCAGAACGTGTCAAGACAATGCAGGCGAATTGGATTGGTAAAAGTTTTGGTGTGGATATGTATTTTAGGGTTAAAGATTCACAAGAGCAGATTACGGTGTTTACGACGCGAGCAGACACAATTTTTGGGGCAACTTACGTGGTTTTAGCTCCAGAGCATCCTTTAGTAGATTCTTTGATTAAGGGAAAAGAAAATGAAGAGGCGGTTCGTGCTTTTGCCACAAAAGCAGCTAATGAAACTAAAAGTTTACGTTTGGCTGCGCAGAAAGAGGGCATTTTTACCGGAGCGTATGCGATTAATCCAGTTAACAATGAAGTTATTCCCATTTGGATTGCGGATTATGTGTTAATGGGCTATGGAACAGGTGCGATTATGGCTGTGCCAACGCATGATCAACGTGATTTTTTATTTGCTAGAGAAAATAACTTACCTATGAAGATTGTGATTCAGCCCCGACGATCTGATGAGATATTGAATGTCGGGGTCCCGACCGAAACGTCGGGAGATTTTTCTTATCAAATGGATTGCGCCTTTGAAGGGGAGGGTTTTTTAGTTAATTCCGCGCAGTTTAACGGAGTATCAAACAGAGAAGCTATTCAAAAGATTGGAAAATGGATGGAGTCTGAATCGACAGGGAAGATGTCCGTGCATTGGCGTTTACGTGATTGGTTGATTTCTCGTCAGCGTTATTGGGGAACACCCATTCCATTTATTTATTGTGAAGGTTGTGGGGTTGTTCCCGTTGCCGAAGATCAATTGCCTGTAGCGTTGCCAAAGAACATCAAAATTACGGGAAAAGGGGGGAGTCCGCTTGATTATTGTCCGGAATTTGTCAATGTCCATTGTCCAAAATGCGGTAAAAAATCTCAACGAGAAACAGATACGATGGCAACTTTTTTTGATTCCTCATGGTATTATTTACGTTATTGTTCAGCAAAGGATGAGGCGCAAGCCTTTGATAAAAAAGAGGCAGATTATTGGATGCCTGTGGATCAATATATCGGAGGAATTGAACACGCAATTTTACATTTATTGTATTCACGGTTTTTTACAAAGTTTTTAAAAGATATTGGTTTGGTAGATTTTGATGAGCCATTTATACGTTTATTGACGCAGGGAATGGTTTTAAAAGATGGTGAAGTGATGTCCAAATCTAAAGGAAATACAGTAGATCCTGATGAGATTACTTCCAGATACGGGGCAGATGCGTTACGTTTATGTATATTATTTGCCGCGCCGCCTGAGGATCGGTTGGAGTGGAATGATGGGGCGGTTGATGGGGCGTGGAAATTTTTGAATCGTGTCTGGAATGTTGTTGAATATCGGTGTTGTCCTACAGAAGGGGACATTGATAAAAATAAGTTTGATGAGGCGGATAAAGAGTTGGAGTGGCATCGGCATGCAACGATTAAAAAAGTTACGTTGGATATTGCTACGCATAAATTTAATACAGCGATTAGCAGTTTGATGGTTTTGATGAATAAAATAGACAAGTATAAAGTGGAAGAAGGAAATGAAGTTAAACAAATGTTATTGAACAAAGTCACACAAACTGTTATTTTGTTATTAGCACCATTAACACCTCACATTTCTGAAGAGTTATGGCAGATGATGGGTTTTGGAGAAGAAGGTATTCTCCAGGCAGGTTGGCCTCAATATGATGAAGCGGCATTGAAGCAGGATATGGTTAATATCGTTGTTCAGATTAATGGAAAATTGCGTGGAAAATTTGATGTGGCCACCGAGAGCACAGAAGAGCAGATTAAGGAATTGGTTTTAGCGGATTCAAAAATACAAAATTTTATTCAGGAAAAATTTGTTCGTCGATTTATCTATATCCCCGGTAAATTGGTGAATATAGTAGTATAAATATAAGTTCCTACTCGATTCCCCTCCGAAGGCAGAGTGCTTCATTTTACCAAACAAGAGCGTCTAGTCTTAGGCGTGTTAGCTGTTGTTATTTTTACAGGCAGCCTATTACAAATCGTTTTTAAAAAATATCCTTATATTCATAATATTGTGAACTTGATCGATAGTGATGTTATCTATCATAAAGTCGATCTTAACACCGCATCCAAAGAAGAACTCATAACGGTTCCCTACATCGGCCAATATACCGCCCAATCCATCATCCAATACCGTCAGAAAAATGGTCCATTTGTATCTATTGAAAAAGTAAAAAAAGTTAAAGGCGTTCGAGAAAAAAATTATGCAAAATTCAAAAAATATCTAAAAATCAGACAACCGTAAACAAACACCGGGTGTTTGTTTGGTGGGGAGAAAAATGATGAGAAGAAAAAGTTTATTGGTAACAAATGAATATTATCATGTTTTTAATAAAAGTATTGAGGGGTTTAGAATTTTTAATAATAAGGAAGAGTTTGAACGTATGATTTTTCTCATTCGATATTATCAATTGAAAGGCTTTTCGATTTCTTTTGGGCAATTTATTCGTTTAAAGGAGGTTGAAAAGTCAGGAGTTACCAATAGCCTTTATGCTTTGTCTAGTCAGAACAATAAGGTTGTTGAAATAATTTCTTATTGTTTAATGCCAACACATGTGCATTTTGTGCTCCAACAATTACAAGATGGAGGAATTGAGAATTTCATGCGGTTATTGTCGAATAGTTATGCCTGTTATTTTAATACAAAATATAAACGGAAAGGGCCTCTTTGGGTTGGAAGATTTAAGGCTGTGTTAATTGAAACAGATGAACAATTAATTCATTTGACTAGATATGTTCATTTAAATCCAACAACAGTTGGTTTAGTTGATAGCCCGAGCGATTGGAAGTATTCGTCATATTTAGAATATCTTCACTTGATCGATAATCAGGAGAAGTTCTGTCAATGGGATACAATAGGTATGGAAACATTGGATTATAAAATATTTGTAGAAAATTATATAGAGTACCAAAGGGAATTAGAGCGAATTAAGCATTTAGTTTTAGAAGAGGTTTAACCTTAAACAAACACCCGGTGTTTGTTTGGTTAGGATAATGCGATTATGACTGAAGTAGAGAATAAGAAAACTCATCGTCCATTAATTTGGATATGTGTAGCTTATGGAATAGGAATTGTGATGGCATCATGGATAAATATTCCGGTTAGTTATCTTTGTTTTTTAATTATTGGGTTATTTTTGATAGGGGTGTTTTGGGAAAAGTGCTGGTTTGGAAGTGTTATATTGTTATCTCTTTTCATACTTTTGGGATATTTACACATACAGACAGTGAGAGTTTTAGATAAAAAAGATATCTCTCATGTCGCACGATTTTACAGGAAAAAGAAGGTTATGTTGAAGGGAAGGGTTGTTTCAGATGTTCAGGTGAAAGATTTTTTTAAGGGGAAGAAGAGGATGTTTGAACTAGAAATCAAAAATATTCAAACGCAGTGGGGATGGAAAGAACGGACAGGAAAAATTTTGGTCAATTTATTTAAATCGGAGGATGTTTTTTATGGTGATTATATTTTAATTGAGGGGAAATTGCATCGGCCTTATAATTTTTCGCGGGAAACAAATTTTTCATATCGGGATTATTTGGAAAATAAAGGGATAAGGTATGTTTTAAGTGTTTCTAAGAAATCAACTGTCGAAGTCTTAGGTAGAAATCGGGGCAATAAGATTAAGGCAATGTCTTTTAAAGTTCGTCAGAAGTTAAAAATGATTTTAGCTCAGAATCTTTCTCATGATGAAGCAGGAATTATGCGGGCTATTTTATTGGGTGATCGTTCCCACATTCCAAAACATGTTCGGGAATTATTTGTTCAAACCGGAACCGCACATATTTTAGCCATTAGCGGACTTCATGTTGGAGTGGTTGTCGCGCTATTTATGATGTTTTTACGGTTGATCCCTATCGGACGCAAATTACAATTATTGGGTGTTATTGTTTTACTGATAGGGTATGCCTTCTTGACTGGCGGACGTCCTTCGGTTGTGCGCGCGTCTGTGGTCGTTTCCGTGTTTTTAATGAGTTTTATTATGGAGAGGGAAACGGATGCTCTCAATACTCTATCGTTAGCCTCGCTGATTATTTTATTATATAATCCGTTAAATTTTTTTGATATAGGGTTTCAACTTTCTTTTGTCTGTGTGTTAGTGATTATTTTATTTCAGCCGCATTTAAGAAAATTTTTTTCTCATCCATGTGTGCCTATCGATCAAAAAAATGCCTTGGGCTTTTACATTATTCAGTCTCTGAGCGTATCATTATCAGCCTGGTTCGGCGCGGCAGGGCTTGTTGCTTATTATTTTAATATTACCACACCAATCACCATAGTAGCTAATCTCATTGTTATTCCACTTATAGCCGTTATTGTCACGTTAGGGTTTGGGATATTATTTTCAGGAATGTTTGCGTCAGGTTTATCTGTTTTGCCCGCGCTATGTCTTAAGGTCGTTCTGAATATTATGATAGGGGCTGTTTTTTTATTAGCAAAAATTCCAAGTGCATATTTTTATTTTAAAAGTGTAACTCTTTGGCAGATAGCTATTTACTACACTATTCTTTTGATGGTATTTTGTTTTTTACAAAGACGACGATGCGTCGGTTGAAAAATTGACAAATTTTAGGGTCTTGAGATAGGGGTATGTTTATTTGCTTGCAAGACCCTCGTGACTGTGCTATTTTTATGAAATGATTAGACGCGTTATTCAATTATTTTTTTTTCTAATAGTATTATTAATATCTTCTAATAGTTTTGCTTTTTGGGTTTGGACGCCGGAAACAAATAAGTGGACGAATCCTAAGTTTTCAGTCAAGGCTACTCCTGCCGAACAACTGCAAGAGGGCGTCAATTTTTATGCAGCCCAACAGTATGCTGAAGCCATTCGAGAGTTTAAAAAATTAATCAAACACTATCCCCGCGCCAGGCAGGCCCCGGACGCGCAATATTATATTGGCCTTTGTTTGGAAGAAGAAGGGGATTTTCATGCGGCCTTTAAAAGTTATCAGCTGGTTATTGATAAATATCCGTTTAGCGAACGTTCTGCTGAGATTGTTCAAAAGCAATATGATATTGGACTGAAATTGATTGAGGGGCAGCAAAACCAGAGTAAGTTTAAATCAACACTTTTAGGAGATGAATATAATGTGGTGGATGTTTTTAGGGCGGTTATCAAAAATGCCCCTTATGGAGATTTGGCTGCGTCGGCGCAATATAAAATTGGGTTATACCTTTTAGAGAAAAAATTATATCAGGAAGCACGGGATGAATTTGAAAAAGTGATTAATGATTATCCTGACAGTGCGTGGGTTAAAGCTGCGAAATACCAAATTGCGGTAACAGATTTTCAGCGTTCCACAAATGCGCAATATGATCAAAAAGTAACCCAGGCGGCTGTAGAAGAATTTAAAGAATTTGTTGAAATTTATCCGGACGCGGAGTTATCTAAAGAAGCAAAAGCACAAATTCAAAAATTGAAAGATAAAAAAGCCGAGAATAGTTTTGTCGTCGCGCAGTTTTATGAGAAACAAAAGGATTATAAGGCCGCTAAAATTTATTATAAGATTGTTGTTGATGATTTTGGAAAATCCCGCTGGGCGGCTAAGGCCTTGAAGAAAATTTTGGAAATGAATCAGAAAGAGCAATGAGAAAGATGGTAAGAAAATTTTTGTTTTTATTAGTTATTGGATTATTTACAGTCACCTCTGGATGTGGTTATACGACAGGTTCTACGTTGCCTAAAAGTATCCGAACTATTTATGTAGAGCCTTTCAAAAATAGTATTTCTTATATGAGTGATCAAGGAAGGAATGTTTATTTGCCACTTCTGGAAGTTGACGCGCGTAACGCGGTTATTGATCGGTTTTTGTTTGATGGGAATTTAAAAATTTCTGATCCGGAAGAGGCGGATCTAATCCTAAAGGGAGAGTTGAAGAGTTATTCACGGGGAGGGTTGCGATATACGGACGATGATGATGTGGAAGAATATCGTGTGCAGATTACGGTGTCCTTTGTAATGTGGAATACTAAATATAAAGAGGTAGCCTGGAGTGAGCCTGGTTTCATCGGTGAGGCAGAATATTTTGTGACAGGTTCAGAGGCTACATCAGAGAGTGCCGCGATTACAAAGGCCATTAATGATTTAGCCCGTCGAATTGTGGAACGGACGATCGAGGATTGGTGAGGTGGAGTATTATCTATTATCCGGAGAAGATCGTTTAGCCAAAGATCAAAAAATTGAAGAAATCAAATCCAGGGCATTTCCTTTGGGTGAGGCTGTTAAGTTTGATTTTGAAATTCTCTATGCTGTGAAGTTAAATTCAGATATTTTAAAGAAATCCCTCGTTGCTCTTCCCGCCATTGCCTCCCAAAGAGTTCTTGTTATTCATACCATTCAAAAATTAAGTCCGCATAATAAAGAACTTATTCTTAATTTTTTTAAAAAGAAAGAATCACACCTGATTTTGATTTTGGATGATGATACGACCGACGCAAAGAATAGTTTTATTAAAAAATTAACGCCATTTGTAAATACTTTATGTTTTTCTAAGGGAAAAAAATTTAATGTTTTTGATCTGACGCGTGCTATGTCCAATAGGAATGGAGTTCAGGCACTTAAGATATTGCATGAATTAATGGATGAGGGAAATCATCCGTTGCAACTAATGGGGGGATTGATTTGGTATTGGGGGAAGGAAAAAGTCAGGTTATCTTCTGAAAGGTTTAAAAAAGGTCTTCAAAGACTCCAAGAAGCAGATTTAAATATTAAGCGCAGTCGATTAAAGCCAAGTGAAGCCATAGAGGTTCTGGTAGTCAGATTGATGGAGGTTTAACTGATAAACCACAAACAAACACCCGGTGTTTGTTTGTGGTATTATTTTGAAAGGCTTGCGGCGAGTTTGCTGAATTTGGATTTACGGCGGGCAGCGGTATTATCATGAAGGATATTGCGTTTGGCTGCTTTGTCGAATTTTTTATAAACAGTTTTTAAATTTTCTTTGACCTCTTCCGCGTTTTTTTCTTCTACAGAGCGGATAAATTTTTTAACTGTTTTTTTCAAATCCGTCTTAATATCCAGATTATGCATATGTTTACGACGATTTTTAGATAATTCAGTAATTCCGGATTTTCTTTGTGGCACGGTTAATACTCCTTTTTCTCACTGTCTCTGTATTTAGGAAGGATAAGGCTTTCCTGTCGGTAATAAAAATCGCATAAGTAGGAATTAAGCAAAAATAATTTTTCTGTTCATATTCCCTTAATTCTTTATTGTGTACCGATTTTCTTGATTATTAATTTGAAAAGCATACCAAACGTCTTAATTTATGTCAACACCTAAATTATATCATAATTTTCACAGTTCTATTCTTAAGTCTACCTCTATTCTTTCCGTGGGGACTTTAATTTCCCGTATCTTAGGTTTTTTTCGGGATGTTCTTTTAGCCCAAATATTGGGAACGGGACTTCGGGCGGATGTATTTTTTGTGGCTTTTAAAATCCCAAACTTATTTCGGGATATTGTAGGAGAAGGAGCCGTCAACTCCGCTCTTGTTCCGGTACTTACAGAACATTTAGAAAAGGAAAAACGACAGAATTTTTGGCAGTTTGTGAGCATTATTCTAACGGTAGGACTGATGGTTTTAAGTCTA
Source organism: uncultured Planctomycetales bacterium (assembly GCA_964541845.1). Taxonomy (GTDB): domain Bacteria; phylum Omnitrophota; class Gorgyraeia; order Zapsychrales; family Zapsychraceae; genus CAZIRV01. Next base: position 17,655 of record CAZIRV010000028.1, read on the forward strand.
TTGACCATTTTTGGGATTGTGTTTGCTCCGATCCTTGTGAGGTTAATTGCTCCTGGATTTATGGGGGATTCTTTTAAACTTGATTTTGCCATTAGATTAACGCGATTAATGTTTCCATATTTAATTTTTATTGGTATGACCGCCTATAGTATGGGTATTTTATATACTTTTCGATCTTTCACTGTTCCAGCATTTAGTCCGTGTTTATTAAATATAGCCGTTATTATCAGTGCGTTGATTTCTTCAAAGGTTATGGACGAGCCGGTGTTCGGCCTCGCCATTGGGGTTTTAATTGGCGGCGTTTTACAGTTAATAGTGCAGGTTCCCGCGCTGCTTAAGATTGGGATGCGTTTTCAAAATCCAAAAACATTGCGTCACCCCGGAGTAATTCAGATAGGAAAATTATTGGGGCCGCGCATGTTTGGTAGTGGTGTTTATCAGTTGACAGTATTAATGGACACTTTTTGCGCGTCTTTGACTATGATTGTTGGAGCGGGAGGAATTTCAGCTATTTATTTTGCCAATCGGCTTATCCAGTTTCCACTAGGGATTTTTGGGGTTTCCATGGCTTCGGCGGCTTTGCCGGACCTTTCGCGATTAGCCCATAAAAATGATTTAATCGCTTTTAAAAAGGCGGTCAATTTTCTGTTAAGAAATGTAGTGTTGATTATGGGCCCATTCGCTATTATTCTTTGCGCGTTTTCCAAATTGATTATTCGCTTGTTGTTTCAAAGAGGCTCTTTTGACGCCTATTCAACATATATTACGGCGTCTACATTGAGTTTTTACGCGATAGGGCTGATAAGTTTTTCCGGAATAAAAATTTTAGTGACCGCTTTTTATGCCCTGCAAGATACTAAAACGCCAGTTAAAGTGGCCGCGTTTTCATTGGTTATTAATGCCATTTTAAATTTTATTCTTATGTTTCCATTGAAAATTAGCGGGATTGCTTTGGCCAGTTCCATTGCCGCGACAATTAATTTTATTATTTTGTTATGCCTATTAAAGAAAAAATTAGAAAATTGCCATTAACCAGCGGTGTTTATTTGATGAAAAACACAGAAGGGAAGGTTATTTATATCGGAAAGGCCGTGTCTTTGCGCAAGCGCGTGCAGTCTTATTTTCGTAAATCGACGGGAGCGCGATCTAAAACAGATTTGTTAGTAGCGGACATTGTTGATATTGAGGTTATTGAAACTTTCAGTGAGGCTGAGGCGCTTATTCTTGAGGCGAGTCTGATCAAACAATATCAGCCTAAGTATAATATTGATTTGCGGGATGATAAAAGTTATCCGTTGATTCAAATAACGAATGAAAAATTTCCACGCGTTTCAATTGAAAGACCCAAGAAAAAAAAAGAGGGATTTGATTATTATGGGCCTTATGTGAATGCCGGGTTAATTCGTGAGGCGTTATCTATTATTCGAAGGATTTTCCCATTTCGTGTCTGTACGCCTTTTCCTAAGAAAGAATGCCTGGATTATCATATTGAATTGTGTGAGGCCCCATGTATTGGAAAGGTGACTAAACAGGAATATAAGGCCAACATTAAAAATGTACGGTTGATTTTAGAGGGAAAAAAGGATGCTCTTTATCGCGGTTTAAAGAGGTCTATGGAGCATTTTAGCCAGACACAAAAATTTGAAAAAGCGGCGAAGGTACGCGATCAATTGCGGGCCATTGGCGCGCTGTATTCCGGGACCAAGGATATTAATTATTATAAAGAAGCGGAGCAGCTTCAGCGCGTTTTAAACTTACCGCGGCGTCCGGAGCGGATTGAGACTTTTGATATTTCCAATATTATGGGCAATCAGGCAGTGGGCGCTATGGTTTCTTTTCTTGGTGGAAATCCTGATAAGCAGAATTATCGTCGCTTTCGGATTAAAGAAGTGAATGGAATTGATGACTTTAAAATGATAGCGGAGATTGTTCGACGCCGTTATAGTCGGTTACAAAAGGAAAGAAGAATGTTTCCGGATTTAATTGTGATTGATGGAGGAAAGGGTCAATTGTCTGCGGCGTATAATGAATTAAAGAAATTAGAAGTGCAGATTCCGTTGATATCTTTGGCCAAACGAGAAGAAGAAATCTTCTTGCCTGGCAAGCGAAATCCCGTTAGATTATCCTTAGACTCATTAGGTTTAAAGCTTTTACAGCGTACACGCGATGAAGCACATCGTTTCGCGATAACATATCATCGGAAGTTAAGGAGTAAAGCTGTTATATAAGGTTAGCATAATACCAATTACGTTAAATAATGACCAAAACCTATTTTGCTTTTCTCAACGCTTTAACGAGAATAGCAGAGCTAAAAATAGAGCAATTATTTAACGTAATTGGTATAACCTTACCTCACTTCAACCTCAATCCCACTCCCGAAGAGGGATTGAGGTTGAAAAAGAGTTTTTTAAAATGAAAAAAAATAAAGAAAATAATTTAACAGATTTTCAGTGGAAGGTTTTAAAGGTGACCTTGACGATTCCTTTTGGACAGACACGTTCTTATAAATGGGTGGCTGAGCAAATGGGGAATCCAAAGGCGGTGCGAGCTGTTGGTCAGGCATTGCGACGCAATCCTTATCCAATAATGATTCCTTGCCATCGTGTTGTCAAAGAAGACGGGAGTCTTGGAGGGTATGCGGGCGGTCCGTCAAAACGGAAGGCAGAATTATTGGCTATGGAAAAAACAATAAAGGAGTTTATCTCATGAACTTAGCGCATATTTTTAAAATTATGTTAGAAAAAAATGCTTCAGATCTGTATTTACGCACAAAGGCATCTCCTCGCGCGCGGATTAATGGAAAGATTGAAGTTATTGATGATCATGTTATTTCTCGAGAGGAAATGCAGATAATGGCAAATACGATTTTAGAAAAAGAAGATCGTAAACGTAAGTTTATGACAAATTTAGATATTGATTTTATTCACGAGGTGCCAGGCGTTGCCCGATTTCGTGTGAATGTTTTTATGCAACGAGGAACCCCCGCGATTGTGGCGCGGCACGTGCATACCAGTGTGAAAACATTTAAAGATTTAAATTTACCCGAGGACGTTTGTAAATTATTTTGTGAGGAATCCAAGGGGTTATTTTTGGCCTGTGGTCCGGCGGGGAATGGCAAGTCTACGACAATAGCCAGTATGATTGAGTATATTAATCAAAATCGTGCGCAGCATATTCTTACTATTGAGGATCCTATTGAATATTTGTTTGAAGACAAGAAAAGCCTTATTAATCAGCGAGAATTAGAGTTAGATGTGTTGTCCTATCCATCGGCATTAAAGCACGTGACTCAGCAAAGTCCGGATATTATTTTTATTGGTAACGTGCGTGATGAGGGGACGATGCGGGCGTCGATTACGGCCACAGAATTAGGGGCATTTGTGATGAGTACATTTCATACCGTTAATGCTGTCCAAACGATTGTGCGTATTGTCAATTTTTTCCAGCCACATTTGCATGACGAAATTCGGATGCAGATGTCCATGATTCTGAAGGGGACCATATCCCTCCGGCTTTTGATGCGTAAAGACGGGAAAGGCCGGATTCCGGCCTTTGAGACCATGGTGGTTACCCCCAGCATTGCCCGCCTTATTCGGGAAAATCGTATCCGGGAAATCCAGAATTTTATTGATGAAGGTGCGCTATTTGGCATGACGTCTTTCAAGAAATCTTTGGTAGGTCTGGTCAAATCCGGAATGGTCGAAGAACACGAAGCCCGCCAATTTGCTGATAGCAAAGATGACTTTGATTTGGAATTAAAAGGTATCACCCGGTGAATTCAAAAAGCGGATACCTTTTATACCAATTACGTTAAATAA
>CAZIRV010000029.1:0-21119 GCA_964541845.1 uncultured Planctomycetales bacterium
TACAATTGATTTTACAGGAACCGGAACGATTAAAAATGATGTATCTAATTGGTGGGGTCAGCCATTCTATAACCTTAATGCTGCAGCCGGAGGGCAGATCACAACTATTTTTGCGGGTAGAGGCATATCTGTAAAAAATATCTGTACTCTCGGAACAGGAACATTGACAGGGGGAAACTTAAATTTTGGTTTAGGGAGTGGGACACCTTTGGTTACGGGTGGGGCCACGATTGGCAGTCTTATAAAATATGATGGAAACACAGGTCCGGTTGGTGTCGCCGCGACAGATTATGCTTCGCTTTGGTTCGCAGGAAATTCTGCAACCAACACGTTTAATTTAGTTGGTAATATCACCTGTACATCGCTTCAGGTTAATGGAAACGGGACGAATGATTTAGCTATTCTGGATACGACCACAAATAATTATTCTATTACGGCTTCGTCAACTTTAAGAATAGGAAGTAGTGGTGATACCTCTAAATATGGCACTTTAAAGCTCAATAATTCTTCGATTGATTTGAATGGAAATGCTTTTATTTATGCCAGTGATGGCAGTGGGACAAATTCCATTGATGCAGATACGTCAACGATTAATGCCGCTGGTAATTGGACGAATTCCGACACATTTACAGCAGATACGTCTACTGTCAGTTTTGATGGATCTTCTTTGCAGACGGTTACTGCGTGTACTTCATGTTCGAGTGGTAATTTTAGTACGTTACAGGTAAGCAATGCATCAGCTAATGGTGTAAGTTTCGCGGATGCATTTACAGCGGTTAATTTTACAGATATTACGGCTGGATCGAAATTGACACTTAAGGCCGGCAGTACTTACACGATTTCAGGGACATTAACGCTGACAGGGAGCATTGGTAATGAAATTACTCTTCTCAGCGATTCTGGAGGAACGCGTTTTACTCTTGATGTGACTGGGGGAGATCAGGATGTAAATTATGTTAACGTTACGGATTCAGAGGCTTCGAGTAATAATATTAGTGCCAGATCTTCAACGAGTGCAAGTAACAACGATGATGGAGAAGCTTCCCCTCATTGGCTCTTCAGCACCCGCGGAGCTGTGATGATTGTAGAATAGAGAGCATGCTCCGTTTCCACGTATAATCCACCTATCGTAAATACTTAATAAACAGCTACATATTTTAAAAAATTAAGGGTAAACTAAATAAGGTACGCTTATTCGCTTATTTTAATATGGGAGAAGTGTGTTATTTTTTTAATTTTTTTAAAGGTACCAGCTACTAAATATAAAAAAGGTGCCATGTTGATAGTGGGGAGGAGTGGAATCTAGTTAAAAATGCCAAGACCAGTACGAATACAACAAGCAGGATACGTCCAGCACATTACCTGTAAAGGAAATGACGGACAGGTTTTGTTTAAAGACAAAACAGACAGACAGGAATATTTAAGGTTTCTTGATTACGCAAGGAATTTTTATCCGTTAAAAGTCTACAATTTTTGTCTGATGGACAACCATATCCATTTGTTGGTTGAACCAAAAGAAGATGGAAGCCTTTCAAGGGTCATGGAATCTGTGACCAAAGAGTACGCGAAATATTTCAACAAGAAGTACGGTCGATCCGGACATGTCTTTCAAGGAAGATATAAGAATTTCCTTGTGCAGACAGAGCGATATTTCTTTGCGTGTTCACGCTACATAGATTTGAACCCAGTCAAAGCTAATCTTGTAACAAATCCAAAAGAATATATGTGGTCAGGCCACTCCGAATTAATTTCAGGGGCAAAAGGAGTGTTTAAAGTTGATCAGCATGTTCTTTACGAAAGTTTGGGATCAAATGATTTTGAACGACAGATTGCTTATCGAACATTGGTTCTTAGTTATCAGGGAGAAGATCTTGATTTGTTGAATAAGCGCGCGGGGATTCTAGGCGATTCGAGTTTTAAAAAAAAGGTTAAGGAAGGACAAAAGGACTAAATGCCAAGACCAGTACGAATACAACAAGCGGGATACGTCCAACACATTACCTGTAAAGGAAATGACGGACAGGTTTTGTTTAAAGACAAAACAGACAGACAGGAATATTTAAGGTTTCTTGATTACGCAAGGAATTTTTATCCGTTAAAAGTCTACAATTTTTGTCTGATGGACAACCATATCCATTTGTTGGTTGAACCAAAAGAAGATGGAAGCCTTTCAAGGGTCATGGAATCTGTGACCAAAGAGTACGCGAAATATTTCAACAAGAAGTACGGTCGATCCGGACATGTCTTTCAAGGAAGATATAAGAATTTCCTTGTGCAGACAGAGCGATATTTCTTTGCGTGTTCCCGTTATATAGACCTCAATCCAGTTAAAGCTAATCTTGTCACCGATCCAAAAGAGTATGTGTGGTCAGGGTATGGATTATTGGCATGTGGAGAGAAGAGTGTATTTGAGGTTGATAAGCATTCTCTTTATGAAGTGTTAGGGAAGGATGATTTTGAACGACAGGTTGCTTATCGAACATTGGTTCTTAGTTACCAAGGGGAAGACCTTGACTTATTAAATAAAAGTGCACGCATTCTTGGCGATGCACAGTTTAAGAAGCAAATAAAGCAACAATTAAAAGAGATAAGAAGTGAGAAGGAAGAAAAGAAGAAAGAAGAAAACGAATAAAGGTGAAATGATTAAAGATTACCTTACAATTTGGTTTAAACGTTTCCTAAAGCAGGGGAGAGTTGTTTCTTCGTGTCTGTTAGGGGCTGCCTTTGTTGTAGGTATGGCAACAACTGCTTTTGCTGATTTGACGATTGAAGCCGGGGAAACATATACACTTACAGCAGATGAGACTCTAACTATTGATGGAAATCTTACAATTGACGCTACAGGAATACTGGATGCTTCTGCGGCTGCTACAAATATTATTGTAAGTGGTAATTGGTCGAATTCAGGAACATTTACCCCCGGAACAGGAACGGTTACTTTTAACGGTGCGGGAGCTTCGACAATTTCAGGGAATAATACTTTCTATAATTTCACCAGTATTATTGCCAGTAAACAGTTAAATTTCCAGGCAGGTTCGATACAAACTATTACTAATACATTAACGGTCAACGGTCAGGCAACAGGAACAGAAATACAACTCCGCTCTACTGTCGATGGAACGCGCTGGACACTTGATGTTCCTAACGGAATACAGGAGGTTAAGCATGTTGATGTCAAGGATTCCCAAAGCTCATCAAAGAATATTTACGCGACGGATTCGATCAACTCCGGCAATAATGATGACGCTGAGTCTGCCCCTTATTGGGTATTTGGACCACCTGTCATTATTACTTCACCTGTAGATGGAAAAACAATCGGAAGGCAACCTACAATTGTCGGAACAGCCGAACCATCAGCTACGGTAACAATCCGTGGACTGGTGGGCACGGTTTCAACTGTTGTTGCAAGCACAACATCTGATGTGAATGGTAATTTCAGGGTTATGCAAGGGGATTACACCGCCATCTTAGATACAGGGGCAAATTCATTAATTCCGTCTGTCAGTTCCCTTTTAGGCGAGACAATCAGCATCACTATTGTCCAGACCCCAACATCGGATCAGGTCCCAACGATTACTTCATCCACGGATCAAGCCTCTGTTTTCGGTGCTCAACCGTCTATAATAGGAAAAGGGTTGGCCGGTCAAACAGTCACGTTAAAAGCAAGCGATACCAATGGCAATCTTCTTTTGGCAGATGTCGCCTCATCAACGGTAGGCGCAGACGGGAATTATACAATAATATCTTCTGACTACACAGCATCATTGCCTAAAGGTTCGGTTTATTTAAGTGTGGAAGTTTCAAACGTTAATAGTGATATTACAACGGTTACATTAGTGGATCCGTTTGGGATTGTCTTTGATTCAGTGACAGATAATGTGATCAAAGGTGCGGAGGTAACATTGTATTACGATAATGATTCTGGGGCAGGAAGGGACTGGATTAAGGCTGTGGCAGGGACGCATATCGCTGCAGGAGATAGTAACCCTGCGATAACAGATGAAGTTGGATTTTATGCCTTTAATACGATTGATGGTGATTTCCGTGTGGATATTGAAAGATTGGGATATGTTTATCCATCAGAGAAAACCGGTTTTCCTGCAGGAAGGACGATTGTAACCGGATCATTAGGAGAGGCCTTTACGGTAGGAAGTGTTATTATTGAGATGGATCATCCAATGGATCCAAATACAACCTTGCTAAGAATAGAAAAAGATGCCAACAAAAAAAATGTGACCGTCGGTGATATTGTCACGTATACGGTCACGATTGAAAATCTTACGGCAAATGATGTTATCGGCGTTTATTTAGAAGATAAGATTCCCGCAGGGTTTAAATATCTCAGTGGAAAAACTATTTTGGATAATAGTCCAGTTGCAGATCCTGCCGGCAACCGGCCGCTTGTCTTTAATATCGGGACTGTTCCAACAGGTGAGATAAAAATACTTCGATATCAACTGGTTGTTGGTTCAGGAGTTACGTTTGGTAATTATAAGAACAGGGCCTTTGCGAAATATTCGGAGGGTACGGTTATTTCAAACAATGCAGTTAAGACGGTTAAAGTTATTCCTGATGTCTTATTTGATTTAGGAACTGTCATAGGGAAGGTTTTTAATGACAGGAATGAAAACGGCATCCAAAATGGTTCTCAGGATGGTTTACCGGAAGAAAATCCTATTCCATATGTTCAAATTGTGATGGAGAACGGAACAGTCGTTACAACGGATAAAGAAGGCCGGTTTAGTGTGCCTGGCGTTACCCCAGGACGTCATTTGTTCAGGATAGATGAACGCTCTCTACCAGAGGCAAGTGTTTTAACAACAGATAAAATTGTTATTGTGGATGTAACGCCCGGGTTATTATTTAAAGTAAATTTTGGGGTGAAGCTTACTGAAAATATTCAAGCGCAACAACAGCCATTCTATATTATGCAAGATCGCAGCAGGCCTGTCGCGCGTTTAAATGTATCGTTATTGGATGATGTTCTGATGATTAAGGGTGACAAATTGCAGGATATGGCAGAATTTAGAATATTTACAAACTATTCATTATTTATTAAGCATTGGGTATTGGGAATTTTTGATAAGGATACAGGAGACAAGATAAGGGTATTTAAAGGGACAGCAAAAAATATTTTTGATCCGATTTTTTGGGACGGTAAGACTAGTGATGGACATCTAATTAGTGAAGAAAGAGACTATGTTTACGCGTTGACGGTTGTAGATAATAAAGGCAACAAAGATGTGACAAAGGAAAAAGAATTCAAAGTACAAAATCAGGAACGCCTTCAGACTGACATTACTGGAATAAAAGGAAAAGAAGTAAGCTCTGGACGGAGGGTTAAATGGATTAAAGAAGACAAAATAAATAGTTTAGAAAGTCAATCCATTCGTCTGGACGGAGAGACAATTTTTGTTAGAGAGCTATTGCCGCAAATGAAAGGTGTTAGAATCCTTAAATCCAGAAAAATACAAACTGAAATTTTATTTGTTAGTGATGATGCCTTAAGCGCGAAAGATCTTTTAGATGGAGGAGATATTAAGGAAATAAGTAGCATAAAAGATGACGTTGATATTATTTTACCAAAAGGTGAATATGAAATTAGAGCTTTATTAGATAAACCGTTTGCTGCTCAACGAGAAATTCTGGATACAAAATTTTCTAAAGCAAAGGCGGATGCTTTTATTTTTGAATCGGGACTTGCTAGTTCAGATACAGAAAAGTTTATTCCAGAGCTTTCGGATGTTGTTGTAAAAGCAACCTATTATTCCAAATATCTCAAGATAGGGGATGATCATATGTTCTTTGTTGCGATGGGAGATGGGAAGGTTGGATATATCTTTAAAAAAGGAAACATTGAACCTGTTGCAAACGATGACAAATTTAAAGGAGGATTCTGGTCTGAGGGTAAATTAGCTTATTATTTAAAAGGAAAGATAAAAGGTAAATATCTTATCACTTCCAGCTTTGATAGCGAGAGGGCAAATAAAGAATTATTTAAGAATATCGATCAGGATCAATATTATCCAGTCTATGGAGATGCCTCAACAGTCAGCTACAAGGCAGCCAATACACAAGGCAAACTTTACTTGCTGCTTCAATGGGATAAATCATCAGCCCTTTGGGGAAATTATAATGTTGCGTTTGATGATACAGAGTTTGCCAAATTCTCGCGAACGCTTTTTGGCGGGCAGATAAAATTAGAAAGTTTGGCGACAACCCCTTATGGCGATCCTCGCGCAAAAGCTATTATTTTTAGAGCACAAGCTAATCAAAAATCTGCGCATAACGAATTTTTGGCAACAGGTGTTTCCCTATACTATTTAAAACATAAGGACATTATTGAGGGGTCTGATAAGGTTAGTGTTGAGGTGAGAGATAAAATTACAGGGTTGGTCATCTCAACGCGTGAAATGAAAGAAGGCGTGGATTACGAAATGGATTATAAGAATGGCCGAATGATTTTCTGGCGACCGATTCCGATTCTTGTTAAATCTTATTCGATTATTTCTGACCAGATTTTAGATGGTAATCTTGTTTATGTGGTTACGAATTATGAATACGAACTTAAAGATGATTTTGGTGAGGCAAGTGTTGGTGTTCGGTTGCAACAAGCGCTAACAGATTATGTGCGGTTGGGGGGAACTTATGTTAAAGAAAATCAGCAGACAGATGATTATACGTTAAAAGGAACGGATGTTAAAATTAATTTTGGATCTGCCGGTAGGATAACGGCAGAGTATGCTGAAACAGAATCTGAGGCAATGGGAAGTTTTATCTCTACGGATGGAGGGTTGTCTTTTACAGAGCTGGCAACAGGCGATGCAGCGCGTGGACGTGCTTATGGAATTAAGGGAGATACCCGGCTTTTTAACAGGCTTGGGGTGTCCGGTTATTATAAATGGATGGATAATGATTTCTCAACGGCCGCGACATCTTCACAACAGGGTAAAGAATTAACTGGATTTGCAGGAACGTATGACCTCTTTGATAATACACGTGTTTTAATGAGGCATGATGTTCAAAGCCTTGTTGACGATGGGAATCAACAGACGCAATTGCAGCTCGGGGCATCTAAAACAGCAACAACAATAGTTCAGATATTACATCAGATTCAGAAACTTAAAGTAACCGGTGAGTACCGGCACCAGACGGTTACGGCAAAGAAAGAAGAGTTTAAAGCGGAGACAAATACACAAAAGGATGTTGCGGCTGTTCGCGCGGCGTATCAGCCTAATGAGAAATTAGAAGTCTCTATGGAACAACAGGTTACCTTAAAGGGAGAGAAAAACAATCAAACTTCTTTCGGAGGAAAACTTAAGATTAGTGAAGGACTAGAGGTCAGGGCAGAGGAGACAATCGGTCAAAACGGTACAGCAACGACAATAGGAGTTATCACGGGAGGGAATACAAATATTAGTAAAAAAATAAGTTTGTCAGGAGATTATTCTCTTCTTAGGGATAAAAATGGTGGAATTGGAACTGTGGCAAGCATTGGAGCTGTTACTAAAATTAACGAGCAGTCTACGTTAAAAGCTTCTTTAGGGTTAACACAAAAACCTTCAGGGGAGAGCTCAACAACAGTTGCTGTAGGAGGCGTATCTCAGATAACAGAGACGATACAAATTGATAGCGACATTACTGTTGCAAGTTCTCCCACCGGAGGAAGAGCTACGACTTTATCTTTTGGCGCAAAGAAGAAGATTAATGGTGAGTTGGAAATATCGTCAAAAGAATTGATTAATGTTTCTCAAACTTCACGTACACGTTCAAGTACGTATGGTTTAACACGGGATAAAGATGGAAAAAAATTAGTAGGAACTATAAGCCGCAAACGTGTGGAAGGTATAAATGAAGTATCCAGAACAAATATTTTCGGGTTATCCGGGAATATTGGCGATCGTTGGGCTGTGTCAGGCTCATTTGAGCAAGGAGACGTACAAAGGCATGACGGAACTGAATCGACACGGCAGGCTTTTGGTGCAGGGTTGGGTTATGTTAAAAAAGATAAGAAAACAGGCAGAGAATTATTGAAGAGTTCGACTAAATTAGAGTTTTTGTTTGATAGGGGGAATACGGATAGAAATCAATATACACTTACGCATTCAATGGAAGGAAAAATTAATCCTGATATGACGATTTTTATGAAAAGTAATTTATCGAAAACACGAAATGTGACCGTCGGGCTAACAGAGGCTATGTATAAAGAGTTTGATTTCGGGATTGCTTTCCGGCCGATTGATTTTGATAGGTTTAATTTGCTTGCAAAGTATACATATTTAGAGGATGATTCTCCTGCTTCACAGAGCGATATTAGCGGTATTGAAAAAGAAAAATCACACACATTCTCAACAGAAGCTGGTTACGATCTCAGCGATAATATACAGATTGTCAATAAAGTTGCGTATAAGAGCGCGGAAGAATGGATCAATGGCTTTGGGGGAACATCGACCAATACGTGGCTTCTTATTCAGCGGATCAATTATACTTTTAACAGTGATTGGCAACTCGGTGGAGAATATCGGGTTCTCACACAAACACAAGCTAAAGATCAAAAACAGGGAGCCCTGGTTGAGCTTTCCAAGAATTTTAATGACTCTGTTCAAGTGGGCGTCGGATATAATTTTACAAATTTTAATGACGAATTAACTCATCTTGATTATACGGCATACGGACCCTTTATAAGGATTACCGGTAGTTTTTATGATTTGAATCCTGAAGAAAAAGCGAGATTTTCTAAAAAGAGAGAAGTTAAGGCTCTCTACAAAGAAGCCATTTCTCTGTATAAAGAAAATTTGTTAGACGCGAGTAAAAACCTTTTTAATAAAATCTTAATATTAGACGCGAATCATCAGAGGTCAAAAGATTATTTACAGGACAAGATTCCTCACCGCTATATAAAATTACAATACCTTTATGATCAACGCATGGCCTTGATTGAAAAAAGGCTTATAGAATTTAAGAGGCAGATGGTCGTGCGAAATATTATTGAGGCCGCTAAAACACTCTATGAAAGAGGCAATTTAACAGGAACTGTGGAAAAATTAAAAATAGCGTATACTTTGGATCCGGAAAATACAGAGGTTATAAAATATTTACAAATTATTCAAGGAGATTTAAGTAAGGAAACCGTTGAGAAGTTTGACAATTATTTGAAAACAAAAGTTGTGACTCACTCCCCGCATCCCGCGGTAATACAGAATCTTATAAAAGATGCAAAAGTGTTGTATACTAGTGGAGATTATAAAGGAGTTGCTGTTAAAATCAAAATTATTTTTACACTTGATCCAGAGAACAAAGAAGCCAAAAAACTTTTAGAAATGATTCATGATGGAGCCGTGTAATACCAATTCCATTAAATAAGTACTCATTTAAAAAGCTTACTTACTCCAAAAACGTCGAGATAAGGAATCGTTCAAAAATAACCTCGACAATCATGACACAGGTGTTGTCGGGTTGAGATATATAGTTGTCGAGGTTATTTTTGAGCCGATCCTAAGTAAAATTAAATCAGGAATTAGTGGATTTGGTATAAGTGGGGATTTTTAGATGAAAAAAGTGTCATTTTACACATTGGGGTGCCGTTTAAATCAAAGTGAAACAGCTTCTGTGGAACGGACGTTTGAAGCGGAAGGTTATGAGGTTGTGGACTTTCAACAGCCCGCGGATATGGTGGTGATTAATACCTGTACGGTGACAAAAAATGGTGACGCGGACACGCGCCGCTTAGTCCGTAAGGCCGGACGGATTAATCCAAAGACACGTATCGCGTTGATTGGATGCCAGGCCCAAACACAAAAAGAACAATTAACAAAATTGCCTAATGTTAGCTGGATTGTTGGAAATGCCCGTAAAATGGATTTGGTTTCTATTGTTCAGGAATTAGATGCCAAAGACGTTCCTCAAGTCATTGTCCCAACCATTCCGCGCAAAAGTTTTACTGTTCCGATTGCGGGCATTGACCGAAAACATACCAGGGCTAATTTAAAAATTCAGGATGGTTGTGACTTTTTTTGCTCTTTTTGTGAAATTCCCTACGCCCGCGGTCGGGCACGTAGTCGGAAGTTTGAAAATATTCTCGTAGAAGCAAAGGCTTTGGTTGCGGCTGGACATAAAGAATTAGTTCTGACAGGAATTAATATTGCCACGTATAAACAAAAAAATAAAACTATTACTGATGTGATCGAAGCCTTGGAGCAAATTGTGGGACTAGAGCGTATCCGTATTTCTTCGGCTGAACTAACAACAATTCCACAAGATGTTATTGAAAAAATGGCAGGACAGACCAGATTATGCCGACACTTACACATTCCTTTACAAAGTGGTTCTGACACGGTTTTAAAGCTTATGAAAAGGAAATACTCGGCGCAAGAGTTTGGGGATTTTATTCAAAATGCCTATGAAACCGTTCCACAAGTATGCATTGGAACAGATATTATTGTTGGATTTCCAGGAGAGGGGAAAAAGGAGTTTGAACAAACCCTCAATTTTGTCAATCAACTCCCTATTCATTATTTTCATGTATTTAGTTATTCTAAACGCACTATGACAAAGAGTCAAAATTTCCTGAACAAAGTTTCTTCAAATGTTGTCCAGAAACGCAGTAAAATACTGCGGGAACTCAGCCTGAAAAAACGCCATGATTATTATTCTTCATTTATTGGAACAACACAAAAAGTTCTTTTTGAACAAAAAAAAGAAGAGTATTGGACAGGGTTGACGGATAATTATGTTCGTGTTAATTTAAAGTCTTCCAAAAGATTAACAAATCAATTTCTTGATGTACAGATAAACAACGTGGATCAAAATAATTCAGTTTTAGGGAAATTTAATGAATTCTGAGTCAGAAAAAATAGAAAAAGATCGATGTATTTTTGTTATCCATAGACAAAATAATGCGATGAAAAAACAAGTCGCGGAGGTGCTTAATGAGTTCCGGCTTAAATCCGTTTTTACTCAGGATGAATTGAACGCGTTAAAACCAATCGCGCAAAAAGCCACTGAATTTTCAGAAATTTCATCGGCAATTGTTTTACTTTCCGGTGATGACTTTGTTTATTCTAAAGAAGAGAAACCGCACAATGCATTTTTGAAAGCTGATCAAAAAATAGTGTTTGAACTGGGGTTCTGGATAGCCAAATTAGGACGTGGAAATGTGGTAGCATTGTATCCTGAGCAAAAAAGTTTTCGCTTTCCCACAGAATATTTTGATGTCATTTATGTCCCTTTTGATAAAAAAAGCGCATGGAAAGCAGAGTTAATCTCTCGATTAAAACAATGGGGGTATGAAGTTTAAGACAAAAATTTTTTTATGAAGAATAAATACGCTTTTACCTTAGTTGAAATCATGTTAGTTGTAGCCATTATCGCGCTTTTATCTGCCATTGCTATTCCTAATGTACTAAAACAAAGAATAGCCGCTAATGAAGCCTCCGCGCAAGCAACACTTAAGGCTATTGGCACAGCTTTAGAAAATTATTCTGTATTAAATAACGGAGTATATCCGGCAAACACAACTTTTTTGGTGAGCGCGGTTCCTCCTTATTTAGGAACGGATTATTTTGCCGGAACATACCATGGATATGACTATTCTGATAGTTTAACATCCTATACATATTCCATTCAGGCATTGCCTTCTGATACAAGTTTTGGCATGCGAAGTTTTACAATTTCTACTGGGGGAATCCTCGCAGTAAATCCATAAAACAGGATCATTATTTAATGGAATCGGCATTAAATCATCAAAATATCTTTACCAAATTACAAGTTGTGCTATATTTATGAAGTAATACCTATCCTAATTAAATAATGAGCAAAATCAATTTTGCTTTTCTCGACGCTTTAACGGAGAATAGTAGAGTTAAAAATAGAGCAATTATTTAAGGGAATTGTATAATGAATGTTAATAGTCCTTGTAGGATCAGGCATTCCGGCCTCTTACAGGACAATACGAATGAAATGCTTGGGAGACCTTATATGCGAAAACCTAATTTTTTAATAAATTTGATATTATCAGGATTTATAGGAGGTTTATTTGTATTTTCGACTTTTGTTGAAGCCTCTGATCCGCTTACTAGCGTTCGTTGTAATCAATTTACTTTTGATGCCACAGGCTCTTATGACCCTGATAATGAGGATATTTCATTTTTATGGGATTTTGGAGATAGTCAAACCAGTACGAGCCCTGTGATTAATCATGTCTATGAAAAATCCGGAGATTATAATGTCACTTTATCCAT
Organism: uncultured Planctomycetales bacterium; assembly: GCA_964541845.1. GTDB lineage: Bacteria > Omnitrophota > Gorgyraeia > Zapsychrales > Zapsychraceae > CAZIRV01. The sequence continues at coordinate 12,240 of CAZIRV010000029.1, forward strand.
TACAGATAGCGCTGGAATGAAATGCAGCACGGCGAAGACTACACAAATGGTTCGTGTTAATATTCCACCGTTCGCGTCTTTCACGGCGCCTGATTTGGTCTGTACTAATCAACCTGTTCTTTTAGATGCGGGAGCAAGTTATGATGATACAAAAGGTAAGCTAAAATTCGATTGGGACTTTGGTGATGGAGAAAAAGCATCGGGGAAAAAACGGATAACAAAAATATATCCTCGAGGAGGGAAGTATAAAATCAGACTAACCGTGGACGATAATAGTAATACGGAATGCAGCAGTCAAATCGCGGAACGTGTTGTTATTGTTAATGAACCTCCTGTTGCCAAAGTAAATAAGAAAGTAATTATGAAATGTATTGATACAAAAGAAGATTTGATTGTCGCTTTTGATGCTTCGCAAACCAGTGACATCAACAATGATGAGCTAACCTACTTATGGGATTTTGGTGACGGCGTGCAGGAAAAAGGTCAAAAAATTACTCATCAATATGATGGCATTGGCCAATATGAAGCTAAACTTATTGTTAAAGATAGTACTAATTTAGGTTGTGGAACAAGTGTGGATTTCGTAAAAGTTAAACTAAATAAAGCCCCTGTGGCAAAGGCAGGTAGAGACATTATTACCTGCGCAGGCGAAAACGTTACGTTTGATGGTACTAAATCCCGCGAGGAACAAAAAGGGACACTTGAGGCAAAATGGTTTTTTGGTGATGGAGAAAGTGTCGATGGACTGAAAGTTGTCCATAGTTATACTAAACCCGGAAAATACCAGGCAAGTCTTTCTGTAGAAAATAAATTAAATTCTATGTGTCCACCATCTAAAGACACTCGTTTGGTTACAGTTAATTCATCACCATCTGTGACTATTAAAGCCCTGGATTCCACCTGTTTTGGAAATAAAGTTGACTTTGATGCGTCCTCGGCGACTGACCCGGATGGAGACGCTTTAGAATATTACTGGAGTTTTGGAGACGGGACTATTTTAAAATCAGGGCCTAAAGTAACGCATGAATATAAGCAGGGGGGAAATTATCGTGTCACCGTGATTGTCGATGATGGGAAAGGGTCTTCCTGTTCTACAGACACGGCTAATACTAATATTAGAATAAATACAGCCCCGGTTGCTGATGCCGGAATTAATATGTCCTGTTGTGTTGATGTCTTAACAGCTTTTGATGGATCAGCTTCTAGTGATTCTGACGGGGATCACTTAACCTATACATGGGATTTTGGTGACGGAACACAGTTTATAGGAGCTTCTGCTCAGCATAAGTATTCTCAAAGCGGTTCTTATAAGGTCATTCTGACTGTTGATGATAATTCCGGAACAGAATGCGGACAATCTTCCGCAGGGTTTACCGCCGAAGTAAATTCCAGTCCTGTTCCGGTTATTAACATACGGTAAAAATTTGAGGAGTATACTTTTATGAAAATAAGTGTTAATGGAAAAGAACAAAGTATTGGTCAAGAACAAGTCTCTGTGACAGAGTTATTAAAAATATGCGACGTTGATCAACCTGATATGGTCTCTGTGCAGCTAAACGGAGAGTTTGTTAATCGGGAAGATTTTGATAAGATTATTATCACAGATGGCAACGAAGTAGATTTTTTGTATTTTATGGGCGGAGGAGAGTAGAAAAATGAAATTCATTACTAAAATTTTACATAATTCATTTCCAAAAGAAGATCCTCATGGTTCTCTGCACATGCCGGTTTATGAAAATGTGGCTTTTGAATTTAAAACGGCTGAAGATATCGAACTCGCTTTTCAACGCAAAAAACCGGCCCATGCGTATTCAAGGATTACTAACCCAACGGTGGAGGCCTTTGAAAAGAGAATTCAGGCTGTTACAGATTCCGTCGGCGTTGTGGCTTTATCATCTGGAATGGCGGCTATTTCAAATATTATTTTAGCTATTGCCTCTGCCGGAGACAATATCATTACCAGCAAACATTTATTTGGAAATACGTACTCTTTATTCAGCAGTACTTTAAAAAATTGGGGACTCGACGCCCGTTTTGCGGATTTGACCAAACCAGAGAGTATTGAAACGTTAGTTGACAGTAATACGAGAGCTATTTTCTTTGAAACGGTTACCAACCCCCAAATGGAAGTGGCCGATATTAAAGCCTTGTCAGCCGTAGCAAAAAAACATAATATTTTGCTTATTTCCGACAGCACTTTAACGCCACCTTACGCGTTTAAATCTAAAAATTTTGGTGTGGATATTGATGTGCTTTCCAGTACAAAGTATATCTCCGGAGGCGCTATATCTGTTGGAGGGTTAATTATTGATAACGGAACCTATGATTGGTCCAAAAATCCTAAATTTAAAATAGAGTCTAAACAATTTGGGCCATTTGCCTTAATGACTTTGCTTCGAAGAAACGTGTATAGAAATCTTGGCAGTTGCATGTCCCCTCATGGTGCCTTTTTACAGAGTGTGGGTTTAGAGACATTACCATTAAGGTTGGATGCTTCCTGCAATAATACCTTAAAAATTGCGGAATTTTTAGAAAGTGATTCAAGGATTAAATCGGTGGACTATCCGGGGCTGAAGAGTTCTGCTTTCTATGCTATCAGTCAAATCCAGTTTGGCAGTCGTTCGGGAGGACTTTTCACATTTGATCTGGAATCAAAAGAGCAATGTTTTGTTTTTTTAAATAAATTAAAACTCATCCGGCGTTCAACCAATCTGAACGATAACCGAACACTTATTCTTCATCCTGCCTCAACAATATTTTGTGAGTATGATGCTGACTTAAAAAAAGAAATGGGTGTAAGAGAATCTATGATCAGATTATCTGTTGGGATTGAGGATGTTGAAGATTTAATAAATGATTTTAGGAATGCTTTGGAGGACGTATAAATGGATTTTACAGAAGAACAACTGGAACGCTATAGTCGACATATTATCTTGTCAGATGTCGGCATTGAAGGACAAGAAAAAATTTTAAATAGCAAAGTGCTTATTATTGGAGTCGGAGGTCTTGGATCCCCCGCGGCATTGTATTTAGCCGCGGCAGGTGTCGGAACTTTAGGCTTAGTTGATGGAGATGTTGTTGATCTGAGTAATTTGCAAAGACAAGTAATCCATTTTACCCCAGATGTTAATAAACCAAAGGTCCTTTCCGCTAAAGAAAAAATCGCGCAAATTAATCCTGATGTGAGTGTCGTGACCTACCAAGAACGTGTCTTTGCCAATAATATCATTAATATCATTAAAGATTATGATTTTGTCATTGATGGGACAGATAATTTTCCTGCCAAATTTTTGATTAATGATGCCTGTGTTTTTGAAAAGAAACCTTTCTCTCATGGAGGTATTTTACGATTTGATGGTCAAACACTGACAAGCATTCCTGGAGAAACGGCGTGTTACCGTTGTATTTTTGAAACGCCACCACCAAAAGATGCTGTGCCAACGTGTTCACAAGCGGGTGTATTAGGGGCTATTGCCGGAATGCTGGGAACCATTCAGGCAGCAGAAGCCTTAAAATATTTTGTAAGCAAAGGGGATCTTATTACGAATCGGTTATTAATTTTTAATGCTTTAAGAATGGATTTTCGTAACGTCAGAGTTAAGAAAAACCCTCATTGCCCTATCTGTGGAGATAGCCCACGCATCACAGAGCTTATTGACGAAGAACAGCCAGTGTGTGATCTAAAAAACAAAAAATAACCTTTAAACAAACACCCGGTGTTTGTTTGGTTAATATTAAAGGAACAAATATGAGAATAGAGGAAAATATATGTAATCAAATTATAAGCCACGCAAAAAAAGGGTTGCCGCTTGAAGTTTGTGGTTATCTTGCGGGAAAAGAGGGAGTTGTTACTAAACATTATGAACTAACGAATATTGATGCAAGTGAAGAGCATTTTTCCTTTGATCCTAAAGAACAATTTGCTACCGTTAAAGATGCACGAAATAATGGATTGGAAATTTATGCTGTTTATCACAGTCATCCCACCACTGAAGCACGGCCTTCCCAAGAGGATATCCGTTTAGCTTTCGACCCTAATATCAGCTATATTATTGTCTCTCTTGCAGAGGGGGGAGAGGATGTGAAATCTTTCAAAATTAAAAACTCTGTAGTTGATCCGGAAGCTATTGAAATTATCGCTTAAATCACTGAGGAATCGTTCAAACATAAACCTTCAAGTTATTTTTGAGCCGATCCTAAATAAACTACCTCGGAGCAAGCCCACGAGGTATTGACCTAAGCATTTACAAACGAGGCAAGCCTCGGGGAATTAAACCCAGTTTAAAGATTGGCAGAATATTTTTTTTAGCCAATCTCTTAATTAAATTTAATTGCTTTTTTAAATAAAGCTAATATAATATTTTTACGTTAAATACTTCAAAAAATAACTTATATGTAGGAGATAAAAATGTCAGCCACTTGTTATGAATTGCCTCCGGATTTGGATGAGGCGATCAATGAATTTGAAAAAGTCGTAGAACAATTTAAAAAGGGTAAAATGTCTTTGACAGAGTTTAAAGTTGTTCGTGTCCCTTTTGGTGTTTATGAACAAAGGAAACATGATACCTATATGATCCGCATTCGCTGTGGAGGGGCCATCATTGAACCTCTTCAGTTAAAAAAATTGGGTGAAATCGCGAATATTCATAGTTCAGACTATGTTCACTTAACAACACGTCAGGAAATTCAATTCCATTACGCTTTAGTGGACAACATTATTCCAGTTATGCGTGAGTTAAAGTCTGTTGGCCTTCTTTCGCGTGGTGGGGGAGGAAATACTGTTCGAAATATTATGGCAGCGACTGACTCAGGAATTGTCGAGGGAGAAGCCTTTGATGTCACCCCTTATGCCATTGCGTTGACCTCACGACTCATTACAGAACCTGATTCTTGGAATTTACCTCGAAAATTTAAAATTACATTTTCAGGAGAATCGGATGATTGTAATCATGCCACGATTCATGACATCGGATATATTGCCAAGATTAAAGATGGGAAAAAAGGATTTAAAGTTTATATTGCCGGGGGGTGCGGCGCTAAAACAGGGATTGGAAATGTTCTTTATGACTTCGTCGATGAATTAGAAGCTTATAACATCGCTAAAGCGACAAAAAATCTTTTTTATAAAAATGGTGACCGTCGGAACAAACATGCTAACCGTCTTAGATTTTTATGGAAAAAATTAGGAGAAGAAGAATTTTTGAAAAAGTGGCATGAGGAATATGCCGCTGTAAAAAAAGAAAACTATGCGTCTCTTCAGATTCAGGAATTAACTAATGAGGCTATTGATCCAAATCTTGAAGTGGAGTACCCCTCAAATCAAAAAGATTTTGAGTTGTGGAAAAAGCGTTTTGCTAAAGAGCAAAAACAAAAAGGTCAATATAGTGTCATTTTACCGGTGCATTTAGGTCATTTGGATAATGATCAGGCTATTGCACTGGGAGATTTTTTAAATCCATTTGGTAAAAATACAATACGGATTTCTAAAGATCAAAATCTTCTTCTAAGAAATATCTTAGGAAAATATTTGCCGAATTTATACAATTTTTTAAAAACAAAATTCAAAAATTTTAACAGACCTTTTATTTTAGATAAGATGATTGCGTGCGCGGGGGCATCAACCTGTCAGTTAGGAATATGTTTATCCCCCGGATCCGCCACAGAAACGCAAAGAGTTTTAAAAGAATCCGGTTTGGATCTGGATGCTGTTTCCGGAGCTAAGGTCAATATTTCCGGGTGTCCGAACTCCTGTGGGATGCACCATGCCGCTGATTTGGGGTTTTTTGGAAAAGTCTTGCGGGTGGGAGAGCAGGTCGTTCCTTCCTTTAATGTTCTTGTTGGGGCAAAATTAAAAGATGGGGATACGGAATTAGCTCAAAAAGTAGGAGACATTCCTGCACGGACAGCGCCAACATTAATTAAAGAAACTTTTGAGAATTATATTTCCAGAAAAAATAAATTTAACAGTTTTAATGATTATGTCCGTTCCGATGAAGGGAAGGAAGATATTAAAAAGATTTGTCAGTCTTATAAAGCCGTTCCAGGTTTAAGTGAAGATAAATCTTATTATCAGGATTGGGGAACAGACAATCTTTTTTCTATTGCAGGGCGGGGAAAAGGAGAATGCTCCGCGGGGATCTTTGATCTTATCGAAATGGATGGAGGAAATATTCAACAAAAATGTAAGCTTATTGATGAAATAAACGAGAACGGTGGCAGGGATGAGCAAAAAGCTCAGTTACTTAAAGATGTTGTTTTTTATTGTTCGCGTAATTTGTTAGTTACACGAGCAGTACAAGCGACTAATGAACAAGAGGCCTATGACTTGTTTAGACAATATTTTATTAATGAAGGGCTCGTTGACGCTTCCTATAATGAGTTGCTTCAATTAGCAGAAACCCATCAACTGAGTGCTTTTTTAGACAAAGAAGATAAGGTTATTGCTTTGGCAGACCGACTAAAATTCCTTTTTGATGTGATGACGCCTGATTTTCAGTTTAAAATACCTGAAGATCAAAGGGTCAAAGAAATTAAAAAAGTTGAAATTTTAAAGTCAGAAGTTCGTGTAAAAGAAGAAAAAAAAATTGAAACAGCTCCTGTAAAATCGCAAGACAATATTGTTAAAGATTTTCGGGGAGTGGGTTGCCCGATGAATTTTGTAAAAACAAAAATGGAATTATCTAAACTCAAAAGTAAAGATATTTTAGAAATATGGCTGGACGATGGAGCCCCTATTGAAAATGTCCCGGGATCTGTTCGAGGGGAAGGACATAAGATTCTTGAAGAAAAGAAAACAGGGGATTATTGGACCGTTTTAATTGAAAAAGCTTAAAAAATTTAACCGGGAGTTTTGGAATGGCAGAATTTTGGGAACAGCAATTAATGGATCGTTTAATGACCCTCTGTTTTGAATACCGTAAACAAAATCAGGAAACGATGCCAAAAGAGCAAGTACGTGAAGTGCTTGACTATGTGAAATTTTTACTGGATGATTATAAACGCTAATATTAAATTAGTATAAACAAAGGGTCCTCAATCATGAAATATCATTGTGATATTTGTCATAAAAAAATTGAAGGTGGCACTTCGGTTTACATTGATCACACCGAAGAACATATTATGGACGAAATTAAATCTATCCATCCGGAATGGGTTGAAAAAGATGGGCTTTGTTCAAAATGCGTTGAATATTACAAAAAACAAATGAAAAAAAATTGAAAGAGGAATATTTGAAAGAAGCATTAAAAAATTCTGATTTGTTGGAACAAGTACTTGAAGCTCAAAAAAATGAAATTACAGAATACTTCATCTATAAAAAACTTGCCTCAAAAGTCACAGATAAAAATAATAAAAAAACTTTAGAAAAATTGGCCAATGATGAAAAGGGCCATTATAATACCTTTAAAAATTTTACAGGACAGGACATTAGTGAAAATAAGCGGAAAGTTTTTTTTTATGTTCTTCTATCCCGTGTTTTTGGTTTAACCTTTGGCGTAAAGCTTATGGAAAAGGGAGAGGCCCTGGCCCAAGAGACCTATGAAAAAATTAGAACTGTGGACCCAAAAATTGAAGCGATTATTCAAGATGAAGAAAATCATGAACAGCAACTTATCAGTTTAATCAATGAAGAGCGTCTTATGTATATCAGCTCTATGGTTCTCGGACTTAATGATGCCTTGGTGGAATTAACAGGAGCCTTAGTGGGGCTGACTCTAGCTTTGCAGAATGCCCGGCTCGTCGCGACCGTTGGACTTATTACAGGGATTGCCGCATCCATGGCCATGGCGGCCTCAGAATATTTATCCACAAAACATGAAGACACCCAAAAGTCTCATATCAAAGCGAGTATTTATACAGGGGTATCCTATATAGTCACTGTATTTTTATTAATTATTCCTTATTTATTTTGCCAAAATATTTTTGTATCGCTTGGTTTAATGATGCTGATTGCTCTTTTAATCATCTATACCTTTACTTTTTATATCTCCGTAGCTAAAGACCTTTCCTTCAAAAAACGCTTTTTTGAAATGGCCGGAATAAGTTTAGGGATCGCTGCCATTAATTTTTTTATTGGATTAATGGTACGGCGCGCATTTGGAATTGAAGTGTAAATAAAAAGGGATAAATCCATAAAAGTGTCTATAATTTTTATTATTTGTATTCTTCTTATCGCTGCGTTTCTTATTGTCAGTTCTGCTATGTTTCTTTTTGTTCAATTCAATGAAGAAAAAAAGTCAAAAGAACTGGATCCTGAAAGTCTAAAAGAGTTTTCAACCCAACCTACTCAAGACACAATAGAATAAAAAATATCGTTAGGGGGATTTTATGAAAAAATATTTTGTAGCATTTGCCATTTTATACTAATTTCATTTAATAATCGCACTATTTTAAGATTGATATTTTCATTGATGCATCGAGAAAAGCAAAACGGATTTTGGTATAATGATATTACAAAACTAGAAAAGTGTTTGTGAAAGGTGACATGAGCACATTGTTTTATTGGGTGTATTAGGGCTACTATAATTAGTGTAATTGGTATAACTTACAATATTTGTGATTTTAAAAAATTTTATATTTAAATGGGATAAAAAATATTGGAAATTTATTGCAATATTAATAATGAAATGAGAAGATCATATCAATTTCATTAAATAATTATACCAAATCCATTAAATAAGTACTCATTTAAAAGGCTTACTTACTCGTAAAATCGTCGAGATAAGGAATCGTTCAAAAACAACCTCGACAATCATGACATAGGTGTTGTCGGGTTGAGATATATAGTTGTCGAGGTTATTTTTGAGCCGATCTTAAGTAAAACTAATATCAGGAATTAATTAGGGGGCACTGAAAAAGTCAATTAAGGGGTAGTTTCTCGAC
>CAZIRV010000030.1:0-9441 GCA_964541845.1 uncultured Planctomycetales bacterium
AAGTTTAAAGTAATCAAGCGCCTCCATAGCCGCTTTCCCGTAAGGGGCTGTTTTAGGATTGGATACGGCAATTTTTCTAATCATGGGATCATTTAAAATATGAAGTTTTCTACCGGAAAAGTCAAGCGGATTAAAAGTCCAGAGAATTAATGTTCCATATGTATAGGTTTCAGGCTTATTATAAGTCAATTTTTTTTCGTAGAGTTTCTGCGGATAATAGGAATCTGCTGAAAAAAACAGATCAAATGGCGCGCCATTTTCAATTTGAACTGTTAATTTACCGGAAGACCCCACAACGGTACGAATAGTTAAATCTGTTTCTTTTTCAAAAACCGTTTTAAGTTCTTTAAAAGCAAACTGCATATTCGCGGCCACAGCAACCGTTAACTCTTCCGGGCAACATATCTTTGAAAAAGAAAAAAGAAAAAAAAATATTATAAAAATTTTTTTCATCGCATTAACTAATACCAATTCCACTAATTAATTCCTGATATTAATTTTACCTATCTCGACGCTTTTACGAGTAAGTAAGGATCGGCTCAAAAATAACCTCGACAACTATATATCTCAACCCGACAACACCTATTTCATGATTGTCGAGGTTATTTTTGAACGATTGCTAAGCCTTTTAAATGAGTACTTATTTAATGGATTTGGTATAACTCATACCCTTTTATATAAGTTATAAATTCTTCTCTGTAGTCACGAATAATATATTTTTAAATGTTCCTGAAGAGTCTTTAGCGGAATTTGTCCCGGAGCGGAGGGATGATTGATGTGGCTATAGGTTAATAATGATCCCATCGCGGGAAAGGCAATGCGCGAAATAGCGCCTCGCTTCCCTAAAGACATTGTAATAATATCATCACTCTTATGTCGTATTGTAAATGCGCTTAACCTTCGGACATCATTAAGAGAATTCGCTTTAACCGCGATTTTTACAATATCGGCTTTCTGCTCTTTAGCTTGCGTAAAAATGGATTCCAGGACATCCTCTGGCGGTGTATTATCAAAATTATGGGAAGAAATAATAATAATTTTTTGATGTTTACGCGCGAGGGCAACAACTTTAAATAAAATGGGAGATTTTAACTCAATATCAATCGCGTCAACACAAACAATAAAATCTTCAAATATTTGAAATTTAAAATCCTCTGAAATGCTATTATTTGATTTAGCCCCCTCCTCAGGATCAGTACGAACAGTAAGTATTATTGGAATTCCTGTCTGTTGACGGTGGCGAAAATTTTTTTGAATATTTTCCTTATCCAAATCCCGAAATAAATCAACACGAACTTCTAAAACATCAATCCCTTGTGCCGTAAGCTCCTCATTAGATTCCTGATCTGTAATAACAACGGCAATATGCGGCTGTTTACCACTTAATAATAAATTTTGTGACTTTATCATATTTCCATCTTCTCTAATAACTCTTTCCGATTAAATCCGAGACCTTCGGTGGCTTCGTCAGGATTTTTACTATAAGACTGACAAAATATCGAAACCTCCTTTATAGTGACCATATTGCGCTTATCTAACTCTTCTAAAATAAGTGCTCGAAGCTTATGCTCTTTGATAATATCTTTTGGAAGAAGCCCTGCTTGCAGGGCGAGACGATCCCGATAAACCGAACTCGGGTTAACCATTTTTAACTTCCTGATTTCAGAATCATATTTACAAATTTGCCCTAATAAAATTTTTTCTTGTTCCATCCCACTTGTTTCACTCACTTCATCAATGACACGAAAAACTTTATCTTCCATATGATACCGCTTTAAAACAATAAACACATCTATCAAACTCACCAACATCTTTGGAATATTCATCGGTTCATTCTGCAAACGCACAATGGCCTCACGCGCAGTCAAGGCATGAATGGTTCCGATACAATACTTCCCAACATTACAGGCTGTAATCATATCGCGAGCCTCTTCGCCTCTTACCTCTCCAATAATAATCCGTTCCGGACGCATACGTAAACTATTTTTTACCCAATCCGCTAAACTAATTTCATCATCACTTTCAAGACGTGAACAGCTCTCGTGCAATAACGTATTTAATTCCATGGTGTCTTCAATAACAACCATGCGATCCTTCTCCGGAATAAAACTAAATAAGGCATTTAAAAGCGTTGTTTTCCCAACTCCAGGCCCTCCGGCAATCATGATGTTGGCCGGACGAACAGATAGCCCCTCCAGATATATCCAGAGTTGAGCGGCTATTGCGTGCGTCATGCTTTGAGCCCGAATAAGTTCAATAATACTCAGCGGAGAAACCTTTGCCTTCGTGATCGTTAACTGTGGGCCAAAAGAAGAAAGGGCAATATTTACACGGCCCTCTAAATTCGGTAATTCCAAGTTAACAATTTTAGTTAATTTTTTTCTTCCGACAAACATCAATAATTTCTGAACAAATAAATCCAGATCTTTGCGGCTCGCAAATCGTTTTCCTGTCGAAATAAACCCTTTTTGACTATGATGAATATAAATAGGCATAAGATTATTCACAACAATATCTTCAACATAACTATCACATAACATTTCTGTAAGAATACCATAGGAAAGAAAATTCTGAATAAATTCCAATCGATTTTTCGTATTTTCCAATAATTCTTTACACTCCAGAAATTCTCCTTTACGGAAAACCTCTGTTAAAGCTTCTTCAACCAAAGCCTCCCGTTCATCTTGTGGCTGGAGTAAATTCATCCGTCCTGTCAAAAATTTAATAAGTTTAAATTCTAATTCAATATGGGATTTATTCATAGTTAGGAATCCGTTCAAATACAACTTTCAGGTTAATTTAAACTCCATTGAGCAGGTTTCAATCATAAGTCTTCGAGTTATTTTTGAACCGACCCTTTATTTTGCATACTTTCGGGTATTGTCGTTACCGTAACGACTTTGTTTAAATCTAAATACTTTTGTGCCAAAGTCTTGATATCATCCTGAGTTACCGCGTCAATATTTTTATCATACTCCTGATAATTTTTAAATCCTAACCCATAGAGCTCATCTAAACCACTTATAAAACTTAAAGAAGAATTTGTTTCGTAACCTGCCTTAAAATTTCCTTTAAGATAAGTTTTCATATTTAAGAGCTCTTTTGCTGAAACGCCTTCCGTTTGAATTTTCTGAATTTCACTGTTCACTAATTCCTTAATTTTTTGAACTTTTTCCTCTGAGGTTAAAACATAGAAATAAATAAATCCTGTATCAACACCGGGATACGCGCTTCCACCTAAGGTATACGCCTGCCCCAGTTCCTCCCGAATACGGCCAAATAACCGCCCACTGAATGATGATCCTAAAATAGAACTCAACACTTTTAGTCCATAACGATCCTTATTACTCATAGAAGCCCCTTGAAATCCAAACATCACCATGGCCTGCTCTTTATCTAAATATAATGTTTTTGCTCGCGGAGAATCCACAGCTTTGACCTCATGCGTCTTTAACAAAAGATCTGTCTTCTTAAGAGAACCAAACCGCTTTTTAATCTGCTCTAAGGTTTCTTTTGAATCCATATCTCCAAAAACGGTCAAAACCATATTACTCGGCACCACTAATTGATGATAAAACTGTAAAACATTCTCTTTATTAATGCGATCAATAGAAGCCTTTGTCCCATTTGTATCTAAACGAAAAGGATTTTTCAAAAAAACGGCTTCTTTAAGGGCCTGGCTTGTAAAATAAAAGATATCATCATCCCTCTGACGCAAAGCTGTCTTCATATTCGTTTTAACTTTAAGCATTTCTTCTTCCGGAAAAACAGGATTATCAACCAAATCAACCAATAAATCCCATCCTGTATTTATATCTTCTGATAAAAGTTCTAAATTGACCCCAAAACTATTTTTTCCGGAATAACTCCCCAATGCCATCCCCAGATCTTCTGTTTTTTCTGCTATCTGCTTAGCCGTCTGCGATTTTGTCCCCCTAATCCATAAGGAAGCTGTTAACTTTGAAATTCCATTATACTCCACTTTTTCCTGCCGTGTTCCCCCGTTACACAGAAACCGAATAGATACCAATGGGAATTCGTGGTCTTCCCGCAAAAGAACCGTTAATCCATTGCCTAAAACATATTTTTGAATGACCCCGGCAACCTTCTCAGCCGGTTCCAAACGCGTTGCAATTTTTTTCTGTTCAGGTCTCAAAATAACCGTGGTTAATGCTGATTTCTTTAAGTACTGCCGCGCTACGCGTTTAATATCTTCATTGGTTACCTTATTAACACCCTTGATATATTTTCGTGAAAATTGAAAGTCTCCGGCAAATGCCTCATCAACGGCCTGTGTGTAAGCAACCTGTGAGGCCTTTTGATGCCCAAATATATATTCACTTAAAACCTGTCTCTTAGCCTTTTTTAATTCCTGAAAAGTTATGCCTTCTTTTTTAATCAGGGTAATTTGCTGTAATATTTCCACGATGGCCTGATCCACATGTTCTTGCTCTAACAACGCCTGAATTTGAAAAATACCCCGATCCATCGGGGTATAATTGTACGATGAAATCTGATGCACTAATTCTTTACTTTTGTAAATATCCAAATAAAGCCGTGAACTCCGTCCATCTCCCAAAATTTTCGCGACGACATCCAAAGCATATAAATTTTCATGAAGAAGAGGAATGCCACTAAAAGCCATGGACAAACGAGCTAAATCAGTGGGGTATTCTTCAACATGACGGCGGGAACTAATCTGTTGCGGCTCGCGCGCGAGATTACGGGGAACGGCCGACCTTCGCTCAAAATTTTTAAAAGTCTTTTGAATTTTTGATAAGACTTCTTCTGTCTTGATATTTCCTGCTACTGAAAAAATAATATTATTGGGCGCGTAGTAAGTCTGATAATAATCCAGAATATCCTGTTGTGAAACTCCGGCAAGAAGTGATTTATACCCAATAACAGGGTAACGATAAGGATGTCGCGTATAAGCATTTTGAAAAGTGAGCTGATAAATTTTACGATCAGGATTATCATTATTCAGACGCATTTCTCCAAATATAACCTCCCGTTCCAGATCCATTTGTGTCGCGTCCATAACGGAATTCATTAACATATCTGACAATACATCAAGGGCAACATCAAAGGCGTCAAAAGGGACATTGAGTGTATAAATCGTATAATCCATACTGGTGGAGGCATTAATGCTCCCTCCAATCGCCTGAATTTGCGCAGCAATTTCTCCAACCCCACGATTAGATGTCCCCTTAAATAACATATGTTCTAAAAAATGAGAAATTCCTGTTCCAAGAAATTTCCCCTCTGTTGCTGAGCCTGTCTTAACAAGAGCATAAACAGAGACAATCGGACTGGATGGCATCTCGTTGATAAGAACCGTTAACCCATTGTCTAAAATGTATTTTGATGATTTCTGTTTTGGACTTTCTTTCTGTTGACCCTCATGGGAATCAAAATCTTTCTGAATTATTTTAGACTGATACCCTGATTTTTCTTCAAAGGAGTGGGCTATGGGCGGGAAGAACAAAAAAAATAAAGTTATTATTACAAAAAAAGAATAAAACTGTTTTTTCATGGGCTACTCCAATCCATTATTATTTTTATACTCATTTAACAATTTTTTAATATCCTTTTCCGCGTTACGGGCAATCTGGGTACAAATAAAAATTAACAAAGAAAATTGCCAACAATCCTCTGGTCCGGCAATTAAACCTGTTTGCACATTTTCCTGTTGCTGCAAAATATTGTTGTAATATTTAATCGCGTCTGAAAGCTTACCTTCATAGACATCCAATGAACTGGTTTTGTTATCATAACGCATTGATGGCAGACTTATACCCCGCACCAGAAGAAAATTAATCATAGAGTTTTGATCGATCCCCGTACCATCACCAAAACCCTCAAAATCAAACCCGTCAAACTGTGGATTATTCGGAGGCACAATAAGCGAAGGTCTCTGAACCGTCACCTCGCCTTTCCGTACAACCGTATCCCCCACATTAATTGAAGATTCTGATAAAATCACATAAGGAACTCGCGTGTCCCCCATGGTCATCAACGCCTGCACCCGTGTTCGAATAATCTCTGTCTGCTTTAACGCCTTAGTCCAAATTTCATTAAAATTCATAAAAAATCCCCGTTACCCTGTCCTTCCCGCGAAGGCGGAAATCCAGTCAAAAACTATGGATCCATGAAAAAAGAAATGAGATATCTATTTCTTCTTTCTTAGGAATCGTTCAAAAATAACCTCGACAATTATGAAATAGGTGTTGTCGGGTTGATATCTATAGTTGTCGAGGTTATTTTTGAGCCGATCCTTAGATAACAATATTATTTTTTCATTTTATTTTTGACACTATCCGCATTTATAATAAACGGAGAGGGAGGGATTCGAACCCTCGGATCATCTTTCAACAATCACACGCTTTCCAGGCGGGCACATTCAACCACTCTGCCACCTCTCCAAGAACATATAAGACAAAATATATTTAGAGAGAATAACATAAACAGTTATGAATTTCCATAAAAGATTTATTTTCGAGGTAACCAAATGCCTAATTTCCAAACCTGTGGGAAATAGGGCATGATTACATCAATAGATCCTAAATATTTATAATTTTTCCGTGTTTCCTCTACAGGAGCTCTCACAAACCAATTCTTTGTCACAAGTAGCAAATCAAATTTCTTATGGACTATTTGATCATATATGTTTTGATTATACTCCTGTGTTTTTTCTGCGACCCTATCTTTTTTTAAAAAAATAGACTTTAAAAATGACCCTTTTGCTTCGCCTAAATGAAAACACTCCGTTAATCCGGAATCATATATTTCTTTATCCTGCTCCACTAATAATGAAACAATCGCCGGAGAGTTATATATATTTTTATATTTAGACACGATTTCGCGCACTGTTTTCCAATTTTTTAAACTCTCTTCCGGATTTACTTCCAAATGACTGGATAAAACCGTAATGATACTGATTCCAATCATCGGCAGGGTTATGAATCGCCACATATCTTTTTTAAGAGAAGAGAAAACAAGAATAATAAAAAAAGGGGTCATAAGCTGAAATAGATATCCCATCCAGGAGCCTCCATGGCGTCCTAATTTAAAATAGATCAAAAGGGTTGAACATATAAGACAAAATAAATTTAAATCAACCTGTCTATCAAAAAAAGGTTTCTTAAAATCATTGAAATTTGCCTTTGGAATTATATTGAAGCCTTTCAAAGATTTAAATTTGCTGATTACTTGAATTAAAACACCCAAGGCCAAAACCGCAAAAAGTTCTCGATTTTTCTGAAAGAAAAAATGAAATTGTTTCAGACAATGGGATAAACTATTTTGAGCCCCATTTAAATTAATAAAAAATGTGTTGGCAAAATAACATTCCAAAATTTGCTTAACGCAAAGGATTGATAAAAAAAGCAATCCTGTCCAAGTCGCTCCAAATAGCACTCCCTTCTTTTTGGAAACAAATAAAAATATGTAAATGGTTAAAAAAGGCAATCCCAAGACAAAATAAGCTTTAGAATAAAAACCTAAAATTCCTAAAATAACACTTACAACTAAACTCATAAGAGAATATTTCTTTAACCATGGAATAAATATAGAACCCAAAAATAAAAACAAACCCAGACTATGGGGTCCGGAAAACGGGGTTGTTGTTCCGGGAAAAAGAAAAAAGGCATACAGCAACAGAACTGCAGGAAAAATATAATATACGGGGACTTTTTTACGCCGGAGAACAAGAAAAATAATAAAGCATGAAGCAATAATAAACACCGCACTAACACTGCGATGAACCACGGCACCTGTATTAAAAAGCTTTGCGAACGGATAAACAATGAGGTGATACACAATCCCGTATATATTGGTATGTTGCGGCTGCTCATCCCAGGAAAAAGGGTTTCGCCCCTTAACCAATAAATCCGTTGTTACCAACATCGCTCCTTCCCGAAACTCCAAAGGATACGGATAGGTAATCATTTTGTAATGATAATAAGTTAATTTAAGGAAGAAAAAACCAACAAAAATAAAGACGATGAATATGGCAAGGTACTTAACTTTTTTCAAAACATTAATTTTAATTACGAGATTGGCCAAAAAAATTATTCTGCCAATCTTTAAACCGGGTTTAATTCCCCGAGGCTTGCCTCGTTTGTAAATATTTAGGTCAATACCTCGTGGGCTTGCTCCGAGGTAGTTTATTTCCCTTTATTATAAATTTTACGGTTCACTCTCACACCATCAACATAGGTATCTTCATAAGCCAATTCAGCATTCTTATAATATAAACGGCTTGTTCCGTGCCTCTTACCCTTCACATAAAATTCTTCGGTCATGAGCTCGCCTGTTTTATAGTATCCTTTACTTTCTCCATGAAGAAGCCCTTCTTTAATGGTCCACTCCTGCTTAATCTTTCCTATTTTGTAATACTCTTTTAACGTCCCGTCATGCCGCGCGTTAATATAATTCCTCTCCATCCACAAGGTCCCATCATCATAATATTCTTTGGAAATCCCAAGTTTTTTTCCTTCTCTATAGTTCTGCTCAACCTTTAATGTCCCATTCTTAAAATATTTTTGACTCAACCCCTGTTTTTTATCATCCTTATACGGCGTAACACTTTTTAATGTTCCATCCTCATAATTTTCTTTGACATCACCATTTAATTGACTATTCGTAAAATTCGCTTCAAAAATAATATTACCATTACGCGTATAAAAAAAACTTTGACCTTCCATATGGTCATTTTGAAAATTAGTCTTCCATTTTAATTGACCTGTCGGATAATAAATTTTAGAAATTCCTTTTTTTTTGCCTTCTCTGTACATCCACTCAGCTTCTAAATGTCCGTTTTCACTATATTCTTTTACAACCCCATCCCATTGCCCGTTCTTATATTCAATTTCGTTTTTTATATACTTATTAACATAATATTCTTTGGCTAACCCGTCCAGAATTCCCCTCTTAAAATGCATTTCGTAATGCAAATTTCCATTGAGATAATAATATTTACTTAAACCATCTAACTGATCGTTCGCATAATATTCTTTACTTTTAATTTCTCCATTCTCAAAATACTCTTTGCTTTCCCCTTGTTGAGTCCCCTTTTTAAACTCTTTAATAGAATAAAGCTCCCCATTCTCATAAAATGTTTTATACGTTCCATTAAGCTGACCATTCTTGTATTTTCCTTCAGTCATCAAATGACCGCTTTGATAATATGTTCGACTAATACCGCTGAGCCGATTATTTTTATATGTTTGCTGACTCTGTAAAGTGCCATCCAGATAGAACTTTTTAATAACATCTTGCCGCTGTTTTTCAGCCCCCAATGAGACAGATGATGACATAAGTAAAATAATTAAAACAAAAAAGGATGTTTTGTTTTTGGAAGGAATCATAAGTTTGCTTAACTTTAATGCTTAAAACATAGCATTCCCTGCTAGCAATAAACGAAAAAAGTCTATCTGC
>CAZIRV010000030.1:9541-20279 GCA_964541845.1 uncultured Planctomycetales bacterium
GCGGTAATGCTTAAAAGCCTAGCATTACCTTATTAGCAATTAGATGAAAAATCTATCTGCGCGGTAATGCTTAAAAGCCTAGCATTACCTTATTAGCAATTAGATGAAAAATCTAATTGCTTACTTAAAACGGAGAGGCAGGGATTCGAACCCTGGAAGCCTTTCGACTTGTCGGTTTTCAAGACCGGTGCATTCAACCGCTCTGCCACCTCTCCAAAAGGAATTCTATATTACATTAAAAATATTTTTTTCAAAGTAAAAAAATACATATGCTCTGACTCTTTAATCAGAGACTTGAAAAATACCGGAAACGTCAATCTTCCGACAACTAAATCTAAAAGGGCAATGATCAAAAATATATTCAAAATAAAAATAATGCTCATCATAAAAAAATAATCCGGTTTAACAAATGTTTTCTCCTTTTCCTGCAAATCCTGGGCTGTAATAAGAACGTGCATACAAAATGTGAACCCTGTAAAAAATATAAAATAGTGATCATAAGAGTCAAGGTTAAAAAAATTCTTCGTTATATAAAATCCCGCAATTACGATGACCAAATAAAAGGGAACTATGTTTGAAAAAAATCGATCTAAGGGTGAAAGAAACTTAAAAATACCTGATGTTATCTTTTGTCCAAATTCATACATTGTCCAAAGCTGATGGATAAAAAGGAATGAGAGAAGAAAGGCTCCCATTCCCCATAAAAAAAATTTTTTATAAATTTCAGGATAATTAGCCAAATGTTCCTGAAACCCTATCGCGCAAACAATCACAAAAGGCAGAATCAGGATCGCAAGAATCAATTTAATCATTTTGATAAAAAACTCGCCCATAACCTTCTTCCTTATCTAAACGTTTCTGTGCAGACGCAAAATTTTGCGTCTCTACAATTCATTTTATACGCTCCATCCCTCCCATATATGGACGCAACACTTCAGGAATGATGACGTCACCTTCTTCTGTTTGATAATTTTCCAAAATAGCTACTACGGTTCTTGCTAAAGCTAACCCTGAACCGTTAAGTGTATGAACAAAGGCTGTTTTCTTTGTCCCCTTATCTCTAAACCGAATATTTGCTCTTCGCGCCTGAAAACTTTCAAAATTCGAACAGCTTGAAACTTCCAACCATTTATCTGAGCCCGCCGCATAGGCTTCGACATCATAACATTTTGCCGCGGCAAAGCTCAAGTCTCCACTGGCCAGAGTTAAAACACGATAAGTCAACCCTAATAATTGAAAAATTTTCTCGACATTGCCTACAAGTCTTTCTAACTCATCATAAGAATTTTCCGGCTCAACGAACTTAACCAACTCCACCTTATCAAACTGGTGTACCCGAATCAATCCTTTTGTATCTTTTCCATAAGATCCTGCTTCTCGACGGAAACATGGTGTATACGCCGCATAATAAACAGGAAGCTGCTCTTTCGCCAAAATTTCATCACGATGAATATTAGTGACCGGAACCTCGGCTGTCGGGATAAGAAATAAATCTTCATCCTTCAGCTTATACATATCATCTTCCATTTTAGGAAGTTGCCCTGTTCCTGTCATCGAATCCCGATTCACTAAAACCGGTGGGAAAATCTCAGTGTAGCCATGTTCTGTTGTATGGATATCCAGCATAAAATTATACAAAGCGCGTTCCAGACGGGCTCCTGCACCTTTAAACAAAACAAAATTAGAACCGGAAATTTTCGTAGCGCGTTTAAAGTCAATAATATCAAGATGCTCCGCGATTTCAACGTGCGTCTTTGGTTTAAAATCAAAATTTTTAGGCTCTCCCCATGCACGGACTTTCTTATTATGTTCAACCCCTCCAATCGGAACAGATTCATGCGGCAAATTGGCAATGGCCATGAGCAAATCATTTAGCTCAGATTGACTCTTTTTAAGTTGAGGCTCCATTTGTCCAATTTGAACAGAAACCTCTTTCATCGAAGCAATGGTTTCTTTGGGATCCTTTTTTTCTTTAATCAACCGACTAATTTCATCATTGGTCCTGTTTTTCTGACTACGCAGTTCATCAAGCTTTATCTGCAATTGACGATGATCCTGATCCAATTGCAAAATCTTATCCAGGTCCGTCTGAACCCCCTTAGCCTTTAATCCCTTTTTAACCGATTCAGCATCATCGCGAATAATTTTTATATCGAACACTCTTTGTGGCTCCAATATTTATATAATTAAATTTTTTCTGTTTAAACCCTCTGCGGTTACAAAATTTTGGAAACAGCATCACTAAAATAGGACAATTCATTTAATGGATTTGGTATAATGCCTAATTTATAACCGCATAGGGTTTATAACATACTCAACTCTAAAAATCAAAATGTGTTAAAAATTAATTATTTCTTCGGAACCCTTCAATAATTTTTCGAATCCTGATAGTCCTTTCTGGAGAAGAGGGGTGGGAACTGAGATAACTGGAAATCATAGTTTGCGGAATTTCGATGGCAAAACGTTCATGAAATGTCGCTGCAACCTCAGGGTCATAGCCTGCTAAATAAATATACTTAACCCCAAAATAATCGGCCTCTCTTTCTAAATCACGCGAAAACTTAGCGGAGAATAAGCTGCCTATCCCGTTCATCCCGCGTACCACCGTATTCCCGCTTCCTGGCGAAAAAACCTCAGCCGTTGCCCCTAGACCTAAGGCAATAATTGTCGTTACTATTTGTCCTCCCTGTAGACGCTTAATGTGTCCTCGAGAAAAATGCCCTAACTCATGCCCAATAACCGCGGCAATTTCATCATCCGACTTTGCAAAATTTAATAACCCATACGTTACAACAACTCCCTGGCTATTCGTCGAGGCATTCACACTTTGTCCATCAACAACACTAAAGCGCACATTAACAGGAATCTCCTCAACCGGCAAATAAACATCCTTTTTGCGCCCATCACTCAAAACCGTTAAGACCGCCTTACTTCCCACGTTTAACCGATTAACCCTGGAGACCACCTGTTGGACAGAATTGACCTTATTCTTATTAATCGCCAATATAATATCCCCCGCTTTTAATCCGATTTTATCGATAGGCGTATTCTCCAAAACAAAAGCGATAAACACACCATGTTCTGACTTTTTATTAAACAAACGGGTAGTAATTTTACTGCGGTCTGTACAGAACAAACCAAGAAATGGGCGAGGTTTTACCTTGATATCTTCCTGAGGAATAAATTGAACAAGGTGGTAACCGATTGCGTTAACACGTTTAATTTGTTTGATCCGATACTCAAGCGCCCGAACTTCCAGATGACTTTTGCTAGCCTTAATTTCTTCCCGCGAAACCGAGGGTCCTGTTACCGTCGCGCAACCGGTAAAAAAAACACAACTGATTAAAATACCAATAACATATTTGTTCATGTTCCAAGTATATCAATTTCCCGGGTTAACTGTCTATACATTGTTTAAAATCCTTTTTAAATAATATCAACAAGTAACCCATAGAAAAATACACCCAAACTGGAAATTCCGGAGTTGTTACTGAGCCAAATATTTTCCCGTCAACACGTGTTCCCGGAGAAAACAACGAACCCTGCGCCTGCTCAATGTCAGAATGCAAAAGAAAAATTTTTCCTGTTCCTTCTGGAAATCGTGTGAGCGATTGATTTTTTCCTCCTAAACTTCCATAAACAACTTGATCTATTTGAACAGAGCGCGTATCAAATAGTGTTACGGTATCTCCTGAATTATTTAAACCTAAAGAGCCTGTTGAAGCTGCTTGCCAATTAATATCCGGGAGAGATGGCGCTCCTCCACCAAAGACAACAAAAAACTTATAGGGATCTAATATGGTATCCGTTGAAAAAATATTGCGTGTCTTAATAGCATCCGTCAAATACCACCCTGAAATATCAACAGAACTGCTTCCATTATTAAACAACTCAATAAACTCATCCTGGCTCCCGGAAATAACGCCATCTCCATTGGCATCCCCTGCCGCTGAAGAAGGGTCCGCTAAAATTTCATTAATAATAACGAATGCCTCTGATGGAGACGAAAAACCCACCACCAACATCCCCGCTACTGTTAACATTAATAATTTAAATTTCATATTTTTCCCCTCCCTAAACCCTCCCACTAGGGTCGGGGAAGATTCCTTGAGAAATATGGGTGTTCATAAGCATCACTCGATTTCCCTTTGTTTTTTTCGGTTCATCCCCCAAGACACTCTTCTTTAAAATCATTAAAGAAACTGAACACCCATATATCGGTTTATTTCTGAGTTTTTACTTCCCCCTTTCCTTGGGCTTCAACTACAATATCTTCTTTAAAACAACGTTTACAAGGGGTATACCCTTTTTCAATAGCTTCTTCTTTTTCAAGAAAATGTGTGTTTTCTTTATTTTTAATAAGACGACAAATGGCTTTATGATACTTTTTACCGCGTTGTGTCATAAAAACTTTTTCGGCAAATGCCCCTGTTGTGATTGTCAGCAATGCCCCTAACACAGTCAAAATAACGAACTTCTTAATCATTTTTTCTCCTCCTTTAATTATGGTTTACCTGCTCACTAAATTTTCCGTCAGTTAACGCGTCAATTAAGGCTGTGAGTTCATCAACACGCAGCCTTCTTTGTATTATTATCTGAGTATCTTCAGAAGACCCCGCGAGAGCTTGCATCTGAAGTCTTCGCCGTTCAAAATAAAACTCTGTAACTTGTTCTAAAATATCTTCTCTTAATTTCACCATCGAGCGTGAACGCACATCAATGGACGTCTGATCAGAGCTCCACACTAAATCGGCAAAATCCCAGGTCACAGAGGCATCCCAGGAAAAATTAGAATTAAAACTTTTGTCATCCGGCCCTAAATAATGCTGCCCTCCACTTGAGTAAGAACCCCAGACACTGTCGGAAACGGTTCGTTTTTTATCCCCATCAACCCCAAGTGTGACCTTGGGAATCCATGCTCTTTTTTTGGCTAATTTCCGCCAATTCACAATTTTCTCTTGATTAACCTCCGCGTAATCAATCGCCCATTGATGAACCTCTCTAATAGAAGGTCCCTGCTGAAACACCTTTTGAATAACTTTCTCCGTAATGTTCCCTTCAATGGCCTCCGCGGAAAAACAAAGACCTGGAATACCAATCACAACAAATAAAAACAATAAACTGGATGGAAATTTATTCTTCATGGTGAACGAAGGATAGCATATTTTTGATTATTTGTCAAACGTGTTGGATTAAAAACAAATTAAATTTTATCATTTTTATTTGACTTTTCATCAAATAATACCTATTATTTAATAATAATTATTAATCAAAAAGAACTACTATGTATATCGGTAAAAAAATTAAAGAATTACGTAAAGTACAAAAAATGTCGTTGTCGACACTTGCGGAAAAAAGTGGCGTTCAGATTGCCTCTTTAAGCAGAATGGAGCATCTGAAAATGATTGGCACCTTGGAATCACATATGAATATTGCCAAGACTCTTGGTGTGGAAATAACAGATCTATATATAGATATTGTTAAAAAGGAAGAAAAACCTGAAGCGACAAACCCTCAATTACCAACTGACGTTTTCACTTATAATGATGAGTCATCCTGCGATATCCTAACAACCAATGTTCTTTCCAAAAAAATGATGCCCACCCTGCTTAAGATTGAACCGGCAGGGCAAACGACTAAAGAAAAAAACCTGGGCGGCACAGAAAAATTTGTTTATGTTCTAAGCGGGAAAGTTAACGTTATGATTGGCAACAAGCCCTACCCCTTAACCAAAAATAGCACTCTTTATTTTAACGCCTCTGCGGAACATTATTTTATCAATCTCGGGAAGGCTTTAACCAAAATTATTTGCATCACAACCCCTGTCTCGCTTTAAGGGTTTATAAATAAAGAACCGGGGCAGGGACACTTTAAACCATTTGATTGATGGTGCGCTTTATTAAAATATAAACCGATTATTTCTGTACAAACCCTAAATAAACTACCTCGGAGCAAGCCCACGAGGTATTGACCTAAGCATTTACAAACGAGGCAAGCCTCGGAGAATTAAACCCAGTTCAAAGATTGGCAGAATAATTTTTTTGGCCAATCTCTTAATTCAAAATAAAAATATGAGGAGTCTTAAAGATGTCTAAAAAAATTTTAATTTGTGATGATGAGGAAGGCGTCAGAGAATCCTTAAAACTTATCTTGGTTAATCATTATGATTTAATTCTTTGTGATAGCCATGAACAATGCCTCAGTTGTTTAGCGAATAGCAAAGAAATAGGGCTCCTTTTTCTTGATATCAAAATGCCTGATATAGATGGTCTAAAAACCTTAAAGACCATTCAAGAAAACTACTCTGGCCTTAAAACCGTTGTTATTACCGGATATAACTCTGTGGAAGTAGCAGCTGAAGCTCTCAAGCTTGGGGCACGGGGATACATTGTTAAACCCTTTAAAACAGAGGACGTTCTTGAAAACGTAAAAAAATGGCTTTAGGGAGGCGCCAAGCAAAAAAGAATTTATTCTTGTTTGACCCCTATAACCGCCTCTTGAAACGCGCTATTCTGTTCATATATTTCTAATAACATCTCTACAATTTCTGGATTAAACTGACCTCCGGAATTATTTTTAATTTCTTCAACTGCCTTTTCATAGCTCCGTCCTTTACGGTAAGGACGGTCTGATGTCATCGCGTCAAAGGCATCAGCCACTGCTATAATTGACGCAAAAACAGGAACTTCCTTTCCTTTTAGTCCTTCAGGATATCCTCCCCCATCAAAACGCTCATGATGAGACATAATTCCTCCGAGACATTCTTCAGGAAGAGTAAGGGGTTTAACAATTTCAACCCCCTTAGTTGTATGCTGCATCATGACTTCATACTCTTCATCTGTTAATTTTCTGTTCTTATTCAGTATAGATTCTGGAATACCTATTTTACCAATATCATGAAGCAAACTGGAAATATACAAATTTTCAAAAAAATTCTCTGAAAACTCAATCAATTGACCCTCTGACATTTTCCGGGCAATGGCCTGTGCGTATTGAGTGACACGTTCTGTATGTCCATGCGTATAAGCATCCTTAGCTTCAATCGTAGAGCTTAAAACAATAATCGTTTTAATATATTGCCGGCGATTACGCTCTGCTTCTTTCTTTAACTGTAAAAAAAGCTGCGCGTTACGAATCGCCATGGCCGCATCAGAAGCTAATGCCGAAAAAAAATCTAACTCGTGCTGATCAAAAGAAGACTCATTATGCTTTTGTCCCAACACAAGCACTGCCATTAACCTATGTTTGTAGTACGCAGGCACGCAGGCAAAAGAATTCAATAATTGCATCTGCGCGTCGACTTTATGCAACAACTCCTTGGTTCCATCTCCATGTTCAATAATACTTTCACGCCATATCATTCGATTAATATCCTCAGAAACAATGGCGTTGCGTTCAACAACCAGCGACTTAAATTCTTTTTGGCGAAAAAACCTGATAAGAGGGTTATTTTTGTTTAAACGTGTAAATTCCTCTGGAATACGAAACTCTTTTTCTCCCCGATAAACACTAAGAACATAGGCATCTTCTTCCGGCTCAAACAGTAGCATTGCCGCGTGCTTAACACGAAACTTACTTACGATCATGCGCACAATAAGTTTCATAAGCAACTTGGGGTCATGAATCATAATCATGCCTCTGCTTGCCAATTCCAATTCTTTCTTAAAATCAATTTCCATATTCTTTATATTATATCCTTCTAACCCCATCAACTCAAGGTATTTACATAAAAAAAACGCCAGCTATACCAATTCCATTCCCATTAAAATAGTATAAATATTTATTGGATTTGGTGTTAGTTAAACAGCTGACGCTTCTAAAAACAACAATCTCTCTTTTAAAGAGAAAGTTTTTCGATATCTTCCGGAGTTCTTATATTATGAACTTTTAATTCACGGCTAATTTTACGAATCAATCCTTTCAACACATTCCCAGGGCCAATTTCCAAAAAATTTGTAACCCCTTGCGAAGCAATGTACTCAATGGAAGCCACCCACTGGACGGAGGATGTGATCTGAGCGGCTAATTTTTTCTGAATCTCCTGCGCGCTATCTGCGGGCTTACCGTCCACATTTCCAACCACTGGAAAATCCGGATCACGAAAGTTTATGTTCTTTAATTCTTTTTCAAATTTTGGTACCGCCGGCTGCATTAAGCTGGAATGAAAAGCCCCACTAACCTCCAGTGGGATCACGCGTTTAGCACCACTTTCCTCAATAATTTTTGAGGCCTCAGCCACTTTGTCCGCGCCCCCTGTAATAACGATCTGTTCCGGCGTATTAAAATTCGCCACCTCTACACCTGTTTGCTTACAAATTTCAACCAACTTATCCTTATCAAATCCAATAACCGCTGTCATTGCTCCTTTTTTATATCGAGTTGCCTCTTCCATAAAAAAGGATCTTCGTTCAACAAGCTTTAAAGTATCTTCGAAAGACAATGCTCCACAAGCTGTTAAAGCAGAATATTCACCCAAACTTAATCCGCATGCAAATTGCGGATCCATGTCCTGAAACTTTGTATGCACCTGCAACGCCTTAAGCGCTGCGACACTAAACGTAAAAATTCCCGGCTGACAATACGTTGATGTTAGCATTTCTTGCGGCCCATTAAATATGACATCCCTTAAACCATCAATAATCTGATCGGCTTTATCAAAAACAACCTTTGCCTCTAACGAAGATTCATAAAATTCTTTTCCCATTCCAACGGCCTGAGCCCCTTGCCCTGGAAATATTAATGCTACTTTGACCATATCTTAACCCTATTTTTTACCACTTAACAATATTAGCCGCGCTGACCAATCCCGCGCCAAAAGTCACAAGCACAACCGTATCACCTCTTTGAATACGTTCTTGCTCAACCGCTTCATAAAGCGCAACCGCAATAGAGGCCGCTGACATATTGCCATATTTCTCAATATTAATAAAAAATTTTTCCTTTGAAATCCTAAGCTTTTTAGCGACTGCCGTAATAATACGGTCATTAGCCTGATGAGGAACAACGCAATCCACATCAGAAAGTTTCAATTTTGCTTTCTTTAAAGCAATCCCTACGGCCTCTGCCATAGAATTAACCGCCACTTTAAACAACTCTTTGCCATGCATCACCAATTGCGACAATGGTATATTCTTTGTGTTTTGATCTAATGGCTCTCGCCCTTGCGCTTCTACTGATAATAAATTTCCGTATTCTCCTTGCGCATGCAGATACTCAGCGACGATACCTCGCTCCCCTGTCACCGGGGCCAAAACGCAAGCTCCGGCACCATCACCAAAAAGAACACAAGTGCCTCGATCATTCCAATCCAATAAATGGGTAAATTTTTCTGAAGCGATAACCAACGCACTGTTATATAGACCATTTGTAATAAACTGTTTCGCGGTTGTTATTCCATAAAGAAATCCGGAACATGCCGCGCTAATATCAAAGGCCGCCGCATTTTTCGCATGAAGAGCCTTTTGGACAAGGCAAGAGACTGAAGGAAAATTACTATCAGGACTAATCGTTGTTACAATAATTAAATCCAAATCGGATGAATCAATTTGAGCATTTTTCATAGCCTCTTTAGCTGCCATAATAGCTAAATCACTATTTTTTTCATTCTTTCCTGCAATATGACGCTCTTTAATCCCCGTGCGTGTAAAAATCCATTCATCCGTTGTATCAACAAGCTTCTCTAAATCAAAATTGGATAAAACACGTTTTGGTAAATAATGCCCTAGTCCCACAATGCCAACATTACGCTTCACACCATTATCCATTTCCTGAAATTTCCTTTATCATTGCCGCAAGAATGTTATGCTCTACTTCTTTCATCGTCGCCCTAATAGCATTTTTAATGGCCTTAGGACTGGAGCGTCCATGACTAATCATCACAACCCCATTGACGCCTAAAAGCGGGGCCCCCCCATACTCAGAATAATCTGCTAATTTTTTAATATGTTTCAATTTGGACTTCATAATCAAAGCCCCTAACATTGCCAATGGATTTTTTTTAACTTCCCTCTTCACTAATTTCCCGGCAGATTCCATTAAACCTTGCGAAACCTTGATGACAACGTTTCCGACAAAACCATCACAAATGATGCAATCACTCTTTCCTGAATAAACCTCACTGGCTTCAACATTTCCAATGAAATTAGAAATTCTATCCTCCATCAATTTATAGGCCTCCTTCGCAAAACCGCCTCCCTTACTCGACTCCTCTCCAATATTCAAAAGCCCAATCTTTGGATTATTGACCCCTAAAACTTCGCGCGCATAAACATTAGCCATCAAGGCAGATTGAAAAAGATGTTGCGGCTTTGCCTCCGTGTTTGCGCCGACATCAATAAGAAATGAAAAATTTTTTAAAGTAGGAATAACAAGACCAATAGCGGGCCGCTCTACTCCTTCAAGCATTCCAAGCCGAATGGTTGAAGCCGCAACCACTGCTCCAGTATTTCCCGCACTAATAAAAGCATCATATTGAGGATCTTTTAATAAATCAACACCTAAAGAAATAGAAGAATTTTTTTTCTTACGAAGACTCGTCGTGGCAGGTTCATGCATCCCGACAACTTCCGGAGCATGAATAATTTCAATACGCCCCTGAGGATAATTAAACCTGCTTAGCTCTTCCTTAACTTTATCTTCAAGTCCAATAAGAACAACTGAGACATCAAACTCTTTAATGGCATCAAGTAATAATTGATACTGCGCCGGGCTGTCGTCCGTTATTTGCAGCTCACGTATG
>CAZIRV010000031.1:0-7113 GCA_964541845.1 uncultured Planctomycetales bacterium
GGCAGTTATATCAACTTCAGAGGGTGTTATGACAGGCCGTGAAGCTCGAAAACAAAAAGTTGGGGGAGAAATTTTATGTTATATTTGGTGATTTGTTATGTCTAGAATCGGAAAAATTCCAATTGAAGTTCCAAAAGATGTTAAAGTTGGCGTGGATGTAGGCAATATTAATGTGCAGGGAAAAAATGGAAATTTAGATCTAAAAATTCCACATGGTATTAAGGTAGATCAGGCTGATAGTAAATTAATAGTAACAAGAGAATCTAATGCCAAGCAAAATCGAGCTAATCATGGAACCATTCGAGCGCGTTTAGCAAAAATGTTTGCTGGCGTAACAGCAGGGCATAAAAAAGATTTGGAGATTCAAGGGATTGGTTTTCGAGCACAGCTGCAAGGGAAAAAGATTGTTTTTAATCTCGGGTTTAGTCATCCGGTTGAATTTGATGTTCCTGAATTTGTTAAAGTGACGATTCCAACTCAAACCTCTATTATTGTTGAAGGCGCTGATAATGTTTTAGTTGGTCAGGTTGCCGCAAAGATTCGTGCTTTAAAACCGGTTGAGCCGTATAAAGGGAAGGGAATTCGTTACGTAGGAGAAGTTGTCAGAAGAAAACAAGGAAAGTCTGTAACAAAATAGATGGATTAATGGAATTGGCATAATTATGGGTATAAAAACTACTAAAGAAGAAAAACGTATTTTTCGGCATCGTCGTATTCGTAAGAAAATTTTTGGGACAAAAGAGCGACCAAGAATGTGTGTTCATCGAAGTCTTAAGAATTTTCATGTGCAAATTATTGATGATATTGAAAGAAAAGTGCTATTTGGAATGTCTACGTTAGCTAAAGATTTTAAAAATGATATTAAAAATGGTGGAAATATTGACGCGGCCACTAGCTTAGGTGAGGCTTTTGCCTCAGAGGCACAAAAAAATGGGATTAAAAAGGTCTGTTTTGATCGTGGGGGGTATATTTTTCATGGTCGAGTTAAAGCCTTTGTTGATGCCGCACGAAAAGGGGGATTGGAGTTTTAGTTGTTATGAATAAACCTACTGAGAAAAAAATAGAAGAAAATCAAGAAAAAAAAGAAAAAACGGCTGAAAAACCTAATAATCAGGGGGTTTCACAAAAAGCTAAAATTGAAAAGTCTTCCGAGAAGAAGTTTAAGAATTCAGGACAATCAAGGAAACCTTCAGGAAATAGAAATCAGGAAAAAGAAGGATCGGAATTTATAGAGCAAGTCATTTCTATTAATCGTATTACAAAAGTTACAAAGGGTGGAAAAAAGTTATCATTTAGCGCTTTGGTAGTGGTTGGAGATACGAAAGGGAGAGTGGGTTATAGTTTATCAAAAGCCAGAGAGGTTGCGATAGCCATTCGTAAGGCCATGGGGGTCGCCAAGAAAAATATGATAGAAGTTTCCTTAAAAGGAACAACAATAACTCATGAAATTATAGGGCAATGCAGCGGTTCCCGAGTGCTTTTAAAACCGGCCTCAGAAGGTACAGGCGTTATTGCGTCCGGACCTGTTCGAGCCGTTTGTGATGGGGCGGGCATTCATAATATTTTAACAAAGTGTCATCGATCAAATAATCCTATTAATGTTGTGAAGGCAACTATTGATGGTTTGAGTCGTTTAAAGCCGGCTAAGGTTTAATATAGGAAATAAAAATGCAATTGCACGAATTAAAATCTCCAAAGGGTTCACGTAAACGTAGAAAAATTGTTGGTCGTGGGCGAGGTTCCGGGATTGGTAAGACTAGCGGGCGTGGTGAAAATGGGCAAAAATCCCGTAGTACAGGGCGTTCTATTGTAGCCTCATCTGAAGGGGGGCAAATGCCTCTTATCCGGCGTCTTCCAAAAGTCGGTTTTCGAAGCCATCGACCAATTTTGAATCAGCTTGTTAGTTTAGAGAAATTAAGTAATAAATTTGATAAGGGGGCCCTTATTAATGCGGAATCTTTAAAGACCCAAGGGTTAATAAAGAGTTTAAATAAACCATTTAAAATTTTGAGTAATGGAGAAATTGATAAGCCTTTAACAGTCCAGGTCGGAAGTATTTCCAAAAAAGCAGAGGAAAAAATTCTTAAGGCGGGTGGAAAGGTTGAAATTATTCAAAAAGAATCTAAAGCCAAGGGAATTAAAAAAGCTAAAAAAGATTCATAATATTTTTTAATTAAGAGATCGGCCAAAAAAATTATTTTGCCAATCTTTAAACTGGGTTTAATTCCCCGAGGCTTGCCTCGTTTGTAAATGCTTAGGTCAATACCTCGTGGGTTTGCTCCGATGTAGGTTATTTAATTTTTCCTTATGATAGCTTCACTTGCTAATTGTTTTAAGATCCCTGATTTAAGAAAGAAAATTCTTTTTACATTGGCAATGATTGCAGCGTATCGAGTTGGATGTTATATCCCAACCCCTGGGGTTAATGGGGCAGCCTTAAGTGAATTTTTTCAACGCATGAGCTCGGGGGGGCAGGGAAGTATATTTGGAATCATGAATATGTTTTCCGGAGGGGCACTTAAAAAGGCAACTATTTTTGCTTTGGGGATAATGCCCTATATTTCAAGCTCAATTATTATGCAGCTTTTAACCGCTGTTATTCCGGCTTTAGAAAAATTGGCTAAGGAAGGACAGACTGGTTACCATAAAATTAATCAATATACACGTTACGGAACATTATTTCTGGCGTTTGTTCAGTCGTTTTTTATTGCTCTTTGGCTCGAAGATAAATCAGGCTCTGTTTTTCAAGGTTTGCAGGTTGTCAATAATCCTGGGTGGGCTTTCCGCTTTGTGACTGTATTAACTTTATGTAGCGGGACTTTGCTTTTAATGTGGTTGGGTGAACAAATTCAGGAAAAAGGGATTGGAAACGGAATTTCTCTGATTATTACTGCTGGAATTATTTCTTCTGCTCCGTCAGCTTTAAGGCAGTTAATAATGATGCTATCTCCTAATGCCGGTGGTATGAGGCAGTTACAACCATTGATGTTATTGATTATGGTTGCCTTTTTAATAGGCGTTATTATTGCGATTACCTTAATTACACAAGCGCAACGAAAAATTCCAGTTCAATATGCCCGGCGAATTGTGGGGCGAAAAGTTTATGGAGGACAGAGTACTTATATTCCATTGAAGGTGGATACGTCAGGAGTTATTGCGATTATTTTTGCGCAATCCATTATTCTGTTTCCGGCAACGTTGGCCAGTTTTATCCCTCATGCGGGATTTCAAACCATAGCGAGTTTCATGCAACGGGGCACTTTTTTTTATTACCTTGTATATGGTTTTTTAATTATATTCTTTTGTTATTTTTATACGGCGATTGTTTTTAATCCTGTAGATGTAGCTGAAAATATGAAAAAGCAAGGTGGATTTATTCCAGGAGTTCGTCCCGGAACTCAAACAGCCGATTATCTTGATTTTGTGATGACGCGTATCACGTTAACGGGAGCATTTTTTATTTGTGCCATTGCTATTATGCCGGATGCGATTATGGCATCTTTTAAGGTTCCTTATTTAGTAGCGTCATTTTTTGGAGGAACAGGGGTTTTGATTATGGTCGGGGTCATGCTTGATACCATGAAACAAATTGAGTCTCATCTTGTGATGCGGCACTACGACGGATTTATGAAGTCAGGAAAAATTAAAGGAAGAAGATGAGGTTAGTTTTATTAGGTCCTCCGGGAGCAGGTAAAGGAAGTCTCGCAGAATTATTAAAAGAAAGCTTTGGAATTTTACACGTTTCAACAGGGGATATGCTTCGCGAGGAAATGAAAAATGAGACGGCTATTGGGGTAGAGGCAAAAAGTTATATTGAAAAAGGCGCGTTAGTTCCGGATGAAATTGTTACAAAGCTTATTGAAAAAAAACTTTCTACTGATGCCAATGTTAAATCCGGTTATATGCTGGATGGTTTTCCGAGAACGAAACAGCAGGCTGAAAGTTTAGATCGGATTTTAAACGATATTGAAAAGCCGTTAGATTATGTTATTTATTTGGAAGCGGAGTTACCACTTATTATTAAGAGGCTTACAGGACGTCGTGTTTGTAAATCTTGTGGATCTTTATTCCATATGACAAATAGACCTCCCAGGAAAGAAGGCATTTGTGATTCATGCGGGGGGATGATTTATCAGCGCGCGGATGATAACGAAGAGACAATAAAGAATCGTATGGAAGTTTATTTGCGAAGCACACTACCAATGATTGATTATTATGAGGGACAGGGAAAGCTTGAGAAGATTGACGGCAATAAAGAAAGTGGAGATCTTCAAGAGATATTGATGAAAAAATTTCATGAAGAAGAAAAGAACCATTAGTATTAAATCAGAAAATGAACTTCAAATTCTTCGTGAAGCAGGGAAGATATTAGCGGAAGTTATTCAGGAATTAAAAAGCTCTTTAAAACCAGGAATGACAACTCAGGAAGTAGATGCCTTTGCGGAAGAGTTGATAGCTCAGAAAAAAGTTATACCGGCTTTTAAGGGGTATCGAGGTTTTCCAGGGTGTGTTTGCATGTCTGTTAATGAGGAAGTTGTTCATGGAATTCCAGGAAAACGCGTTCTTTTTGAAGGGGACATAGTCAGTATGGATGTAGGGATTATCTATAATGAATATTATTCCGATACAGCAGTGACGGTTGGTATTGGTAAAATTGATGACGAGTTAGCGAGGCTTTTAGAGGTAACACAAGAGTCTTTATCTTTAGGAATAAAAAAAGCGCGTCCCAATAATCGTTTATCTGATATATCGCATGCCATTCAAACAACGATAGAATCAAATGGGTTTTCAGTTGTAAGAGATTTTGTTGGACATGGGATTGGTAAAAAATTGCATGAAGATCCTGAAATTCCAAATTTTGGAGAATCTAATAAAGGTCCTGTTTTAAAAGCAGGAATGGTTTTCGCGATTGAGCCGATGGTAAATCTTGGAAGTTGGAAGACTAAAATCCATAGTGATGGTTGGACTGTTGTTACGCAGGATGAGAAGCCTTCGGCACATTTTGAGCATACAATAGCCATTACAAGTAATGGGCCTGAAATATTAACTACGGTTTATAAATAAATAACCGATACATTTAAAATCATTTGATTGATGGTGCGCTTATTAAATAGGCCATTGTTAGTTCTGTACAAACCATAAGTATTAATAAGAAAATGGCAAAAGAAGAATCAATAGAAGTTGAAGGG
This sequence comes from uncultured Planctomycetales bacterium, assembly GCA_964541845.1. Taxonomy (GTDB): domain Bacteria; phylum Omnitrophota; class Gorgyraeia; order Zapsychrales; family Zapsychraceae; genus CAZIRV01. The sequence continues at coordinate 5,190 of CAZIRV010000031.1, forward strand.
ATTATAAAAGAGGCATTGCCAAACGCAATGTTTCGTGTAGAATTGGAAAACGGTCATATTGTTTTGGCACATATATCCGGAAAAATTCGAAAGCATTTTATTCGAATTTTACCTGGTGATAAAGTGAAACTAGAGCTTTCTCCTTATGATTTATCTAAAGGGAGAATAACATACAGGAATAAGTAATATGAGAGTAAAATCATCTGTTAAAAGAATTTGTAGTAATTGTAAAGTTGTTCGACGTAAGGGCGTCGTTCGTGTGATTTGTTCTAATCCAAAACATAAACAAAGGCAAGGGTGAGCAATTATGCCAAGAATTTTAGGTGTTGATATTCCAAAAGAAAAACGTATTGAAGCGGCTCTTCCTTATATTTATGGGATAGGTCCATATCATACAAAGAAGATTTTAGAAGAGGCAAATATTCATTGTGATCAGCGCGCCAAAGAGCTTACGGATGAGGAAATCGCCAAATTAACTTCGATTATTCAGAAAAATTATATTACTGAAGGAGATTTACGTCGGGAAGTAAACCAAAATATTAAGAGGATGGCAGATATAGGGAATTATCGAGGGTTGCGACACCGGAAAGGTTTGCCTGTTCGTGGTCAAAGGACGAAAACAAATTCACGTACCCGTAAAGGAAGAAAAGCTTCAGTCGGGGGAAAAAGGAAAAAATAAGGAAATAGAGAATGGCTAAACCTAATAAGAAAAAAGAAAAATCAAAGAAAAAGTTGCCGAAAGGAATTACTACAGGGACGGCGCATATCAAAGCAACTTTTAACAATACAATTATTAGTATTACAGATAAACAAGGTAATGTTATTGTTTGGTCAACACCGGGTGTGGTTGGCTTTAACGGTTCTAAGAAATCAACACCGTTTGCCGCGCAACTTGCGGGTTCCGATGCTGCCAGAAAAGCAAAAGATTTGGGGTTAAAAAGTGTTGATGTTTTTGTCAATGGTCCGGGATCAGGAAGAGAATCAGCTATTCGGGCTCTGCAGGCTAATGGATTGGCGGTATTATCCATTAAGGATGTTACCCCGTTACCACATAATGGATGCCGGCCTAGAAAAAGGCGTCGGGTTTAGGATTTAAGCAAGAACAAATTTTTTTTTAGCTTTCAGATTTAGGTTAGATTTGACCGATCTGATTGAGTGATTTTTGAGGCGCAACGAGTTGCGTTGAGGAAATTGCGATTGAAAATCGGTCAAAGATGACCTGAAAATGAAGAAGCAAAAAGGGAAGTTATTTTTGCTTAAACCCTTAGAGGAGAAGAAATTTATGGGAAGATATATTGGTTCAAGTTGCCGTTTATGTCGAAGGGAAGGCGAAAAACTTTTTTTAAAAGGGACACGTTGTTCTACACATCGTTGCGCGTTTGAACGAAGGGCGTATGCTCCTGGTGAGCATGGTCAGGGACGTCGCACAAAGCTTTCAAATTATGGGTTGCAGCTACGAGAAAAACAAAAAGTCAAACGTATTTATGGGCTTTACGAAAAACAGTTTCGGAGCTATTTTTCCAAAGCCGCGCACAAAAAAGGGATTACAGGCGCTATTCTGTTGCAATTTTTAGAGCGAAGGTTAGACAACGTAATTTATCAGCTTGGATTTTGTACATCAAGGCAGCAAGCCAGGCAATTTGTGGGGCATCAATTTGTTTTTGTGAATGACCGTAGAGTAAACATCCCATCATTTCTGGTTAAACCTGATGATGAGATTTCTATTCGAGTCAGTAAAAAAGGGAAAAAGACGGTCGAAGACAATATCGAAATTTCAAAAGACCGTTCTGTTCCGGGATGGTTAGAAGTTAATCATGATCAATTTAAAGCTAAAGTAAATAGACTTCCGGAACGAGAGGATATTGGTTTTCCGGTTAACGAGCAGTTAATAGTTGAGCTTTATTCAAGATAATTTTGAGTAGGG
>CAZIRV010000031.1:7123-20007 GCA_964541845.1 uncultured Planctomycetales bacterium
TAACTAATAAATTGAGTATTCATTGAGGAGGAATAATATGGGAGTTAAGTGGCGGGATTTTCAAATGCCCAAAAGGCTGGACTGTGAAGAAACAACTTATTCAGAGACTTACGGAAAGTTTATTGCGGAACCATTTGAGAAGGGCTATGGGGTCACACTTGGAAATTCCTTAAGACGTATATTGCTCTCTTCTATAGAAGGAAGTGCCGTTACTTCAATTAAGATTGAAGGAGTTAGACATGAATATTCTACAATTCCAGGAGTAATGGAAGCGGTAACAGAAATAGTTTTAAATATAAAAAGATTAGTTCTTCGGTCCCATTCTAAGGTGCCTAAAACCGTTTATATCAAAGCAGAAAAAAAAGGGGCGGTAACAGGAACTGATATTATTTGTGATGAAACCATTGAAGTGTTAAATCCGGAATTGCTCATCGCTACGTTATCCCGTGATACAAAATTTTATGTAGAAATGGAAGTATCTAAGGGGAGAGGATATGTGCCGGCCGATCTTAACAAACGCGAAGGGGTGGTGGATTCCATTGCTATAGATGCTATTTTTACACCGATTATAAAAGTAAATTTTGATATAGAAAATACACGTGTTGGGCAAAGAACTGATTATGACCGTTTGGTTATTGAAATTAACACAAATGGAGGGATTAGTCCTAAAGAAGCGATGCTTTATGGAGCCAACATTCTTCAACGTCATTTAGATGTTTTTGTTAGTTATGGACAGCTTCCTGAGGAAGAAGAGGAAGAAGAAGAAATCTCGAATGAAGAAAAAGCTCTTTATGACAAGTTGCGTTTGCCAATCTCGGAGTTAGAGCTTTCAGTACGGAGTGCTAATTGCCTAAAAGACGCTAATATCAAAACAATTGCGGAACTTGTTAAAAAACCAGAATCAGAATTATTAACATTTCGTAATTTTGGAAAAAAATCTTTAACAGAAATTAATGATCTTCTTAAGGTTATGGGTATTAACTTAGGTATGAAAATTGATTCCAAGAAGTTAAGAAAAAAAGATTAGTATTTAATATACGGGGAAAATCATGCGCCATGGAATTGCGGGAAATACATTAAACAGAAATTCAAGTCATCGTAAAGCAACGGTTCGTGATATTGCCAAAGCAACGTTGATTAAAGAACGCATTTGTACAACAAAGGCAAAAGCGAAAGAAGCACGAAAGCTTGTTGATAAGCTTATTACTTTAGGAAAAAAGGGGACTTTGGCTGATAAAAGACACGCGTTTGCAGTGTTATGTAATCATAAATTGGTTAGTGAGTTATTCACAAAAACAGCCCCGCGTTTTAAGAATAGAGTTGGAGGATACACCCGAATTATTCCTTTAGGGACGCGTAGAGGAGATAATGCTCAGTTGGTTTTTTTGGAACTTACTGAAAAGGCAGAAGTTATTGTAAGCAAATCTAAATCTACAGCAACTGCCAAGAAAGATAGTGGGGTTAAAACAATAGATGTTACAGCTTCTAAGGAATCGCCAAAAGACCCTGCTGTAGAAAAGAAAGAATTTAAACCTTCTTCTAAAAAAGAAGTAATAAAATCAGATGTTGGAAAAGATGGCAAGAAATTTTTTGGCGGAATTCGAAAGATGTTTAATCGGAAGGCAGGGGAAAAATAAAATTGAAAGTTAACCGGCGTATTGAGACGATTGTCGGATCCTCAACCTTGGCAATAACCGCCAGAGCCAAAGAACTTAAGGCCGAAGGTAAGGATGTTGTTAATTTTGCCGCCGGTGAACCGGATTTTGACACTCCGGATGCTATTAAGTCCGCAGCCATTGACGCCATTGAAAGAGGTGCTACTAAATACACACCCAGCATTGGGACATTAGATTTAAGAGAAGCTATTGTCCAAAAATTTCAAAAAGATAATCAATTAGAGTATAAGGCAAGCCAAATTGCTGTTTCTTGTGGAGCCAAACATTCTATTTTTAACATTATTCAGGTGTTAGCTGATCAAGATGAGGAAGTTCTTATTCCTGCACCTTATTGGGTGAGTTATCCTGAGATGGTGAAACTTGCTGGAGCAATTCCAAAATTTCTCCCTACCTCGGCAGACTCAAATTTTAAAATTACCGCGCAGCAACTCTCTGAGAGTATTACAGAAAAAACAAAGATATTAATTCTTAATTCTCCATCAAATCCAACAGGAATGTTGTACTCGAGGCCAGAGCTGGAAGCGATTGCTGCAGTTTGTGTAAAGCATAAAATTTTTGTCATTAGTGATGAAATTTATGAGAAATTAATTTATGAAGTTTCAGAATATACTTCTATTGCCTCGTTAGGAAAAGACATTTATGATTTAACGATGACAGTCAATGGTGTTTCCAAAGCGTATTCTATGACAGGTTGGCGCATCGGATATGCCGCGGGTCCTCAAGAGGTTATGGATTACATAAAAAAATTCCAGGATCATTCGACATCTAATCCCTGTTCAATTAGTCAGGCGGCGGCGTTGCAGGCTTTACATGAACCCGAAGAAAGCATAGCGGCTATGCGTGATGAATTTAAGAGTCGTCGAGCATTAATGATGGAAGCGTTTGATTCCATTGAAGAAGTAACTTATATTAAGCCAGAAGGAGCTTTTTATTTGTTTTGTGATTTTTCTAAATTGGGAGAATCTTTAGAAGTTGCCAAGCAAATTTTAAATGAAGTAAATGTGGCCATTATTCCAGGTGAAGGATTTGGAGCTCCAGGATCTATGCGATTAAGTTTTGCGACATCCGCGGAACGCATTCAGGCAGGCACACAACGTATTGCCAATTGGATAGCGCAGAAGAAAAGTTAAAAAAATAAGAACAAGGAGTGAAGGGATCAGCCATGGATCTTAGAGATCTACTTAAGATTACTATTGAGTGCAAGGCATCTGATTTACATCTCACCCAAAACAGTGCTCCTGTTATCAGAATTAATGGAAAACTTACGCGCACTGATCATAGTCCTCTTTCCAAAGATGAATTAAAAAAAAGTATTTATGGCATTCTTTCAGATATGCAGAAGGAAAAATTTGAATGTGACAAGGAACTTGATTTTTCTTTGGCTCTAGAGGGGTTAGAGAGGTTTCGGGTTAATGTGCATATTCAAAGAGGCTCTGTTGAGGCGGCATTTCGTCGAATTCCACTCTATGTTCCTAATATTAGTGATTTAGGTCTTCCTGATTCCATTATTGATTTTTCTCGAAAACCAAGTGGACTTGTTCTTATTACAGGAATTACGGGTTCTGGAAAAACAACAACATTGGCCGCTATGATTGATGTGATTAATAAAGAGCGGGAATGTATGATTATGTGTATTGAGGATCCTATTGAGTATGTGCATAAAAATAAAAAATCGGTTATTAAGCAGCGGGAAGTCTATAGTGACACTAATTCTTTCGCGGAGGCCTTAAAAAGATGTCTTCGGCAAGACCCTGATGTTATTGTTGTTGGGGAGATGAGGGATTTGGAAACGATCTCAACGGCTTTAACAGCAGCGGAAACAGGGCATTTGGTTTTGGCAACCCTGCATACGCCGGATGCCGCGCAAACTATTGAACGTATTATTGATGTTTTTCCTTCTCATCAACAGCAACAGGTGCGTATACAGATATCCGCGGGGCTTCAAGGGGTTGTTTGTCAGACACTTATTCCTAAAGCTGATGGAGAAGGAAGGGTTTTGGCTTCAGAGGTTTTAGTGGCAACTCCAGCGATACGCAACCTTATTCGGGAAAGGGCTGTTGAACAGATCCCAACTATTATTCAGACAGGTATCCAACATGGTATGCATACCATGGATATGTCTTTAAAGATTTTATATGAAAATGGGTTAATCACCTACGAAGACGCCCTTTCGCGCGTTAAAAGTAAAGAAGAGTTTGCGCAGTTATTGAGTAGGGATGAATGAGACGCCCAAATTGGGCATCTTTACAAAAATAGTGAATACTTTGATCAACATCCCCTTTCTTTCTCCTTTTCTTTCTTTTCCTTTCCTTTCTTTTCTTCATATAGCGCAGAGCAGAAGTTCTGCAACATCGAACATGGGGTGGGCTTGTCGAAAAAAAGAACCTAAATGTCGCAAAACTTTTGCTCTGCGCTATTTTAGGTAAAGTAACAATGACATTTCATTTTAAAGATTTAGGAATTATCGGCTACAAAGAAGGCTACGTAATCCAGAAGCAGTTTGTGGAAAAAATTCAGGGAGGGGAAGATCCTGTTGTACTGTTGTGTGAGCATCCGGTAGTTTTGACATTGGGACGATTGGCGAATGAAGATAATTTATTGATTTCGAAAGAAAAATTAAAAAAGAGAAAAATATCCGTTGAGCACATTGATAGAGGGGGTGAGGTTACATTACATAGTCCCGGGCAATTGGTGATTTATTCAATAGTGGATTTGCGGTATTTTGGCAAAGACCTGCATGATTTTATGCGTAAATTAGAGCAGGTTGCGATTGATTTGTTGGGAGATTTTGGTATAGTGGCTGATAGATTTTTAGGACGAACAGGTGTGTGGGTTGGGTCAAAAAAAATTGTTTCCATTGGTATAGGTGTAAAGAAATGGATATCTTTTCATGGCATGGCGATTAATGTGAATACGGATTTGAACTTATTCTCAATGATTAAACCTTGCGGCTTGGATGTATCGATGACTTCGATTTCGGAAATTCAAAAAAAAATAATTGATATGAACAGAGTTAAAAAAAATTTGATTGAGTGTTTTAATCAGAAATTTTATATAGAAAAAGGTAACCGTTCATGATAGTCCCTTTTCCCTTTGGGAGAGGATATCTGAACACTTATGGAGAAAGTTTATGCATAAAGTGATATTACCGGAATTAGGAGAGGGGATTGATAAGGCGACACTTGCTTGCTGGCATTGTCATCCCGGGGACAGTATTGGCGAGGATGATGACGTGGCTGAGGTAGTGACGGATAAAGCCACATTTAATGTGCCGGCGACAACATCCGGGATTGTAAAAGAATTTTTAGTAAAAGAAGGGCAGGAAGTAAATATTGGGGAGGCTTTAATTGTTATTGAGTGAGGAAGAACAGGTAGAAGAAATTTTTACACCAAACTTTGTTGAACAGCGTATTTTGTTGATGTATATCACTAAGGTTTCAGGGCACCGTCAGGCTACGGTGGCGATTCAGCAGACACTCAAGCAGTTGAATCCACTTGTTAAGGCTCCAACGGTTAATGGATTTGGGTATACTTACCCAATTCTTGAGAAAGTTGTTAATCAGGCGTATATGAGTGTGATTAAAACGACCCCGAAAGTTTGGGATTATATGTATGATAATCCAAAAATTGTTAGAAATTCTAGATCCATTAAAAAATTTTTACATAAAACAAGTTATGAAAAATTTGATAAGTTATTTAAACGCCATGAGCCGCACACGGTTGTTTGCACGCAGGCGTTTCCATGTGGCATGGTTGCTGATTATAAAATGGAACGAAATTTGAAAACGAAAATTGTTGGAGTGTTAACAGATTTTGCCCCGCATTCTTTTTGGATTAATGAAGGGGTTGATTATTATATTGTTCCGTCTCTGGAGGCTAAAGAACGGTTTATTAAAAAAGGAGTTTCAGCGGACTCTATTAAGGTGTATGGCATTCCGATACGCGCAAAGTTCGCGGTGCAATTGGATAAAAAACCGATTGCAAAAGAGTTAGGTTTAGATCCGGATTTACCGACTATTTTAGTCATGGGGGGAGGGCAAGGCCTTGGACCTATAAAATCAATTGTTAAATCTTTAATAAAGGTAAAAATAGATTTTCAGATTGTAGTACTGGCAGGCACGAATAAAAAAATTATTAATAATTTAAAGCGGAGTACAGAGAGAACAAATAAGAAAATATTAATTTTTGAGTTTAGGACAAATGTCGATGAATTAATGGAATTGGCAACGCTTATTATTACTAAACCGGGAGGAATCACTACAGCGGAGTGTTTGGCCAAAGGCTTGCCCATGGTGATTGTGGATCCTATCCCGGGACAGGAAATGAGAAATACAGATTTTTTAATTAAGAAGGGGATGGGGATTCGTATTGACGAGACGCATGATGTCGGGGAAGAGGTAGAATTGTTATTAAAGTCGTCGGAGCGATTAGCCACGATGAGTAAGGCCGCCTATGAAAACGCCCATCCGCATTCAACGTTAGATATTGCTAAATTAATTCTTGATGTTTAGATGCCGGTTGTATCAGTTTATTTTATTTTTTCTCCATCGTTGTTCTCCTTCCTTTTGTTATAAGCTTGCCGAAATAATATCGGATGCTCAATATTTTTTTTCATGGAAAGACCGGCAGGCCGTCAAAAATAATCTGAAAGAAATTTTACCACCGGAAGCTAATTTAGCGTATTATACAAGAGAAGTTTTTCGCAATTTTGGGCGCTACCTAGTAGAATTTTTTCAAATGGACCGTATCGTCGATTTGGCATATATTAAGAAAAATATTAAAATAGAAAATTTTGAAAGAATTCAACACGTTTTAGATAAAGGGAAGGGCGGAATTGTTATAAGTGCTCATTTTGGGAATTGGGAATTGGGAGCAGGAGTTTTAAGCGTTTTAGGTCATCCATCGGCAGTCGTGGCTTTGCCGCATAAGGAAAAATTTGTTAATGATTTATTTAATCGTCAAAGGGTGAGTAAAGGGGTTTCTGTGATCCCCGTGCAAAAAGCAACGCGTCAATGTCTTGAGGTTTTAAGAGAAAACAAGCTGGTATCCATCGTAGCGGATCGGGATTTTAATTTAAGAGGAGAGGAAATGGATTTTTTAGGGCGAAAGGCTATCCTCCCCAGAGGGGCAGCCCTATTTTCATGGAAAACAGGAGCTCCGATTATTCCGATTTTTTTGCGGCGCAATGGTAAGGCGGGGATGTCAGATTTTAAGGCTTTTACCTTTTCTATCGGCCAACCAATCTTTCCTTCTGACTTTTTAAAAGAAAGTGATGGGGGAAAGGCTGTTATAAATATTATGAAAAAATACATTAAGGTTATTGAAATTAAAATTCGTGAGAACCCATCACAATGGTTAATTTTTAGGGAGTTTTGGGTGAAATGAAATTTTGTATTTTGATTCCAGCACACAATGAAGCTCAGACGATTGGTTCGTTAGTTGAGGTTTTAAAAGAACAAGGCCAGGATGTGATTGTGATCGATGATGGTTCGCGGGATAATTCCGGTGAAATTGCTAAAAATAAGGGAGCGTTTGTTATACAAAACAAAGAGAAGAGAGGAAAGGGAGCGTCTCTTCAAAGAGGTTTTGATTATGCCTTGAATGGGGGGTATGCAGGAGTCCTTACAATGGATGGAGATGGACAGCATGATCCGTCGGATGTTGAAAATTTTTTTGAGCGCGCCCGTAAGAATCAAGAACAGATTGTCGCTGGAAATCGTATGTGTAATCATAAAGGAATGCCCTTGGTGCGTTATTTAACAAACCGCTTTATGTCATTTTTAATTTCGCTGGCGTGCAGACAATCTATTGCCGACACACAGTGTGGTTATCGTTATATAAGCTGTGCTATCCTTCGGAAGATTCGATTAACGTGTCGTGACTTTGAGATTGAGACGGAAATTTTAATGAAGGCCTCTAAAAAAGGGTTCCTAATTACCTCTGTTCCTGTAAAGACGATTTATTGTAATGAAAAAAGTAAAATTAACCCGTTTAAAGATACGGTTCGGTTTTTTGTTTACTTTATGAGAGAGATTTTTGGAAAATATGGGGAATAAGCTATTTTACTGGGCTTTGAGCTGTTCATTATTAATTCATGGGGCGCTTATATATAGTTTGTCCCTTTCGAGAGCAAAGAAATTTTCAAAGCCTCCTAAATCTCCGGAAATTGTTTATAAAATATTAGAAAAAAAGCGCTCTTTTTCTGTTAAAAAGCAGTTTAAAGATTTAGAGGTAATAAAGAAAACTAAACCTGTCCGGTACGATGTGGAATTATTGTCTAAAAAACAAGGATTTTTACCCTTAATAGGCCAGAATATTCGGGATATTTCTAAATTAAAACGAAATTTTAGAATTGACCGGAAGCAAACCCCCAAAATTATTCCATTAGACAGAGAACGTAAAATTAGCATTCCTTTGTTAAAGTCTGAGAAAATTACCAATCCAAGGTATCTGAGTTATAATCAAACAATACGGCAGAAAATTCGTCAGAGAGCATATTCGTATGTTAATCATGCGGATTTTGAAGCAGGAAGGGTGTATTTAACATTTATTGTTTCTTCAAAAGGTTTTCTTAAGAAGATAAACATTGTTGAGGAAAAGACTTCGGCTAACGCGTATTTAAGGAAGACAGGTTTACGGAGTATTAAAGAATCAAGTCCTTTTCCCCCTTTTCCACAAGACTTGAAATATCCGGAGTTAACATTTAATGTGGTGATATCTTTTGAGGTGAAGGAATAGTTAGGAGAAAAAAAATGACAATACCAGATCATAGTGAAAATTCTTATGTTAAAAATTTACTTCAGGAAGTTAAATTAAGTGAGGTTATGAGTAAAAAGGTGATTACCGTGGAAATGGAAGATCCATTTAGTCATGTGGAAGAGCAAATGCGGATACACGCTGTTCGGCATTTACCAGTGGTTAATATGACAGGAAAGATCGTTGGAATTATTACAGAGCGGGACCTTTTTCGTATTCGTTCGCCGCGTGTTCGTCCGGATGGGACGCAATATTATCTTAAAAAGACATTGGATGAGTATATATTAGCCGATTGCATGACAAAAGATCCATTCACGCTTCGCCCGGAGGATACTTTGGATAAGGTGGTTTTAGAGATGTCTGAGAAAAAATATGGATGTATTCCTGTGGTAGATCATGAAGGAATGTTAAAAGGCATTATGACGCAGCTTGATATTATTCGTGCCGCGGCAAGAATTTTGAAGGGGTTTAAATAATGGAGGCTGATTTTTTAAATTATATAAAAAGTTTGGCTTTACAGGCGATGATTTTTATGGGGATAGCCTCTAATCCGGTCACAAATCAAATTGAACAAAACCTTAAACAGGCTAAACTTTTATTAGATACGCTGGGAATGCTTCAGAAAAAGACGGAGGGTAATTTAACTCAGCAAGAAAAGGACGCGTTAAATAATTCAGTGTATGAGTTAAAGCAAAAATATGAGGAAATTATCCGGGAGGAAGAAGATGATTGATAAAGAACTTTTAGATATTCTTGCGTGCCCATCTTGCAAGGGTGAGGTTAAAGAAGAAGACACCCAAGTTTTATGCCTTCAATGCGGTGCGAAATATCCAGTGAAGGATGGCATTCCAGTGATGTTGGTAGAATAAGGGTCTGTCAAGAACAAAAAGGTATTTTTTTGAAAACCGGGGTGGTCTTTAATGTAAAAAAGGATAGGCCTTAAGGAGAATTATCATGTCAAATAATTTATTTATTACGAGTACAGAGGGAACAAGCGGCAAGTCGGTCGTGGCTTTAGGCGTTATGGAAATGCTGCTTAGAAAAATAGAAAAGGTGGGATTCTTTCGTCCTATTATAGACGCGGATTCCAATATGAACGGGGTAGATGATGATATAAATCTTATTTTATCATATTTTAAACTGGATATTCCTTATGAGCAAACATATGGTTATACAACAACACAGGTCAGTGAATTCATTTCAAGTGGAAAGGAGGGATTGATTATAGAGGGAATTATTGAAAAATATAATCAGCTAAAGAAAGACTTTGATTTTGTTCTTTGCGAAGGAACGGATTTTAGAAGTTCAATTTCTTCTTATGAATTCGACATTAATGCTGAAATTTGTAATAATTTGAAAAGTCCCGTTCTTTTAGTGGCGAATGCTTATCATAAATCAATTGATGAAACGATACGATTAATTGAATTAGCCCTTGAATCTTTCAATGATAAAAGATGTCATGTCGCAGCTACAATTGTTAATCAGCTAAATGTTGATGACAGGGCGGTTATTCTTGAAGGGCTTAAAGAGCATGTCTTGGCTCAGGACCAATTGATTTATAGTATCCCGGATGAGCCTTATCTTAGGAAACCATCTGTTGGAGAAGTGGCGAAGTTTATTGGAGCTGAAGTATTGTTTGGCGAAGATCAGTTAAACCGGCATGTCGACAATTTTACGGTTGCGGCGATGCAATTGCGTAATTTTTTAACGAGAATAGGACAGGGGTCATTGATTATTACTCCTGGAGACAGGGCGGATGTCATTGTGGCTTGTCTTGCCGTGGTTTCTTCAAAAAATTTAGATAATATTTCAGGCATTCTTTTAACAGGTGGTTTAAGGCCGGAAGAGTCTATTTTGAAACTGATTGAGGGTTTTCCCCAGGTACTGCCGATTTTAGGTATCAAAGAAAATACATTTGAAACAGCTTCATTGGTTAGTAAAATCCACTCAAAAATATTTCCTGAAGATGAAAGAAAAATTACGCGCGCATTGTCGGTATTCGAGAGCAATGTTAATGTTGAACAATTACAAGACTGTGTGGTTAAAACTCAAACGTCCATTGTAACGCCCAAAATGTTTGAATATGAATTGTTGCAAAAAGCCAGAAAGCATAAACAACACATTGTTTTACCGGAAGGAGAGGAAGAAAGAATTTTGATTGCTGCTGAAAAATTGCTTCGAAGAGAAATTGTTGATATTACTTTTCTTGGAAATGAACAATTAATCCGGAAAAAAATTTTACGAATAGGCCTGCATCTGGATGCTATTAATGTCGTTGATCCTGAAAGATCAGAGTGCTTTGATGATTTCGTTAAGACATATTTTGAAATGAGGCAGCACAAGGGAATGACTATGGAGAAGGCGTATGATGTGATGTGTGATGTGGGCACTTATGGAACGATGATGGTTCAAAAAGGTCAGGCAGACGGGATGGTGTCCGGAGCTGTTCACAGCACATCAGCAACTATTCGGCCTGCATTTGAGATTATTAAAATATCTCCTGATACTTCTATCGCTTCCAGTGTGTTTTTTATGTGTCTCGAAGATAGGGTATTAGTTTACGGAGATTGCGCGGTATGTTCTAATCCTGATTCTAAGCAGTTGGCTGAAATCGCGGTAAACTCAGCTTTAACAGCCAAAGCCTTTGGGATCGCCCCGATCGTTGCCATGTTATCCTATTCAACGGGCGAATCAGGAAAAGGAGAGGATGTTGACAAAGTTCGCGAAGCGACAGCTATCGCACAGAAAAAAGCTAAAGGAAAGTTTCCTGAGATGAAGATTGATGGGCCTATTCAATATGATGCTGCTGTCGACCCATTGACTGCACAAACAAAAATGCCTGAGAGTGAAGTGGCCGGAAAAGCGACCGTTTTTATTTTTCCTGATTTAAATACAGGGAATAATACATATAAAGCGGTTCAGCGGACAGCCGGAGTCGTAGCCATTGGGCCGGTTTTGCAAGGGCTTAACCATCCGGTGAATGATTTAAGTAGGGGGTGTACAATTCCTGATATTGTTAATACAGTAGCTATAACGGCTATTCAGGCACAATTAATAAAAGGATTAACTTGAAAATACTTGTTATAAACACAGGAAGTTCATCTATTAAGTATGAACTGTTTGATATGGAGGGGGAAAAAAGGATTGTCTCCGGGGTAGCAGAAAGAATTGGTGAGGAAAAGGGATTATTAACGCATAAAAGAATATTTGCTGATGGGAATACTTTAGAGAAAGTTAAAGAGATGGTTATAACTGATCATCGTGAGGGATTAAATTGTATTGTTCAATTATTAATGGATCAAAAATATGGGGCGATAAGAAATCAATCCGAATTATCGGCGGTGGGCCATCGTGTCGTGCATGGAGGGGAGTCCTTTAAAGAGACAACGTTGATCGATGAAAACGTGATTAATGCTATTAAAGAGAATGCGCCTCTTGCCCCTCTGCATAATCCTCCAAATCTAGTGGGAATTGAAGTTGCTCAATCTCTTTTTCCCAGTATCCTTCAGGTCGCTGTCTTTGATACATCTTTTCACCAGACTATTCCAAAAAAGGCTTTTCTTTATGCGATTCCTTTAGAATTATATAAAAAGGAAAAAGTGCGAAGATATGGTTTTCATGGAAGCTCACATAGTTATGTGGCAGAAAGGGCGGCAGAATTTCTTGGAAAAACTTTAAATGTTTGTAATCTGATTACAATTCATTTAGGTAATGGGGCTAGCATAGCAGCTATTAAAAAAGGACAAAGTATAGACACTTCTATGGGAATGACACCGCTTGAAGGTTTAGTGATGGGAACCCGTTCGGGAGACATCGATCCGGCGTTACCTTTTTTTCTTGCAGATTATTTGAAAATGTCATTTAAACAGATTGATACTCTGTTAAATAAAGAGAGTGGTCTTAAAGGATTATGCGGTATGAATGATATGCGGGAGGTCCTTGATCGATATGATGGGGGAAATCAACAAGCCAAAGACGCGCTGGATGTCTATACTTACCGGATTAAAAAATACATTGGGGCTTATTTGGCTGTTCTCGGAAAGGTTGATGCCATCGTCTTTACGGCTGGTATAGGGGAAAAATCTTCGGTTGTTCGCGAGTTGTGTGTAAACGGTTTAGAGGTATTGGGCATGCAGATAGATAGTAAAAAGAATCAGGAAGCCGGAAATGAAAATAGAGATATAAGTAGTGAACAAAGCGCGGTGAGGATACTTGTTATTCCAACAAATGAGGAGTTGAAGATAGCAAAGGAAACAAAGAAAATATTAAAAAGAGTGTTTTGTGAGAAAAGAATGTAAAATACCTACCGTGGAAGAAGGTATTTTTGAGCCGATCCTAAATAAAACTAATATCAGGAATTAATTAGTGTCCCCTGAAAAATTGCTTTTAGAACGGCCTCATGGCTTATCAGTTTCAGGGCAAAGACGCTTTAAACATCCACTGTCTGACGAG
>CAZIRV010000032.1:0-19661 GCA_964541845.1 uncultured Planctomycetales bacterium
TTTCACTGAAACGGATGCTTATGCCATGTTGAAGTGGCAAAAGCAATTTTTCAGGCGGAACTAATTAACCTCGTAAAAAACTTTTATGTATAATATATAAATAAAGGGGAAAATTGAATATCCTTTTTGTCGCTGATGTATCAATTAAAGATGTTATTGGAGGCGCTGAACGTGTTCTTCAGGAACAAACCCTCCGTTTAGCAAAAAAAGGCCATACTGTTTATATTATCACTCGAAAACTCTCTAAGCACACCTCAGAATATGAAAATATCCAGACTGTCCATGAATGGCGCTATGAAGTAGATACTAAAAATTTTCTTACTTACTTAAAAAGTACGATCAAAAATTGTCAAAATCTGTATAAGAATGTCTCAAAAAAAATTTCCTTTGATGTTATAAACTTTCATCAACCGTTTTCCGCCTTTGCGATTAATTTATTACAAAAAACTAAACAAATCAAAAAAATTTATACGTGCCACTCTCTTTCCTTTGAAGAATATAAAAGCCGTTCTACAAAAAAAAATGTTCTATTCTTTCCTTTTATTAATCTCAACGCTCTTTTGCGTAAAATTATAGAAAAACAGAGTCTTTCTAAAAGCGAAAAAATCATTGTTTTAAGTCAATTTACCCATGATAAATTAATTAATACACACGCATTATCCGATAAAAAAATACACATCATTCCAGGCGGAGTGGATCTTTTTTATTTCACTCCAACAGAAGATAAAATGGCCAAGCGAAAAAAATATCATATTCCTGAAGATAAATTCATTCTTTTTACTGTACGTAACCTCGTCACAAGAATGGGGATTGAGAATCTTATTGAAGCAATGCGTATTATTAGCGAACAAACATCGGAAATTTATCTTATTATTGGAGGAAAAGGCCCTTTAAAAGAAAAATTTAAAGCAATGATTAAAAATTTTAATATTGATAGTTTTGTAAGACTCTATGGATTTGTTCCAACAAAGGACCTCCCGGCATTATACCAAGCATCTGATTTCTTTATTTTACCGACAATGGCCTTGGAAGGATTTGGCCTTGTGACGACTGAAGCCCTTGCTTGTGGAATACCTGTTTTGGGAACTCCTATTGGGGGAACACAAGAAATCCTTGGAAACTTTGACAAAAGCTTTATTTTTAAGGACACAACCCCTCAATCTGTTGCAAAACTCATATTAAATAAATATAATGTCTACAAAGATGATCCTGCAAAATACAATCAACTATCTAAAAATTGCAGAAAATTTGTAGAAGAAAATTATTCGTGGGACAAAAATATTAATTTAACTGAAAATCTCTTTAAGCAGGTTGTTTCAACGGACTAACTTATGTGTGGAATATGCGGAAAAATTAGCTTAAAGGGGAAAGAAATCTCCAAAAAATTAATTGTAAAAATGAATTCTACCCTTGAGCACCGCGGGCCTGATGATCATGGCGTCTATCTTAATAATATTTCGAATAGTAATCAGACAATTTCTGTCGGATTGGGGCATCAGCGGCTTAGTATCATTGATTTATCAAAAGCCGGCACACAACCAATGTCCAATGAAGATAACAGCCTCTGGATGGTCTTTAACGGAGAAATTTACAATCACAACAAATTACGAAAAGAATTGGAATCAAATGGTCATCGCTTTAAATCAAAAACCGACTGTGAAGTCATCATCCATTTATACGAACAGAACGGCATTGAATGCTTACAAAAACTAAATGGCATGTTTAGTTTTGCGTTATGGGATAACACAACACAATCTTTATTTTTATGTCGGGATCGTGTCGGCATTAAACCCCTTGTTTACTACTGGGATGAAACCTCTCTAATTTTTGCTTCCGAAATAAAAAGTATCTTATGTGACCCCGAAGTTTCCAAAAATATTAACCAGGAAGCTCTGAACTTATATTTTACCTTTAATTACACCCCCGCTCCCCATACAATGTTTGAAGATATCTACAAACTCAATCCAGGCTCTTACCTCTGCTTAAAAGATAAAAAAGTGGAAATAAAAAAATATTGGGATGCCCAAACAAACGATATAAAGGCAAAAAACGAACTTCTTAATATCGAAACCTGTAAAGATAGACTCTATTCACTTCTGGAAGATTCTGTTCGTATGCGATTAATGTCCGATGTTCCCCTTGGGGCTTTTTTAAGTGGCGGCATTGATTCAAGCATTATCGTCGGATTAATGTCAAAAATTTCCTCTTCTCCCGTTAATACTTATTCAATTGGATACAAAGACATGCCGATGTTTGATGAAACGCATTATGCGCGAGAAGTCGCGGAATTACACAAAACAAACCATCATGAGATTAAACTTGAAAGCAAGGACATTCTTAATGTTATCACGGATATTTTAGATCATTTTGATGAACCATTTGCTGATTCCTCAAGTATTCCTACTTTTATTGTATCCCGTGAGACCAAAAAACACGTCCAAGTTGCCTTATCCGGTGATGGAGGAGATGAACTGTTTGCCGGTTACAGAATGTATTCGGGGGAATATTGGTATTCACTATACAAACGCGTCCCTGTATTCTTAAGAAAAGGTCTGTTCGAACCTATTTTAAAAATGATACCCGATTCAAGAAACATGCGTTCTCTAGAGTATATCCGAAGAATAAAAAAATTTGTCTTAGGCTCTCATGATAAATTTGAAGACCGTTTTTTTGCGTGGAATGAAATATTTACGCGGGACATAAGAGAAAACCTCATTGAATCCAATCTTTCAGAGGCTCACTTAGACTTAGGAAAAAATATCTTCTCCAAACAATTAAACGCTCTTAAAGATGAGCATATCAACCGAATGCTCTATGCCGATCTTACAACGTCCCTGCCGAATGATATGCTAACTAAAGTTGACTGGATGAGCATGAAAAATTCGCTTGAAGTCCGTACACCTTTACTCGACCATCGTGTTGTTGAACTTGCCTTTCAAATGCAAGGAAATTTTAAGATACGAAAAGGCAAAGGTAAACACATCCTCATTGAGACCTTCAAAGGCCTCCTTCCAATTTCATTGTTAAATCGTCCTAAGTGGGGTTTTGAGATTCCGATTAGCCAATGGCTCAAATCAGATCTTAAATTTTTAATTGATGAACATCTTTCGAAAAATTTAATTAAAAAACAAGGAATATTTAATCCTCTTGTAGTTAATAAATTAGTTGATGATTTGTTTTCCAACCGAAGCGATACGGCGTGGCATTTGTGGAATTTAATTGTTTTTCAGGCGTGGTATGCCAGAAACTTTTAAATTTATGAATAATTTTTTTTTGATAAGCTTCTCTGCGATAGCAAAAATCGTGACGCTTTTAACAAATCATCCGGAAAATTTTGTTATTCCTTAGTGGCTACAACACAATATGAAGTAAATGGAACGCCCTCTTTTTCCAGAATATGTACATTTAAAAAACCTATATTTGATAATAACTTGACTGCTTCATCCAATGTATAGGTATTAAATATATTTTCATCAAGCGGAAGCTTACTCATTTGCTCTCTATGCCTTAACCCTAAGACAAACTTACCACCAGGTTTTAATACTCTAAATATTTCAGATAAATATATTTCCGGTGGGCTCCAGAAATATATCGTATTTACGGAACATACTTTGTCAAAGGTTTCATTAGAAAAACTTAATTTTCTACAATCACCTTTTTGAATAGTTACTCTATTAGATGAAATAAATTGCTTATTATTTTTAATAGCCTCGCTAAACATAGCCTCAGAAAAATCAATCCCTTCAATGTGACCATGGGTTATTATCGAGGCCATTTTATTAATCAACTTCCCAGGGCCAAAACCAATTTCTAAAACATGATTTGAAGGCTGCAGATTCAATGCTTCCGCTACAAAATTATTTAAATCATTATTTCCTTTTCTAAAAACAGTAGACATTAGAAAACGGCCAATAAAACCTGACGGCTTTCTTGCCTGTTGAGACAATGCTCTTCGTGGTAACAATTTAGCTAAAAACATAATTTAGAACCAGCTATTCTTTTGGCATAACGGGTTTAACACAGCGGACAAACCCTGAAAAACACGAAAGAAACTTAGCTTGCTATAGGCTATTTGCCTCTACTTCTAACCTGACCATGTTGACGTGAGTTTTGCCTTCTGAGTCTACAGGATGCGCATTAATATATTTTTCAATTACAAGACTTAAAAATTCTTCTTTTTTATTTTCTGGAAGTTGATCTGTGTATGGAAACCAAGTTGTTCTTAACCAACCTTTCAAACCTTCCTCGTTTTCGTGAACCATGTCTTTGTTGATTAACTCGATCCGTTTTGCTTTGTATCCGGCAGATGGTAACCACTTTTCGTAATCAGGTATATTGCAAAAAGTATAAGGGAAAACAAAATCATCAAAATACTTCTTCCATTCTTCTGAAGTTATAACTTGGGCAACTACTTCAAAAACGTTTTGTGCATTTCCGTAGCCGCCCATTTGGAATAAAATTTTTGCATTCCTTTTTAAACATTTTTTGAGGCCAACGAGGACAGCGTTATGGTCTTTGACCCAATGTAAAGCTGCGTTTGAAAAAGCAACGTTGAATTCTTCCTGAACTGATATTTCTGCAGCATCCATTGTATAGAATGATAAATATGGCAGATCAAATTGTTTTTTAGCCAACTCAATCATGCTTTCAGAACGGTCTATGCCAACCACCCTGCCATTGGCAAGCTTTTGGGCAATGGAATTGGTAATTTTGCCATCTCCGCAGCCAATATCTAATAAGTGTTCATTCCCTTGTAGTGCCAGTTTACTTACCAACTCATTTGCCCATGATTCTTGTGCTGATGAATTTTTTGCATAGTCTCTAGCATTCCACTTATATTTCAAAGGGTTCATTTATGTTTTATTCCTTCTGAGTTCCGGGGACAAAGTCCCCATTTATTTTAAATCCTATTTGATTATATTACTTTTCCTTGCCATAAATTATCCAAAAATATTCTCCAAGGTATGATTTGAATGTCTTTATGAATTCTTATTTCTTTTTCATTACAAACTAATATTAATTTTTTCGGCTTATGCTCTTCTTGAAATACACGAAGTCCTTTTAAATCATTACTATCAACCCGCGAAGTTCCTTTGATTTCTAAAGCAATCTCGCCGCCTCCTAATATAAAATCAACCTCTATCCCCGACTTAGTTCTCCAAAAATAAATTGGAAAATTACAATCATTATATGAATTATACGCAATTAATTCTGTCAAAATAAAATGTTCAAAAGCCCTCCCAAATGCCTCGCCTTTTTCTTCTTCCAAAAAACGTTTAGTAAGAAAACCGGCAACACCTACATCAAATAAATAAAATTTTCCAGTTTTGCTGATAACTTCCCGTCCATTTCTTTTTTTAAAAGGTTCAATCATTACTCCCAGCAATGTATCTATTAATATTTGATAATACTCCTTCACTGTTTTTGAATCTACTCCGCAATCCCGTGCAATATTTGAATAATTAGTGAGTTCTCCATGAGAGTACCCCATAGAATCAAAAAATCTTGAAAATGCCGGAATATTGCGCGTTAACCCTTCATCAAAAACCTCTTCTTTTAAATAATCCTGAACATATGATTGTAAAGATTTTTTATAATAGCGTGATTGCAGATAATGTGATGGAATCATTCCCTGATTAAGGATATTTAACAAATTTAAAGGACCTTTAACCTCCTTCGTAACAAAAGGAAACATCTCATAGCGCCAAGCTCGTCCGCCTAAAAGATTAGCATGTCCCCGTTTTAATTTCCGGGCACTTGATCCGCATAAAATAAATTGAATATTTTTATTTTCAATCAGCCAATGCACTTCATCTAAAATCTGCGGAATTTTTTGTGCTTCATCAATAATGATAGGATATTGTAAAATAGCATCTGTTTTAGCTAAAATCTGTTCCCGAAGAAGAGATGGATTTTTAGAAAATTCAAAAAAAAGATCCGTTTTTAAAAAATCATAAACTAAACTCTGTGAAAACTGCTTTTTTAAATACGTAGACTTTCCTGTCTTACGGGGTCCCCAAAGAAAAGCTGACTGTCCAGAAGGAAGACTTAAATCTAAAATACGCTTAATATTTACCATTTCGTAATAAACTCCGAATTAGCTTAACTTATTCGTAATAAATTTACCATAATAAGCGGTACTAGTCAATCCACATAATGTAATTGGTATAATTTCAGGGGCAAAATCAGTACCCTAGCTCCATGACAATGCGTGCCCTTCTGTGATACCTATTGTGCCGTATCAAAATCATTTTGAAAGCTTTAAAACAAGGATTTCACCTGCCAGTAATTGGGCTTCATTTTCCTCCTCAGAAAATGACCAGGAAAAAAGCCGGTATGCCTTCGATAAAAAATTCAGAAAAGGCAAACGCCGACTAACATGGATTTCTACATTCTTAAATCCTGCCTTTTTAGAGGCATATCGAATAATGGAAGGCATCATAGGCATGATGTGCCCAAATGAATCTATGGCAGATGCTCCGAACCAAAACAGATTCCCTGTTAAGAGAAATTTTAAGCGTGATCGCAAATTAACTGTGTTGGGTGTTGTCACAACGACGTATCCCCCATCTTTTACCAAACGATAAAATTCACGCAGCAGGAAAAAAGGATTCTCAAGATGCTCAATACCCTCAACAGAAACAATTCTGTCAAAACTACTATCGGTAAAAGGAAGCGTCTTATTTAAATCCGCCTGTATCCAATTTTTTTTCCCCTCACATGCCCCTATATCAAGACTCACAACATCCACGCCCCGCTCACGCAGCGCGTTAGACAACTCTCCGCCTCCTGCCGGAGCGTCAAGCACCCTTAATTTTGAACAATCCCCTATCAGCGTCAGGACCTTTTCCCATACCCCTGGAGAAGATAACCGTCCTTTGTCAACTTTCATTTTAATCTCCATTCCTGATTTTCTAACAATTTTGCGTAACTCACAAAATAAGCAATGGCTGATAAAGAAGCGAGTAAAAATCCCCGCCAGCCAAGTTTAAATCCTTTTTTAATAAAAAATTTCTGTAAAAATATGGCAAATGGTTTAATACAAAAAATAACCCCGACATTTCTCCAGGTCACTGCTCGCTGCATTTTGTGAAAATCAACAGCAGTCAAACTTGAATATCGATTGACATATATATCAATATAATTGGTTAAATTTTTATGTGATTTTGCTAAATGGGTTAATGACCCCTCTAAATCACCAATCTTGCCATTAACTGTTATTTCTTCATGCACCATTTTATCCGTACAACACCCTTTTGCTTTTTTAAATAAAAATAACTTTAACGGCTTATGATCCTTTATCCAGGTATCAAAAAAAAAGTTATTTCTTCTAACATAATAACCGTCATATTCATCTTCATTGATTTTCCTGAAAATTTCCTCTTTTAGCCCTTCATCAATTCTCTCATCAGCATCTAAAAATAAAATCCATTCTCCTTTAGCCCGATTTAAGGCCACATTTTTCTGAGGACCAAAACCTTCCATTTTATTTTGTGTAAAATAAACCTGTGGATATTTTGCGCAAATTTCCTTTGATCGATCGTTGCTGAAATCATCAACAATGACAATTTCTTCTGCCCAGGAAATATTTTCTAAGAGTTCCCTTAAATTTTTCTCTTCATTTTTTGTAATCATACAAATAGATAATTTCATGTATGAAACCCCCTCTCATAATAATATATAGTTACCCCTGAAAAATAACTTTCAGGCTCCTTCGACTTAAGGCATATTTTTAAAATCAAGATTTATTAGCCAAACTCCTCGTCAAGACTCGTCAAACAAGGCTAATAAAAACATCTTGATTTGAAAAATATTAAGTCTCAATGTCGCTTCAAAAGCTATTTTTCAGGGGTAACTACCTAAACACCTATTGTAGATGAACTAAGTCTGAATAAATTTTTTGCGTCATTTGAACGTTGCGTTTAATATTAAAATTTTTTTCTACTCTTTTACGTCCATTTTGCCCCATTTCTATGCATTTACTCTCATCTCTCAACAGCTCAATGACGGCTTCAACCAAACCTCTGACATCCTCTGGATTCTTTAGAATACCTGTCACTCCATTTTCAATAAGCTCCGGATTTCCTCCATCATCTATTGCAATGACAGGCTTTGCTGCCGCCATTGCCTCTAAGATGGCACGGCTACAGGCCTCTTTCAAAGTTGTGTGAAGAAAAATATCAAAAATGTTTAAAACACTTGCAACATCATGTCTAAACCCGGTAAATATTATATGATCTCTCAATCCTAATTCATTGGCCATCTTTTTTAATTCCTCTAAACGCTTACCACCACAATCAGGAAACTCCCCCCCTAAAACAATAAATTGAACATTATCAATTTTTTTTAAAACATAAGACGCTACTTTAATAAAATATTCAACGCGTTTCCTTTTATTTAGATTAGAAACAATACCAACGACCTTCTGATCTCCCGGATTTAGTACCCTTCTTAAATTTTCAGTATTTAAATCAGGATTAAAGCGTTCTAAATTGACACCATTTAAAATAACATTAACCTTTTTTGAAACTTCCCCGTTGACATGAAACCTCTCAGCAACTGCCTGCGAATTACAAATAATTCGGTTAGGCAAAGACATAAGTTGTCGTGATCTATCAAATTCTTTATTTCCTTCTGATTCATAAATTAAATTTCGCTCGTGCCAAATGACGGGGGTTCCCCACAGCTTTCCAAGAATAGCACTTAAAATATTATTCCTGGGAGCATAAGAATGGATAATTTTAATATTATACTTGCGAATATAGTTGGACAACTTAAACATCACATCTAAAATTGAAAATAAATTTTTTAGTCTTATCTGTGGAACTGTTAAAAAAAAAATTTCTAATCCTGTTTTTTTTGCTTTTTCACTTAATTCTCCCTGCCCTGGAACGATCAAATAAGGTTTAAATTTATCACGATCTAAATTCTCCCATAAATTAAGCAGACTCCTCTCTCCCCCGCTAATTTCGGACATATTATGAAGGTACAAAATATTTGTCATTTTATACTCATTCCTATTTACGAAACATCCTCAATGTTTTTTTTGATCATCACCAGAATAGTATTGCTCACAAACCCCAAAACACATATTAAAAGACCGACGTCAAGCATACCCAACCGGGCATCACTACTCAATAACGTTATTGCGACTCCCCAGGCACCCAAACCCGCCACAGATAAAAAGCCTAAAATCCCTTTGTGGGCGGTTATCAGATTTAATACAATTCCCACCAATCCACCTCCAAGAAAAAACAGGCCAAACATGTAAATGACCGACAGGATGGAAAATAATTTTAACTTCCCCAAATATCCGCACGCGTTCAGGACGCGCACTGTAGTCAGAAATTTGTCTTGCTTAAAGAAGCGCAGAAGGATATCCGCGCGGCCTCGCCAAATATCAATACTATAACGCTCACGAAAATAATTTGGATAGGCCAAGGCCACTTCTCCTAGAGTCATCACGTCGACATTATCCTGTTGGATAATATAGTCGATAATCGCCTTCATCCGCCCATAATAATCATCACTGGCATAAATATCAGCCATATGGGAATGGTAGTACATAATAAATATAGACAAATCCGGACCATGGTGTTGCGCAAGCTTGATATCATCTAACATCGGAGACGTAAGGGTATAATTAGGGTTCACAATAGTAAGGGCATTCTGATAACGGTAGTGATAAAAAACCGATGAGCTTAATACAGCAACATCATTCTGCTGAAACGCGTTTACCGTATTAAGATCATAACTATTAAACGGCGGGATAAAGGTATTAATTTTAATATCAAAAAGATTTTCTAAATATGCCTTTCCCTCGGCAATTTCTTTATTTTGCTCGACAAACGAACGCCCCAGGAATTCTGTTTTTAAAGTCTCTTTTCCCTGATTATCGTGACGGTAACCGTGCAGGGCAATCTCGGCTAATCCGGCCTTAAGTTGTCGCCGTAAAATAGCTAGTAATTCATGCTTTTGTGTAAGATCATATTTAAAGGGCACCAATGCATACGTCTGCGGAATTCTATTTTCTTCCAAAACCTTAAATAAATTTTGCTCTTGTTGCGAGCCCACATATTCCTGAATATCGTCATTACGAAAAACCACTATGACCTTTTTATTAGGATTCGCTCTAATATCAAAATAGTTCGAAGAAAGCCCCCCCCACAATCCCCCAAGGGTCACAGCTAAGATAAAAAAAAACATGCGTGGGGATATCCTGCGTTTACACCCTATATTTTGGACTATACTATTCATAAAATTCCTCAACCTCATGATGCAAGCATCGGCTTAAATAATTTCCCCCCTAATGCATTTCTCGTAAAGATTTTCTATTTTTGAAAGCATCATTTCTTCTGTAAAATTTTCTTTATAATGTTTTTGTGCCGCGTGTCCATATTTTATCCTTTTATCCGCATCATCAATAAGTTCAGAAAGTTTTTTTGCCAATTGTTCTGCATCTTTGGCCGAAAATAATAACCCTGTTACTCCATCAACAATAACCTCGGGAATCCCTCCTATATTCGTTCCAATGACCGGATTTCCATAGGCCATGGCTTCGATCATTGCTATCCCCAACCCCTCCTGCTCGCAAGAAGGTAAAACAAATATATCGGTTACACTTAATACCTCCGCGATATTTTTTTGTATCCCTAAAAATCTAACTTTATCCTCTAAGCCTAAAACCTTTGCCTGATGTTCCAATTCTTTTCGTAATGGGCCATCCCCCACTATTAAACATTTAATGTTTTTTTCATTACATCTTACTTTTGCAAAGGCATCAATCAAATAACGGTGCCCCTTATGAGGGAAAAGAGACCCGATCGTAGTAACAACAATATCATTTTCTTCAACATTCAATAAACGCCTACTATCCTCCACATTAAATGAACGAGATGCTTTTTTAACACCATTGTAAATGGTTATTGCTTTTGCTTCGCTAATCTTCTCTTGATTCACTACAAAATCTTTAACAGCATTGGAACAGCATACGATTTTATCCGTATACCTGCTTAAAAAACGTTCGATAAACAAATTCCTTTGACTGTAGTGAAAATAAGTACTGTGAACATGCGTAATCATCACCGGAACCTTGGCTAATTTTCCTGCCAAACGGCCTATTGTATTTGAAAAATAAGTATGTGTATGAAGGATATCAGGCCGGAATCCTTTTAATAATCGAACCAATTTAAAAATCTTAAAAGGATCATAATAGGAGTGAATATCTAAAATTTCAACATCAATCCCTTTTTCAACAAGCTGATCGGCAATAGCTCCCCCACGCGAAATGCACCACACAGAACATTGATATTTAGCAGAGTTAAGACCTGCCGTTATGGAGGCAATCACCTTCTCCAATCCTCCAATTTTTAAATCTTCAACAATATGCAAAATCTTAATTTTTTTCATTCTTTTTTTACAATTACAACCAAATTTTTATCTAAATTCTGTGGAACAGAATAATCCTGTATATAATACAAAAATTTTAAAAATTTATGAAAAAATGAAACGAGTATCCTTCGAACAAAATTACGAAATGAGCGCACCTGAATTTTCTGCGAAGGAAGAATATTAATATCGCGGTACCCGACTGACCAAAACAATTGATAAAGACTTTTAGCCGTAAATCCAGTTTCATGAGTAAAATCGTTGTATCTGGCATCTATTCCAAAAGGATTGCTCATATTAGGAACACGGGCAATAAAAATCCCTCCCTTTTTTAAAGCCTTGTGAATTAACCCCAAAAACATTCTAACTTCACCTTTGGGGATATGCTCTAAAACATCATGCGACACCATCACATCATAAAATTCCGTTTTATTTTTTAAAAATTCCATGGCATTCGCTTGCTGCACATGTTCTGTAATATTTTTTTTGCAAAATTCAACTTGCTGAGTTGAAATATCAATCCCTAAAAAATTTTGATACCCTTCTTTTTCAAGATAATACAAAAAACTTCCACAACCACACCCCACTTCTAAAATATTACAATCTTTATCCTTGGGCAAATAATCTTGATATACTCGTTTAAAATCTAAGGCTGTCTGTTCATATTGTTCTTTAGTGAAAAGGTTAACTTGTTTATAAACGGACTCTAAATATTGCTCATACATCTCTTGTCTTTCATCCAAAGGCATATTCAAAAACTCCTTTTCATAATTATTTGTTTTCTATAATAGATAATATTTTCTTGATGCGATGTTCATACGTATGGGCACATAAAACTTCTTGATACCCTTGTCGCGCAATTTTTTTACACTCTTCCTGATGATTTAAATAATACAAAACCTTGGTCCTTAAATCACTCTGATTCTCATAAAATACAACATGCTTCCTGTCTTCAAATAATATTTTCGCGTCTTTTTGATTATCGCAAAGGATAAAACTTTTACATGCCATTGCCTCATACAACTTTGGGCTCGCTTGGTCACAAGGAGTTTTCCCGTCATCATAATGAATGATTAAAACAATATCCGCGGCGCTGTATATCTTAACCCATTTCTCATAATTTAATGCGATATCAAACGCTTTCCCCTGAAGAGGCGAGTCCTCCTTAAGCATCTGCCAATTAGGACCCCAAACAGTAATATCTAAATCAGCTATTGATTCTAATAGTTTAGCGCGGTTAGGATAAAAAGATCCGATAAAAACAATCTTTTTTTTTAATTTCCTTTCTTCAACCCCTTGGGACAAAGTTGGCTTGTGATAATACGGATCACAAGCGAAAGGAATCCAGAAAACTTTCTTTAACCCTTTTGTTTTAAAAATTTCCACAGCTTCCGTTCCCGCGCAAAAAATATAATCGTAAAATGCTGCTGTCTGTAATATATTCTTAAAATCTTTTGGAATATCTGAAGTCCAAAGGATAATTTTTATCCCCAATTTCTTTATTTTGGAAATTGAGTCTGAAAGTATTCGCTGGCCTCCGACAACCATACACAAATCCGGTTGAATCTTTTGAACTGTCCTTACCAATGTTCTGTTAATTCTTTTAAGATCCCAATTTTGCAAAAAATTAACGGTGTTTCGTACGCGTCCCGGAATAATAAAGTTGCGATCATCAAAAAAAACACACTCATGACCTGATCGCCTAAGGGCTTCTTCCCGATAAAAATTCGTATTAATAAAATTAGGATTGTGATTACTAATCAGAAGTATTTTCATTTATATTATTTTTCGATTCAAATCTCTTAAAATTTTTGATTTTCAAAAATGGAAATTCTATAAAGCACCACGCTAAAATTTTTATAATTTCAAATTTATTTATTTCTAAAACTTTTTTATACCAATAAAAGGCTAATTTCCATGTTCCGTTAATACAATGCAATTTCCCTAAACGCTTTAAATGAATAACATAAATTTTAGGGTATTTTATAAAATCTTTTTCGTATTTCTCCACCATTCTTGTCCGACCCGGTATGAGAGACGCATAATTGCTGGAAATTTGGGTTCCATGGAGATGAATTTTTGCTAAAATTTCCGGGACAAAATCAAACTCATAAAAATCAGATATACGTTTCCACATATCCCAATCCTGACAACTTTTCAATGATTCATCAAATAAGCCGACTTTATCAAAACATTCTTTTTTAATGAGCGCTTTTGTTACACTTCCAAAAAATGATCCTAATAAAAGGTTATATTGAACATCTCCTCTGATCTTGGGGTATTGATATTCAATAACATTTCCATCTTTATCAATAATCTCCGCTCCCACATAAATTAAACCAACATTCAAAGAACATTGTTCCATTCTCTGAACTTGTTTTTCTATCTTTGTTGATAGCCATTGATCGTCATCATCTAAAAAAGAAATATACCTTCCTTTTGCCTCCCTAATACCTGTGTTACGCGCGGCCTGCCCCCCTAAATTTTTGTCATGACGAATATATTTAATACATTGATCTCTAAAACCCTTAACAATTTCCCCGGTATTATCTGAGGAGCCGTCATCAACAATAATCAGCTCAAAATCTCCATACGTCTGGGCTAAGACACTTTCAATAGCCCTGCCAATAAAATTCGCACGATTATACGTAGTTATAATAGCCGTTACTATAGGCAAATCTTTAGTCATAGTTTCTTAATAATACGATTAATGCCCCCTGAAAAATTGCTTTTAGAACGGCTTCATGGCTTATCAGTTTCGGGAAAAAGACGCCTTAAACAGCCACTGTTTGACGAGCATTAGCGAGGAGTTTGGCTGTTGAGTCTTTTTCCTGAAGCTGACGCTTAAGCCATGTTGAAGTGGCAAAAGCAATTTTTCAGGGGGTACTACCTAAATTTTCTGATAAATTTCAACTAAACGCTGATTAAGTTTTTTAATATCATAATGATCTTCAATAAACACACGTCCAACCTGAGCAAAACTTTTCCAAATTTCAGGATTTTCGATCAAATACATTAACTTGTTTGCCATCTCGACACTATCCTCAGAAGAAACAAGAAATCCGGAAAGATTATCCTTAATAAGTTCAGCAACACTCCCCACATTAGTCGCGACAACAGGAAGCCCTACGGCCTGTGCCTCCATAAGAACAACTGGTAGCGCTTCTGCTATACTCGGTAAGAAATAAAGATCCGAGCCTTGAAGAAGGCTACTAATGCCTTCCTGATTTTGCGCGCCAACAAAATGCACCACCTCTTGCAACTGATATTTTTCAACCATTTCCCGCAATTCCCCTTGCAACTCCCCATCACCAACAATACGATACTCAATATTCCTTATTCCCTTTTCATGAACCAATTGATTAATCGCCTGAATACCATAATGAAGACCTTTCACTTTAATAAAACGTGCGATCGTAATGATCTTTACGATGTCACCCTTTTTTTTAAAAAAATTTCTTTGCTTAAAGGGAAACCGTGTCAAATCAATACCCACAGGATGATTGATGATTTTTTGAGAATCCAGCCCAAACTCAATAAGATATTTATAATTATAATAAGATATGCTTAAAAAACACTCTCCTCTCTCAAATAATTTTTTATAAATATCCCCTCCCTGTTCAATTCCTTGACGGATATCATACCCATGAAACATCGTCACTAATTTTCCACGAATACCCAACTCTTTGAGCAATACCCCTAAGTTTCCATTAGGGCCAAAATGACATTGGATAATGTCAAAACGCCCAATACAGACAAAAAGGATGGCTTTATAAAAATAGGTCAAAGACAGTGCATTTCTTCCGTATTTTAAAAAATTTAATGATCTGAAAATTGCTTTGGGATTTTTATGCGCGTTTGAAAAAAACAACCAAGCCGCTTCAATAAAACGCACCCATTTATTGGAAGGTTTGTCGTTATGGTAATAGGTATGATTTAAAAGGTCATATTTCTGAATATCATTATGAAAATCCCGTTCGGTGGGCCGGGCTCCGGAAAAAATTTCTACCTCATGTCCAAGATCAATCAAACCCGTAATTTGGTTCAAAATGAACGTTTCCGATAAAATTGGAAATGAATCAACAATAAAGGCTATGCGCATATTAGCTCTACAACTCCTTTCTATTACTCACTCGACGGCCTTCAGAACAAATCTTGCAGATTGGAATTTTAGAACGATTTTTTAAAATTGCTTTTCGAAAAGAAAGATAGCGTTTGTTTTTCCAAACCTCTTTCAACCCGGAATCCTGAAAAACATTTCCCATGATATGCTTTGAATATAAATCATAACAACATGGGATCACACTGCCGTCTGAGTTAATCACTGTCGAGCAGTTAACAACGGAACAATAATTAGGGGCTGTTCCTTTCAAAACGTACGTCCCATCTTTTTTCTTGTAATAACGGCTTAAAGTAAGATCTGAAGGAAGCAATTCTTTACATTTTTCCTGAAAATCCGGGTCATTAGCATCGACTCCGACCTCTTTTTCCGTGTAAACACTCACCTTCAGTTCCTCAGCCAATTTTTGCATTGTTTCACGCTGATGCTCATTATGTTTCATGATGATAAATTGCATTTCAATTTTAGGTGTTTCCGAACGCAATTGTTGTTTTGCCTCATTGAGCATTTTAATGCCACTAACAATCTTTTCATAATTCGCGTTAACACGAAATTTTTCCAGTGTCCGTTGATCTGAACCATCAATACAAACAATCAAACGCTGCAACCCTGTTTTAATAATCTTCTGACAGTACTCCAGAGTCCGAAAAAGCATGCCATTTGTACTCGTAATAACCGCCATTCCCTTATCCACTGAATAATGAATCATTTCTAAAATTTCTTTATTTAAAAAGGGCTCACCATATCCCCATAAAGTAATTTCTTTTGTATAACCCGTTGCCTGATCAATAATACTTTTATATTCCTCCAATGTCATCTGGTGCTTCGGACGATTCATTTTTCCTGATCCTGTAGGGCATGTGACACAATTAATATTGCATGTATTTGTCGGCTCAATCATCAACGTCCGCGGATAATCAAGAACAACATGCTTATTTTTCACATCCTGGTAATACTGCCTGGTCTTACGAATTAATTCAGAGAATTTTCCCGTAAATATTAGTTTTAAAGCTGTTTTTATTCTCCCCACAAGCCCCTCCTCTTATATTTATTTAAAAATTCTTTTATTCTGCTCTACCCAGATGGCTGTAGAAACAAGCCTCCAAAGCATAACAGGATCAACGTTGCATAATTGATCATAAGAACTAAACTCATCTATAGGAAAATCTATTTTTCTTAAACTGTTCAACATAGGTTCATAAGTAGATTTCTTGGCTTTTAAATAGGCCCCGTAAGGGAAAAAAAATCCTGATTTTTTTCGTCGCCAAAGAATTTTCTTGGGTAAATACGGTTCCATTGCCTTACGTAAGATATATTTCGTCCACCCTCCGTTAAAAAGATACGAAGCCGGAAGCTGTAACCCCAGCTCAATCATCCGATAATCCAACAATGGAAAACGGTGTTCAATAGGGATCCCCATTGTAAAATGGTCACTGCTACGCATATAAAACGGAACCAACGCGACATTAAAATGATAACGAGTCCTCTCATGGAAAGACAGCGTGTTATATCGATTGTGATGCTCTAAAGCACTTGTTGAAAAATCCGGAACATTTATTTTTGGTTTCTGAGCAGTAAAAGGCTCTGTAACTCTTTTAAAAGGATCGCAAAGATAATGCTTCAATGTTTTATAAGATGTCTGCCATGTTTTAAACCGCCGGACAAATTCATACCAATCCGCGTGTAAAAATGAACCCGCCCCTTCTTTTTTTAATTCCTTATACGCCTGAAGCCAAAAAACACTTTCATAACCTGCCAATATTTCATCCCCCCCAGCCCCGGTAATAACAACATCAACACCTTCTTTTTTCATAATCTGAAGCATCTGATGATGCGTATACGCGTTAGGATTATCAAAGGGCTCCTCCATAACTCGTGAAAAACCTTTGTAGTCCGTAATGAGGTCATCTTCCAGATTTTGTAAAATATGATAATCCACTGGATATTTTTTAAATACTGAACGCGCATACGGAACTTCATCAGCCCCCTTCACTTCTGCCGTGTACGTTGTTACATTATTCTTGCGAAGAATGGCCGCTGCCGCAACAACAGAAGAGCTGTCTAATCCTCCACTTAATTCAAAAGCCACCTTTACATCTGCTCTTAAACGAAGCTCAACAGCACTAAAAAAAGTCTTCCGGTATTTTTCAACGGCCTCGTCAAACGAAATATCCGCGACAGTCAGACGTGACTGCGGAAAATCCCAATATTGATTTCGCTTTCCTTGAGAAAATGAATGTTGACCAACCTCAAAAGTAACGGTTGCTTTAGAAGGAATACTTTTAATTTCAGAATAATAGGTTGTATTATCATGATCTTTAATGCTGCATTGAATAAATCCCTGAATAACATCATCGTTACGTGTGATACCTTCCGGCTGAATATCAATCAAAGACTGAATCACGCTGGCAAAATAAAGTCCTTTGTCCGTCTCTCTATAATAAAGCGGGGCCACACCAATTCGATCTCTGGAAAGAACAACACTGTTTTTCTTAAAATCATATAAAGCCACCGCCCAAAAACCGTTGAGTCGTGACCAAATTTTATCTTTTAAAATGCAATATCCCTCAACAAGAACCTCTGTATCCGAAGACGTTTTAAATTGAGCCCCTAATAAAGAAAGTTCTTTGCGCAATTCAAGATAATTATAAATTTCTCCATTAAAAACAGCGATGACAGATTTATCCCGGCTCACAAAAGGCTGATGCCCTCCACTGGATAAATCAATAATTGAATAACGCGTGTGAATTAAGGCTAAATCATGAGGAATGACAGACTCGGTACTATTTAAAGATGGCAAATGGAAAGCCACTGAGGGCGTTGTCTTTTCTGTCTGGTACAGTTGACAGGATTTATTTGCCCTGTCAATTAAACACACCCCTTCATCGTCAGGCCCACGGGGACGAATGGGTTTAAGCAAATGGTCAATATCCCCAAAAGGATGCTTATCGACTTCTTTTAAAAAATATCCGGCAATCCCGCACATGACTATTTTCCCTGTGTTCCTTTTAAACTCACTCTGAGCGACTTGTTACTTCCAACAAATGATATCCAAACTGTGTTTTTACCGGCCCTTGAACAGTATTGACATCCGCGCTGAATACAACTTTATCAAATTCCGGAACCATTTGACCTGGACCAAACTCTCCCAACTCACCGCCCTGCGCTCCTGAAGGACATTTGGAATGCTGCTTAGCGACCTCCGCAAAATCCGTGCCGCCCAAAATTTGAGATTTTAATTCTTCACATTGATTTTCAGTATCAACCAAAATATGTCTTGCCTTTGCTTTTGCCATTACTTATTCTCCTTTGTTTTTTAGTAAGGACCGTTCCCTACATTTTTCTTGTCACCAAAACACTGCGTATTTGCCCTATCACATAAACCGAAATAACAGCGCGCGTAAACTCTTTAAAAACACAAAAATCAAACCAGTTAAATTTCTTTAATCTAAAAATTCTAAACCGCAGATACCTTCCTTTAACGTAAATAATTTTACGCAATCCAAATTTATTCTCACTTATAGTTGAAATCGACATCTTGTGCGCTCTAAGCTTTAAAAGAACTTCATTAAGCTTTTCTATTTTCAACCCATCCGAAACAAGACGCATCCATAAATCATAGTCTTGCGAATAACTTTGCTCAAGGTTATAGCGGTATTTTTTAATAACAGCGGTTCGAATCATAACACTCGGATGAACGATGCAATTATCTATTGGAAGATTTTTACGTATTTCGTCTGATGTTACAGAAAGCTGCTCAATTTTCCAGCCTCCTTCTATTTGCTCTGCATGACTACCAATATAAGTAATCTTCGTCGCCACAGCACAACAGTCGGGATGAGCCTCAAGCCATTCTACCTGTTTAGCCAAACGCTCCGGTTGACTGATATCATCACAATCCATACGCGCGATATATTCCCCCTTAACAAGGTCAATCCCTTTATTAAGACTATTTGTAACTCCTCTATTTTCCTGATGAATTAGATAAATTCGGGAATCTTCAAAAGACTCAAGCATTTCCCGAGTTTTATCCGTTGATCCATCATTAATGATGATAAATTCAAAGTCCTTAAATGTCTGCTTGAGCATACTCTCAACTGCTTGAGAAAGAAATTGTTCGCCATTATAAACGGGCATTAAAATACTGACTTTG
>CAZIRV010000033.1:0-19284 GCA_964541845.1 uncultured Planctomycetales bacterium
TCGTTACCAATGTAGATTCATCTAATCCTATTAAAAATTCAATGCGTTATATCCTTGAATGGCATTTAGTTTACAGAGACAGCAAACAATTAACTGCTCTAAAACCCCACCAGGCATCCTTAGAGCGTATCAACATTAAATCAGATTCAACCGGAATAAATCTCTTTTTAGAAGTACGGAGACCTGCTCATGATGAAAACAAAAACCCTGACCAACGATCAGGTTCAGACTGCATTCCTGAAGTACGATCGTGAAACATGGGTTCATAACGCTAAAGTAGCTTGTATTCTTTTAATGATCCTTATGCCTGTTGGGAGCTTTCTAGATTTCTTTGTTTACCCAACGAACCTTTGGTATTTTTTTCAATTAAGAATTATTTGTTCTTTATTGGCCGTTTTAGGTTGGTGGCTTTTTAAAACATCTTTTGGACAAAAAAATTATCAAGTTTTAAAAATTCTCTGGTATATTCAACCCGGATTTTTTATGTGTTGGATGATTGCTGTATCCGAAGGGGCTGTTTCTCCTTATTATGCAGGATTAAATCTTCTCATTTTGGCCATTTACGTTGTTTTTCATGGAAACTTAAAAGAAGATTTAACAACTTTTGGATTAATAATAAGCATGTATTTAGGCGCCTGTTTTATTCATGGATCTATTGAAAATAAAGGAATTTTATTTAATAACCTATATTTTCTTATCTTAACCGGAATCATTGCCATTACCGGAAACTATTTTTATAACCGGCTTCGTTTTCAGGAATTTGAACTTCGTTACAAATTAGATCAAAGCCGTAAAAAACTCATCGAAGTTGATAAACTGAAAAATCGTTTCTTTGCCAATATCAGCCATGAACTCCGCACCCCGCTAACCTTACTCTTGGCCCCCTTAGAAAAAATCCGTAAAGAAAAAAACTTACACTTCGACGAAGAAACCAATGATTGTTTAACGATTATGTATATGAACACCCTGCGTCTGCTTAAATTAATTAATGATCTCCTGGACTTGGTGAAACTAGAAGAAGGCAAACTGGAAATCAAATCAACGGCCATTAATATCTCATTTTTTATTAAAGGATTAATCTCCTCTATTCAGGGGGCTATTAACCAAAAAGGTCTAAAGTTTACTTCTCATATACAGGAAGATATTAGTTGCGTTTTGGCTGATCAGGATAAATTAGAAAAAATTCTATTAAACTTAATCTTTAACGCAATTAAATTCACACCTAAAAACGGGCTGGTTGAAATCAAAATACTCAAAAAAGAAGAAACCCTGCTATTTAAAATTACGGATACCGGAATTGGTATTTCAGAAAAAGACATCCCCTTTATCTTTGACCGCTTTTGGCAGGCTGACACATCCATGCGACGAAGATACCAAGGTTCAGGGATTGGATTATCTTTAGTTAAAGAGTTAACCGAAGCTCATGGCGGTTCGATTTCTATTGATAGTCAAAAAAATAAAGGAACAACTTTTACTGTTAAAATTCCGTATAAACCTGCCCCATTAAATTTGCCTCAAGCAAAAAAATCTGTCGAACTCAACGAAAATCGATCTTCTAATGATTGGCTAGAAAGCATTTATCGTAAAGCAGAATACTCTCCTTTTCTTACACGCCCTCAAAAACCCCTCCACTTTAAAAATGTCAGACAAAATAACCGTCCTGAAATTCTCATTGTTGATGATGCGCCCGATATCCTTCGATTTATCGCGTATGAAATGGGTCGTGAATACACTATTTTAGAGGCTGTAGACGGACAGGAAGCTATTAATAAAGCAACAATTCATCTGCCTGATTTAATCATTCTGGATATGATGATGCCCAAAAAAGACGGCATTGAAGTTTGCAAAGAATTAAAATCAGACCCTTCCACTGAAAATATCCCTATTATTTTATTAACCGCGCGCGCGGATGAACAAACAAAAATGCGCGCGTTATTTGCCGGGGCAACGGATTTTATCACAAAACCTTTCTCTTCTGCCGAACTGTACGCCAGAGTTAAAAATTTAATAAAAACCTCTCATTTACAATGCAAATTAACAGAACAAAATCAGACATTAGGCAATAGCCTCAAAGAAATCAAACAGATGGAAATTCAGCTTATCCAAACAGAAAAACTTGCCTCATTAGGGCGTATGAGTGCAGGCATCATTCATGAAATTAATAACCCCTTAAATTTTTTAAGTTCCATCCTGTATGTTTTAGGTCAAAAAGAAAAATTGTTACCAAAAAGAAACACCCTTAAATATAAAGAAAATATTCAAGACATGAAGGATGGACTAAATCGTATACAGCAAATTGTTTCTAACCTGCGCACATTTGCTCACCCCGCTCCAGGACAATTTGCTACAGTTAAAATATATGAAATTATTGAGACCACATTAAAACTTCTTAGCAATCAATGGAAAAGTCATATTGCCATCAAAACACATATTGATGCCAATCACACAGTCTATGGTAATAAAAATCTTCTCATTCAGGTTTTATTAAACCTCATACAAAATGCCATTGACTCTGTGAAACTCAAACACTCAGACAAACTAACCGCTAAAATCCTCATTCAAAGCCAGACAAAAAATAATTTTCTGTATTTAACCATTCGGGATAATGGAAGGGGTATCGACAAGAAACATATCGATAAAATCTTTGATCCATTCTTTACCACTAAAAAGGTCGGGGAAGGTATGGGATTAGGTTTGAGCATCTGCTATCGACTCATACAACAACATAAGGGGCATATTAAAATTAATAATGCGCCGCAAAAATTTACAGAATTTAGTCTTGAATTGCCTATTAATAAAAAATATCCCTCAAAAAAATTAAAGGAGCCTCATTATGAACCCACTCTATGATTACAAAAAATACGCTATTCTTTATGTCGATGATGAAGAAAAATCTTTAAAATATTTTGCGGAAGCCTTAAATGATACGTTCCGTATTTTTACGGCTTCAAGTGCTAAAAAAGGCTATGAAATCCTTTTAAATCATAAAGACGATATTGCTATTTTAATCACGGATCAACGTATGCCTGATGAAGTTGGAACGAAATTACTCAAAAAAACCAGGCATCTTTGTCCTCAAATCTTACGCATTCTGGTTACTGCTTACTCGGACATGGATGCCGCTATTGCGGCTATTAATACCGGTTCTATCTATAAATATATTACAAAACCCTGGATGGTTCCTGATTTACAAATGACATTGATGCGGGGCATAGAATTTTTTATTCTACAAAAACAAAGAGATCAATTAGTTACTGAAAAGCTATCCTCTCTTCATAAACTCATGATTGCTGATCGGATTATCAGCCTCAGCCTTCTGGCAACAGGCATGAGACATCACGTCAATAATTCACTTGTGGCCATTAAAACATTCCTTAAATTAACCCCTAAGAAACTAAAAGAAGAGCGGGTGAACTTAGACCATCTAAACAATCCTGATTTTTGGCTGGATTTTTATAACCAGGCACAAGGATCGCTGGATAGCATCACAGAGCTGCTTTCTGATTTGTTAGTTGTTTCTAATAGAACAGTTTTTGAATATAATGATTCTTTGCAATTGCATAAAGTTTTAGAAGAAATCTTAGCTGGCCTGCAAGATGACATAAAACCAAAAAGCATCCAGATTGACTGTAAAATATCCGAACAGTTTCCTCTTCTTACAGCAGACAAAGCGAAATTTTACCGTATTTTTGAATTATTATTAAAAGATGAAATTCTCAACTTACCTGAAGGATGTCATATTGAAATAACGGCTCGGTTCGATAAAGAAAAAGACAGCGTTATAATTAAAATTCGGGATAATGGCCCTGGATTTGCTGATGAAATATTTCGATCTGCCTTTGATCCGTTCTTTGTCCGAAATAAAGACAATTCACAAGAATTCGGTCTTTACTTAATGGCCTCTTATTTTTTGGTTTACCACCACGGTGGAAAGATAGATATCAATAGCCATGAAGTGAATGGGACTATATTTACTATAGAACTTCCTTTGCACCCCCCTTCTTCTTCTCAATTTGAAATAGACAGACAATTTTTCCGGGACACGTTATTAAATCAATCTCTTTGGGAAAAAGTATTAGTAGAAAATTAAGAGAGATTGAAGGGGTTTTAATAAAAATAAGCCAGCCTCCTAATTCCTCAGCTGTTTTTCGGAGTCGATGACATCACGATTAATTAAAATAAGAAGTTTGTTAAGTTTGTGTCGTAATTCATCAGAAACCTTTGCGTTTCGAATATCACGAAGAATTTGAATAGTCATACGAAAATAACGAACAACCTCCCCTTCATCGGCGGAAGTCATTTCTAAAATTATATCAAATGACTCCCCCTTCAGCCATGCCTCCATAGAATTAGAAAGGTGAAAACAAGGACATTTGGTCAGCGGTTTAATGTGAAATTTTTTTTCAGCGCGATTAATTTTTCTGGAAATAGCTTCGGTAATATTCGCGATTTCTTTAAGAAATTTCGGTAGAGGCAGACGGCGCATTCCTTTACGGGGTTCAAAAATAACGGCTAAAATTAAAAGTCCTAAATCTCTAACGGATAACTGATCCAGAAGACCACGCACATAAAGTTCACTTAATACAAGTTCGTACCCATATACTTTTCCGGCAAATAACCCCTTTTCGGTTAATACGTTCTTTTGGATATGTCCCAAATTTTTTAAAAGACGAACCTTAGCTCTTAAAAGAGACAGGGCTCTTTTAGAGCATGGTGAGAAATCTTTGTGATATTTATTCCTAGTTGAAAGACTTTCGGACGGCGTTCTGTTCGCATATTTTTTTTCCTGAAAATGATGCAACGAGAGAGGGTAAATATCATAAAGTTTTTCTTTATGTTTCACGTAAAGATTAATTAATGTAGCGTATGAGGCATTAAACTGTGAAAAAACTTTCTCTGTTTCACCATAAATAATCCGTTGAAGCTCAGAAGACGTCGTATAATGTGGATTAATCCGGCAAAACACAAACCCTTCCTTATCAATCGAACGTCGACCGGCTCGACCCGCCATTTGATAAAAATCACGGGTTTTAAGCAAATTAAATCCATAGCCATAAAATTTACTTAATTCATCAAGAATCACAGAACGGGCAGGCATATTGATTCCTAAAGCAAAGGTTTCGGTAGTGAAAATAACCTTAATCATTCGGCTGGTAAAAAGCCTCTCAACAACCTCTTTCAATGTGGGCAACATTCCTGCGTGATGATACGCAATACCACGTTCAATAAAAAATTGAAGCTTCGCTGCTCCTGAATCTCCATCTAAATCAAACCGTTCACATAATTGCTGAAAAGAAATTTTAATTCTCTCTTTTTCTTTCGCGGTTAGAAAATCAAAGCATTGCATTTCTTCAGCGAGATATTCTGTCCTCCGTCGACTAAATACAAAATAAATACATGGAAGTCTGTTTTCTTCCGCAAGATGCTTAATAAGGCTAACAGGATTGTTTGGTTTAAGATGAACTGTTCTGGGAATACGCCTATTATGATATTGGCTTACCGTAGGACTTTGGAATCCTTTTTTGACCACTTGATCAAAATCATCATAGATCTCTCCCTGACATTGAAAATACATATGTAATGGCACAGGGCGTTTAAATTTTTTCACAATTTTAATAGGACGTTTATGAATAAACTGTAACCATTCCACCACTTCATCAATGTTTGGAATGGTTGCCGATAAGCCTAAAAGGTTCATATGCGGTGGAAGAAATATCAAGGATTCCTCCCATACACTGCCTCGGTCATGATCATCCAAATAATGAATTTCATCAAAAATGACCCAGGAGTAGTCCTTTAAACTTGATTGCTCTTCCAGAATTTTATTACGAAAAATTTCTGTCGTCATAATCAACGTAGAGGCATCCGCGTTGATGGTCACATCTCCGGTAAGAATCCCTACATGTTCATCGTAATCATCTTTAAAATCACGGTATTTCTGATTAGAAAGGGCTTTGATGGGCGAGGTGTAAATGACCTTTTCTCCTTTTTTCAAACAATTTTCAATGACATGTTCTGCTATCACGGTCTTTCCAGCTCCGGTTGGTGCGGCAACAATGACCGAATGTCCTTGCTGAATATATTGGAAGGCTTTTTTTTGAAAGGCATCATAAATCATAAGATTAATCTTACCATGGATAGAAAGGTGCTACGAGTCCTTTAGCAAATTTAAAGGTATCGGCAGGAAGCTCAATGAAACCATCGGTTTTGGCCAAGGAGGCATAGTCTCCGGAGCCATGTGTGGAAACAGGCATCGCGATTAATTTAGCTCCAAAAGGGCTACATATTTTAACTGGAAGAAAATAAGTGAATGGGGTTTTGCAGGCAACTTCTTCACTAAGTTCAACATATTTTTCTGATGCTAAAATTACTCCAGAGGCCCTACTCAAATAAGGAAGCACATAGCGATAAACACCTATTTGGGTTGCTACAGGATTTCCAGGAAGGGCAAAAACCGGATTTCCTTCTGTCGTTTTTCCAAACCAAAATGGCTTTCCAGGACGCTGTTTAACTTTACAAAACAATATATTTACACCTAATTCCCTCAGCACTTGAGGCACATAATCGAATTTTCCCATAGAAACACCTCCGCTAAGAATAAATAAGTCAAATTCAGCAAAAATTTGATTTAAGCGCTCAACAAGAATTTTTTTGTCATCTTTAATATGAAATCGTGTTGCACATTTATATCCATGGAGTTGTAACGCGGACTGTAACACATAGGAATTAGACTGACGGATTTGATAAGGTTCAACATGTTGATCCACTTCCACAAGTTCATCTCCTGTGGAAATGATGGCAATTTTTGGAGTGTAAGCGACACGTACTTCAAATTTTCCAGCGGAAGCGGCAACAGCGATTTGGGGTGGTAATAGTTGACAACCTTTTGTAAGAAGCGTGTTCCTTTGTTTGTAATCTGAACCTTGCTGATGTACATTTTGCATCAAAATTAACTTAAAGTCTGCTCTTAAATATGCCCGCCCCTCTTTGACTTCAATATTTTCGACAGGAATAACACAATCACACCCCTGGGGAAGCATGGCTCCTGTCATCACTTCCAGACACGCACTCTTATTCTGTAAAGCAAGTCGCGGGCTTCCTGCCCTTTGAACCCCTTCTATAGTAAATACTCTATGGCCTTCTTCCCACGATGTAAAATCAATCGCAATTCCATCCATAGCCACCCGATGAAATGGTGGCAGGTCTCGATCAGCACAAATGTTTTCTTGTAAAATCATCCCAAAAGCCTCTTGTAAAGGGATGGAAATGCATGGGAAAACCTTAATATTTTCTGTAATAATAAATTCTGCTTCTTGAACGGAAATCATAATATTTTATTTTCTATAAAATTTTTTCAATGATTGTTTCTAATGTGTCAATAGCAACCGGTTTAGGATGGAAGGCATCAAATCCTTTATCTCCTTCTTTTCTAACTAATCCGGAATCCACATCGGAAGATATCGCGATTAATTTTATCCCATCATACCTTTTATCTCCTCGAATTTCTTCAGCTAAAGCGTATCCATCCATTCCGACCATCATAATATCACAAAGGATGAGGTCGGGAATATCATTTTGCTGAACCAATAAATCCATTTTTGATAGCGTCGCATAAGCTGAGTCCTCCACCGATACAATTTCCAACCCCATTTTCACACAACAGGCTTTTAGAATTTCACGGTCCACATGACTATCATCAACGATAATAACTTTTTTATTTTTAATTTTTTCATTCATAGTTATTTTCCTCTGTTTAAAATTTAGGAATCGTTCAAAAATAACCTCGACAAGTATGAAATAGGTGTTGTCGGGTTGAGATATATAGTTGTCGAGGTTATTTTTGAGCCGATCCTTATTAATATATAAATATACTCAAGTATAGCTCCGTGCAAAAGTTTTGAGACATTTAGATTCTTTTTCTCGACAAGCCCACTTCATGTTCGATGTTGCAGAACTTTTGCTCTGTGCTATAAGACAGGTTTGCGACTTTAAGTCGTTTCTCTAAAACGAAGCGGCCTTATGCTTTTACAGTAATGGCCGATTGCCGGGTTGGACAAACATGTTCACATTTACCGCACCCTGTGCATATTTCAGGATTAATTTTGGGGCGGCAGGACTCATCCGCCCAAACGGCCTCCCCTTTTAAAGGACATTCATTGATACAAAAAGCACAGTGTTGTCCATTGTATGCATAACAAATTTTTGAATTAACCACAGCTGTTCCAAGCTTAATGCTGTTGGGACCCGATAGCCTCACCAGGGCTTTGGGTTCACAGGCCTCAATACAAGGAAAATTTTCACACATCACACAAGGAGATTTTCGCAGTTGTAAAATTGGTGTTAGATGGTGTGGAAACTTTTCCTCCACGAATTTCATAATCGATTCTTTCGGACAAACCTTAACGCATTCATTGCAACGTGTACATTTTTCTAGAAATATTCTTTCTGGAAGAGCTCCGGGTGGACGGATCAAGGATGGTTTGCGTTCAGACACAGGGTCTTCCTTCGAGTACAAGGTTATTGTTGCTTCTTTTAAACTCTTGCCTAACGATTGTAACCCTGATTTAAAAAATTCTCTTCTTGAAATTTGTTCATCCATCACGCGTAGTCATATCTAAATGTAATAATTATAAGAATAATTATTATACCAATTACGTTAAATAATTGCTCTATTTTTAGCTCTGCTATTCTCGTTAAAGCGTCGAGAAAAGCAAAATAGGTTTTGGTCATTATTTAACGTAATTGGTATTAATTGCCACCTAAAGAATGAAAAGAATAGACGATAGTGAACTTAACAAAAAATATGTCCGAAGTCGAGTTAAAAATAAACTAAGAAAGTGCTCCTATTTTAAATCAGAGTCGAGGGGATGTTTAAATAAAAAAAAATATTATACCTGAAAGTAATTTTTAGTGTTATCATATTTTTTATGGTTGATTTATTTTTTATCAAAACATTCGTTTCCGTCGCTAAATTTAATTCTTTTCGTGTTGCTGCTGAAAGAAATTTTATTACTCAACCCGCTGTATCTCAGCATATTCGTATTCTTGAACAAAAACTTGGAAGCAAACTTTTTGAACGCCAAGGGAAAAAAACATCACTAACGGAAGGAGGAAAAATTTTTTTACCTTTTGCTGAAAACATTTTAAAACAATATGGAGAGGCTAAATTACGCATCACGGAAACTAACCATAAGTATACCGGAACAATTCGAATTGCGACTATCTACAGCATTGGCTTACATGAACTACAAAAAAAGGTCTGTTCCTTTCTGCGCAAATACCCGGGAGTTAATATTCATTTAGAATATTGTCATAACAACACCATTTACGAGATGATTTTAAACCGCACCATTGACTTTGGTTTAGTCGCCTTTCCAAAAAAGTCCCCCGGGATTGTCTCTAAAATTTTTTCAGAAGATAAACTAATCCTTGTCCAATCTTCTCAACAAAAAATATTAAACAAGAAAAAAATTTACCTAAAAGATATGCATCAAAAGAGATTTATTGGATTTGATTTTAGCACCCCAACAGGGAAATCAATCCATCAACTATTTCGAAAGAAAAAAATTTTTCCTGAAATTGTTCATGAATATGACAATATTGAAACCCTTAAAAGTGCTGTTAAAATTGGCATGGGATGCGCCATTGTGCCTAAAAATACAATAACACAAGAATTAAAGGATGGCTCATTAGAGGCGATTCAGGCAGAAGATCTTTTTTTACGGCGCCCGCTTGGCATTCTTTATCCTACCGGAAAAATTTTCACAAAAACTTCTAAAAAATTTTATGATACGTTGCTTTCATAAAATTTTTGACATTTAACTTTTAATTTTTTTTTTGATCAACGGGACAATAGAAATTAAAAATATAATTTCAGCCAGCACATAAATCAATAAATTTTTAGCAATTCCGAACGTAAAACCGTAGGAATGAAGCCCTATGTTTAAAAGATTAACTCCAAACCATGCCCACATCACAACAATGTTCCCTAATACAGCACCTACGGCAACACCGACTGGTCCAATAAGACGCCCGACTTTGGCATGTAAAATCAGGGCACACCAAATCACAATTAATAATGCTCCATTTTCTTTAGGATCCCACCCCCAAAAACGTCCCCAAGATTGATCCGCCCAAATACCGCCAAGAAATGTTCCTAAAAATGACATGAACAAACCAAAGGTTAAAGTGCCGACGAGGTTACGATAGACAGAATTTAAGAATTTTTTACTAAAATTTTTAGATAAACTCTGAAGAAGATACATATGGCCGATAATCCCGGCAACACAGCACCCTGCGTATCCAATGGTGATAG
The DNA here is from genome assembly GCA_964541845.1 of uncultured Planctomycetales bacterium. GTDB lineage: Bacteria > Omnitrophota > Gorgyraeia > Zapsychrales > Zapsychraceae > CAZIRV01. The sequence goes on from CAZIRV010000033.1 coordinate 10,316, forward strand.
AGATTACATGGGTTGTCAGCCAAAAATTAGAATTTAAAACAGCTACCAGCATCTGCATTGTGTCGCCCTCAGCGGCATACTTTCCGGAAATCATTAAAAACACAAACCCACAGACACTGGAAACCACAATGCCGACCCATTGTTTATTACGAATCTCAATAATTAAACCGATAATAACACTCATTAAACTAACAAAAGCAAATGTTTCAAAAAGATTGGTAACCGGAGGCCGTCCCATAATTACAATCCTTAGGGCAAAGGCGATAATATGAGGAATTATTCCTAAAACAATACAAATGAAACTCATTAGATGCAACCAGGAACTCGGTATAAACAATGAAAATAAAAATACTAAAAAAGCTAATCCATAAAATAATTTCGCCCATAGAAGAAAATTCCCCTTATTATAGAGCAACTCAGATGGAATTTTTCTGATACCCTCGCGTTCTTTTTTTTCCAGTCGGCTCATTGTCGAAATTTGTAATGCCTTAACCGCGGTATCAAAAAAGAGCTGTTCCCCATTCCAATAATAAACAGTTAAATCACGCCATAAGGTAATCTCTTGCCGAATACGTGTGTCATAGAATTCGTCTCCAATGGCATCCCATGGACTAATCCAGGTATTCCTTTCTCTTTTAACCATTGGAATCACATGAAAAGGTAAATTTTGATAATGTCGTGACCATTTATAAAGATTGTTCGACAATTGAAATAATGTTCTATCTTCATCAGACCAGGTCTCCATTTTATTGACGTCTAAATACTTTGTTGCCTCCTGAAGGACGTCTGCCTTTAACGCAATATCCAAGAAACTGTACCCATTTTGTTTGGAAAGTCCCATGCGTTTAATAATCCTGGAATCTGTAATTTGAAAATCTTTATGCGGAAAAGCAAAGTTAGATAAATTGTTATGCTGGAGAAATAACGATACATTGTAATAAACACGTAAGATTTCCTGTTCAACGATCGTCCGTTCTTTTTCTTCAACCTGATCAGCTGCACGGGCGAGTTCCTCAAATTTAGAATACCTTTGGTTTAATTGATTAAAACTGTAATGCCGTTTTTTCTCCGGCTTAATGCCTAGGGCCATTGGAATTTGAGGGTTATTAATAAGGAAGACTTTATCATTCCAAACTGTTTTCGGAGCAAAGACAAGTGCCGCTAACCATTCAATCGCGGGTTTTCGATTATAGGAACGCCGTCCTGAAAATTGCAGAAGTAGACTGCGCGCGTATGTATCCAAAGGTTTGACCCGCCCCTGATGTAAAATAGGAAGGCCTTTGAAAGACTCAAGCGACGCAACTTTTTTCGGTTTGACCTTCCTTTCAAGAGAACATGAAGGTTGGGCAGAAATAATAGGAACACTTAAAAATAAAAATAAAAATATATAGCACAGTACAAAAGTTTTGCGACCTTTAGTTTCTTTTTCTTGAGAAGCCCACCCTGTGTTCGGTGTTGCAGAATTTTTGCTCTGCGCTATAATTATGAATTTTTTACCCATTTTTTAATTTTTTTCTTCGTAGCCCCATCATTATTAAATGAAGCAACAATCCAAAACATGTTGTTAAACTTGAAATGTACGGCAATAATCGTCCGGCATTTTTGACTACGGCTAAAGTAGACATCTCCCGACCGAACTTATCAACAGCATAAGAGGCTTGATACAACGTAAAATCTTTGTAACGTAACGGTTTATTCATTGATATCAAAATTTCTCGCGCCCCACCACCCTCTGATGGAATAATTTCCACTAAACTCTCATAACTGCGTGCCATTTGTGTGTCAGGATAAAGCTCTTTTTTAAAATCTTTTAATTTTAAAAGAAATGGCAAAGAAACGCGTTTTCGCCGTAATTTGATATAATAAGCATTATTATCTTTGAAAATTTTTATTTGATTCTCCTCTCCACCATACAAAAGGATTCGTAATTTTTTTTTGTCGGCCCCTTCAACACGAAAAATTCCTCCCGGAAAATTATTTCCAGGTTCCGGGTTAAGGGCAATTTTTTTTAATGATTTGATCCCGGACGCGTTAACTATTTCAGCAGAGTAAGAGGGATCTTTTTGTATATAGGCCTCAGCATTCGGAAAATATCGTTCTACAAAAATCGAAATCCCATATTCTGAAAAATTTAATTTTTGCCCTGGTTTAAAATCGTCAGTATCATACGCTAAAACCTGCTGTTTTTCATTTTTTTGAGACCAGACAGACAACTCCCAATCCTGATAAGAGGTTGAAACATTAGTGCTGTTTCCTTCTGATAATGAAACGTGTGTTTCTTTGGACCCATGGAATATCACAAATGCAGAGATAAAAAAAAGAAAAAGTCCTATATGTATGATAATAATCCCTGCTTGATTCCATCTAAATACAAGACGTGCGCGCATAGCCAAAACAAGATTAATAAACATGACCCATAAAACCAGCCTTGCTCCCGGGAAAGGGATAAATCCTCCTATTATAAAAACAAGAGAATTAAAAAAACGCTCCTGTGCTAAATAAAGCCCATTAGTGGCCTGATCAATAGTTCCCCAAAAGGTAAGAATAAATAACAATGCCAGACAACAAACTGTGACTTGCATTGAAGATAAAAATTTTAAAATACGTGAATTCATAAAACGATCAATCCTACATATCAACACCCGGAGTTTTTAAGCTAATTTCTTAAATTTAACTCCGGGTGTTGATATAATTAAAGTTTAATTGAATGGATTAAAAAGCGAAACTTTTCTGTGTTATTAAATATTGAGCCTTTATCTCCTGTCATTTTTACAAAAACAGTCGCATCCTTCAGCTGAATAATCGCGACCATCATGGAGGCAACCGTTTTATCGTCCGAAGATTGTAAAGTTGTAAAATCAACAATGGTAACAGAAAGACTACTTTTCGTACTTGTTTTTTCCAGATTATTTAAAAAAACTTTTAATTGTTTATCCGAGGCCTCAACATTAATCTGCCTCAGCCAACGTTTTACATTAGATTGTAATCCTCCACCCTGTCCACGTAACAAAACGATTGAACAGTCAATACGATTTTGAGGATCGTCGCTAGACGTTGAAAACGAAGCCAATCGCATACTACTTCCCTTGGTTTCCTGCCAACCCGTTGGAATTTTCCAGGAGATAGACAACTTGGCAGGCGAGGAAAATCCTTTATCGATATTTCCCATGTTTTTTGATTTTTTTTCAAAAACATGAGGATCAGATTGATTGACCTTTGATATTGGTTGGGTCAAGTCAATTTCCACATACTTCCGTTGCCGCGGGCTTCGTTGATTACAAGCGCTAAGCAATAAAGTTGTCCCCAATAAAAGAACGCTATATACTTTTTTATTTTTCATTATTCCCTTTCTTTTTCGTAACAATTCCAAATTGTAAAGAATTTTAGTAAGAATACAAGAGGTATTCAAAACAAAATTACTGCGCAGACCAGTAAGCATTCTCAATGCAATCATTAAAAGAAACACCACCGCAATAGTTAGAAACTATATGTAAATTCGGTAGAGATTCTAATCTTGCTTTAATACATTTTTTGCTCTCAACATATTCCACATTATATTGAGGAATCGCTTTGTGCCATGCCGTAAAAAAACTTTTTTCAAATGACCCGGTAACATTAAATTGAGTTTTGATTTCTTTAACTGCCATTTCAACAAGATATTCCTTTGGTTTTTTAAAAATATCCGGATGCTTAACGCCCCCAATCATAATACGAAATATTATTTTATCTTTAGGACAACGGTCCGGAAAAATATTGCTATCAAAAAGTATACCCAGAATTTCTTTTTTTTCCAGAGAAGGGATTAAATAGCCAAAACCTTTCGGACATTCCGTAAACACATCCTTAGAAAAAACCAAACCAACCACCGCCATTGGGGCATAAGTAATACTTCTCAGAGCATCTACCAGAGGTTGATCAATATTTTCAAGCAATGTAGCCGTCACGTAGGCTGGAGCACAGAAGAATACTTCATCAGCGACATATTGAGAACTCCCGGAATAGATAATGTATTGACTTTTATGGGTGGAAATAGTTTTGATTTCTTGATTAAGTAAAATCTGTGCCTGATAACGCTCAGCCAGGGTCTTTATAACGGTTGACATCCCTCCATTAAAAGAAGTCAATACTCCCTTAGGCATTCCAGATTTTTCCCCCTTCAATTTAAACATAGCCTTAAATAACGAACCGTGTTCTTGTTCTAATTCATAAATTTTCGGAAAAGCTTCTTTAAGCACTGTTTTCCGCGCGTCCCCTCCATAAACCCCACTCACCATTGGATCTAAAAAGATTTCCGCGAATTGTTTTCCCAAACGGCGTCTACCAAAATTATAAACTGTTTCTTTTGGATTATTTCCCCGGGAAGAAATTAGTTCACCCACAATACGTAATTTCTGTAAACCATTAAGTAACTTAAAAGATAAAAATTCTTTAGGACTGGTTGGTAATGGATAAAGCGTATTGTTGCTGGAAATATATCGAATCTTTGCCTGCTCATCAGCACGAACAAGCTCGTTTTCAATGCCCAATTCTTTGATGAATTCCAACGTCTTTGGTTTAGAATCTAAAAAACCATTGGGGCCTGTTTCAAAAAGACATCCATTACGCGAAAGGGTTTTAATCGTCCCTCCCAAATGCCCTTCTTTTTCTAACAATGTAATTTTAACGTCCTCTTGAAAATAATATTTTATTTTAAGATAGTGTAAAAGAGATAGCCCACTAATACCGCCGCCAACAATAATAATATTTTTTTTTAATTTTTCCATGGAAAGGCATGAACTTTTTCAACGACAAATTTCAGTTTATCTACTTCCATATCGGGCATGATACCGTGGCTGAGATTGAAAATATAATGGGAATGTTTCTGGGCACCAATCAGAACATCATTCAATTCTTTTTCAAGAGTAAGATAATCCGCATACAACAAGCCATTAAACAAATTCCCCTGAATCCCCTTTTTAGTATGATTAATAATGCTGTGGTGTCCTAAAACAGCTGTATGATCGACAGAAAGGAAGTTGGATTCGGATTGATCCATCAAAGGCAGTAAGTGATGTGAGCCCTTACAAAAATAAATAGACGGTAAATCTATCGCTTTAAAAATCTCTTTAACGTAAGGCAACACCCAATTAGCAAAATCTGCCGGACGTAAAATACCCGCCCAACTGTCAAATAATTGAAAAACTTTAATACCCGCCTCTTTTTGAAGGTTTAAATAATTAATTGTATTGACCGTTAATCGATCCATTAATTGCTGAAAAATTTCCGGCTGCGCGTTAGCAAAGTGAAATGTCTTCGCGTAATTAATGGATGAACCTCCTTCTACTAAATATGTTAAAACTGTAAACGGAGAACCGGCGAAACCAATAAGGGGAATCTCTTCGGGAAGACGTTCATTAACAAGTTTAATAGTTTTTGCAACATGAGACAAATTTTCAAAATCATGAACCCTGTTGATATCACTCAATGTTTGAATCTGCGGCCCTTTTTTGTTATCAAAATAAATATCAAATCCCATCGCTGACGGAAGTGTTAGAATGTCAGCAAAAAGAATTGCCGCGTCTACCCCTAAAATATCAATCGGCTGACACGTCACCTCTGCTGCTAATTCTGGAATCTGAAACATCTCTTCAATAGGATATTTTTTTTTAATTGCCTGATATTCCGGCAAATACCGCCCAGCTTGCCGCATAAACCAAACAGGTACCCGTTTATTAGTTCCTTCAAAAGCTTGTAGTAAAAGTGGTTTTTTCATAATTGTTCAATCCTCAAAATATAAAAAATATAGAAACAGGGATTGTTCCTGTCCATGTAAAATTAACAAAAGCAGTAAAATATTAATATGGATGAATTTAGTATCATACCTTTTGTATGAAATCGGTATAATACCAAAAATATATAATCCACCATACAGCCTTAAATAATTATATTCAAGTAGAAATCCAGGAAAATTTAAAAAAAAGCCTCGTTTTGAGAAGTAATACCAAATCCACTAATTAATTCCTGATTTAATTTTATTTATCTCGACGTTTCAACGAGTAAATAAGCTTTTTAAATGAGAACTTATTTAATGGAATTGGTATAATCCGGAGTGAAAGGGTGCTGCGATTTGAGGTAGAATCGTCGACAATAAATATTTTCATTTTTCCTCATCCTTCGGGAGCATAAAATTGAACGTTGATCCTTTACCTGGCGTACTTTCAACATCCATTCGTCCACCATGTAACTCCACAATAGATTTGGCTATATTTAATCCCAGCCCCGTTCCTTGAGTCCCTGAGCCATATTCCCTGTTTAATTGCTGAAATTTTTGAAATAGTTTTTGTATGTTTTCGTCAGCAATTCCGCAGCCCGTGTCTCTGACAGCAAAAAGAACGTCTTTATCCTCGTCTTTAATGGAAACTTCTATCTCACCACCTTCCGGCGTAAATTTAATCGCATTATTGATGAGGTTTGATAATATTTGTAAAAATTTATTCCCGTCAACACACATTTGAATAGTGTCTTTTGAGGTGCTTACCCAAAGATTTATTTTCTCCGCACCCGCTTTTAGTTTCCACCCTTCTAAGTTTTCTTTCACAAAGGTGACAATATCCATAGTTTCTTTATGTAATTCCATTTTTCCTGCTTCATATTTTGCGATATCAAGAATATCATTAATTAAAAAGCTTAATCGATCCAAATTGGAATTCGCCATATTTAAAAGTTCTTCCTGTTTTTTTTCTATTTTTCCAACTTTTTCGCGAAGAAGCAAAGACATTGCTTCTTTGGAAATAGCTAACGGTGTCCGTAGCTCATGGCTCATATTTGCTAAAAATTCTGATTTAGCTCGATTGGCTTCCTCAGCCTGGTTTTTGGCGACACTTAACTCTTTTGTTCGCTGTTCGACCATGTCTTCCAGGTGTTCTTTATATTGATATAACTCGATAAATATTTTGACTTTATTGAGCAGGATACGAGGATCGATTGGTTTAAAGATATAATCCACAGCTCCGGAATCATATCCGTGTATTTCACGACTTTCGTCACGGTCAATGGCTGTGATAAATATAATCGGTAGATGTTTTGTTTTTTCTTCCTCCCGTAAAATATCGGCGACTTCATATCCATTCATATCCGGCATTTGAACATCGAGAAGAATTAACGCAAAATTTTCATGCAGCGTTTGGGCTAGGGCCTCATTACCGGAAGAAACTTTAATTAAATTCACGTCCAAATTCCGTAATACTTTTTCCATAGCAAAAAGATTTTCCGGTCTGTCATCTACAATAAGGATTCTTGGCTTTTCAATTTCAGTTGACATGTTTCTCCTCTATTATCTGTATAAGGAAGGAAGGGATTTTTTCAAGTTCTAAAATATGATCAATGGCATGGGTAGCAATAGCCGCTTTGGGCATCGTATCAGATGCTGCTGTTTGGGGTGATTGAGCCACCGTAAGGCCTCCGTTCTCTTTTATTTTTTTAATTCCCTGGCTGCCGTCTCTGTTGGCGCCTGTCAGAATAACCCCGATTAATGCGTCCCCATAAGCATCGGAAGCACTCTCAAACAGAACGTCAACCGAAGGGCGCGTGTAATTAACCAAATCATCAATGCTTAAAGAAAATGTTTTGTCCTGTTCAATAAGGAGGTGATAACCGGCAGGAGCGATATAAACCTGTCCGGGGATAATCTCTTCTTTTTCATCCGCGAATTTAACAGATAGCGCGCATTGAGTATCAAGATGACGTGCTAAAAAATTATCTGATGTCTCATGAAGATGCTGAACAATGATAACCGCCAGAGGAAAGTTTTCAGGAAGCGGGGAAAGCACTAATTTTAAAGCATCAAATCCTCCAGCGGAAACGCCAATAACAATAGCTTTATATAACGCAGTGTAAAAATTTTGCGACATTTAGCCTCTCTCTTAAATAATGACCAAAACCAATTTTGCTTTTCTCGACGCTTTAACGAATAGCAGAGTTAAAAATAGAGCAATTATTTAGTGGAATGGGAATGATTTTAAAATCCCTAAATATGAACTTTTACCCTGTGCTGTAAATCATGATGTTTTTGTTCTCCACATTTTTCTTTGATAGATTTTTTCATTTTTTGAAAAATCTATGAAATCGTCTTGAATATTCGAAAAGAGAAGAGACTCTCTATTCCCCAAACAGAGGAATCCATTGTGACACAGACTATCCTTAAAAAGCCCAAAGACACGGTTTTGCAACGTTCTGTCAAAATAAATAAGAACATTGCGACAGAGAATTAAGTTTATCTCTCCAAACACCTCATCGGTTGCCAGATTATGATTAGCAAAAACAATGTTTTTTTTTAAAGATTTATTCATAATCACAGAGTCATATTTACCATGATAGTAATCTGCCAGAGATGCCTTGCCTCCGGATTTCTGATAATTTGAAGTATATTTTTTTATATTTTTCATCGGATATATACCGTCTTTGGCCATTTTCAGTGCCACATCATTAAAATCGGTCGCGTAAATCTGCGCCCTGTCATAAAGTCCTTCTTCTTTAAGCATGACAGCCATGGAATACACTTCCTCTCCACTAGCACATCCTGCATGCCAGATTTTTATAAATGGATAGCTCTTTAAAACCGGCATTACTTTTTTTCGCATCATCACATAAAACTTCGGATCACGAAACATTTCTGTAACCACGATGGAGAAATCCGTGAGAAGAAATGAAAAAAATTTTGGGTCATGGATGAGTCTGGGGATCATATCTGATATTGTTTTAACCCCTGACTTTGAGACACCCTGCAGGATTCTGCGTTTTAAAGAGGCCCTCGCGTAATGTCTGAAATCATACCCGTAACATGATTTTATCGCCTCAACAAGCAACTGGATTTCAATGTTTTCAATGTCAGATTCAGACATAATTAATACAAATCAGGTAATTATACCCATTCCATTAAATAATTGTTCTATTTTTAACTCTGCTATTCTCATTAAAGCATGGATATTATC
>CAZIRV010000034.1:0-18985 GCA_964541845.1 uncultured Planctomycetales bacterium
CGATTATTACAGATGGCGGGATGCGTATTGGGGGTGAAATTTGTAAGGCCTTTGCCGCTGGGGCAGATGCGGTTATGGTTGGTTCTGCCTTTGCAAAGTCCAAGGAAGCTCCCGGAGGAGGATATCACTGGGGAATGGCAACCTCGCATGCTAATCTCCCACGCGGCACGCGTGTTCAGGTAGGAACTTCAGGAACGCTTAAACAAATTTTATTCGGACCAGCTAAAGTTGATGATGGTTCACAGAATCTTGTTGGCGCGCTTAAAACATCTATGGGATCTTTGGGAGCCGCGAATATTAAAGAAATGCAGGATGTGGAAATGATTATCGCGCCATCCATTCAGACAGAGGGTAAAGTTTTTCAGGTTGGTCAGCGTGTGGGGATGGGAAAATAAGAATAAGGTCAAAATTAAAATTAAACATTAGGGTTCAACCCTTATAAGAGTTAAAAATAAAAATTATGCCTAAAACAGTAAAAAAGACGGAAATCAAAGCAGAAAAAAAAATTATTAAAAAAATAGAACAAAAAATTCCAGGGTTAAAATCACGGTTCAAGGCAAATCCTAAAAAACGTTTGGGAAAGTTACCTAAGTTAAAAAAAGTTAAAGGCCGCATGGCGTCTTCCATTAAGATTCGTAAGATACGTAATAAAGATGTCATTCTTGTTCTTGATTTTGGTTCGCAATATACTCAGCTTATCGCGCGCCGTGTTCGGGAAAATAAAGTTTATAGTAGAATAGTTCCTTATAATATTACTGTTGAAGAGGTTCAGGAGATAAACCCTAAGGCTATTATTTTCTCGGGAGGTCCTTTGAGTGTGTTTGATAAAGAATCTCCTATGCCCCAAAAAGGGCTTTTAAACTTAGGGATTCCAACTTTAGGAATTTGTTATGGGATGCAGGTTATTACGTATTTGTTGGGAGGCAAGGTAAAATCCAGCAAAGAGCGAGAGTTTGGGCGGGCAGAATTGTTTGTTGATAGTAATACAGATTTATTTTCAAACCTTCCAACAAATATGACGTGTTGGATGAGTCATGGTGATGAAATTAAAACTCTTCCTAAAGGGTTTATTAAAATCGCACATACTTTAAACGCGTCGGTCGCGGCCTGCGCGAACCGTTCTAAAAAGATTTATGGGGTTCAATTTCATCCGGAAGTGGTACATACGCAACGAGGGACACAAATTTTAACGAATTTCATGTTTCATATTAGTGGATGTTTACCACGCTGGACCATGGGAAAATTTATTGATGCCACGGTTAAGCAAATTAAAGAAACAGTAGGGGAAAAGAAGGTTATTTTAGGTTTAAGCGGGGGGGTTGATTCTTCCGTGGCAGCGGTATTAATTCATAGAGCCATTGGCAAGAAGCTCTATTGTATTTTTGTGGATAATGGATTATTGCGAAAAAATGAAGTGACAACGGTTCAAAAAACGTTTAAAAGCAATTTAAAAATTAATTTAAGCACCATTAACGCGGAAAAAGGGTTTTTAAAGCGGTTAAAGGGTGTAAAAGACCCTGAAGAAAAAAGAAAAATTATTGGAGACGAGTTTATAAAGGTGTTTCAGGATAAAGCAAAAAAAATTAAGGGAGCGGCATTTTTAGCGCAAGGAACACTTTATCCTGATGTTATTGAATCTATTTCTCCAACCGGAGGGCCTTCTGAGGCCATTAAAAGTCATCACAATGTTGGGGGGTTGCCAAAAGATTTAAATCTTAAACTCATAGAACCTTTCAGGGAACTCTTTAAAGATGAAGTCCGCGCTATTGGGAAACATCTTGGTTTGCCGGAAGTTATTCTCAAACGTCAACCATTTCCAGGTCCGGGCCTTGCTATTCGTATTCTTGGAGATGTCACGAAAGAACGCTTAGAAATTCTACGTGAAGCAGATGAGCGTGTTTTGGATGAGATTAAGAAGGCGGGACTCTATCAGGATATTTGGCAGTCATTTGCCGTATTGCTTCCGATTAAGACAGTGGGTGTTATGGGAGATCAGAGGACTTATGAAAATGTGATTGCGATTCGCTGTGTTAATAGTACTGATGGCATGACAGCCGATTGGGTTCAACTACCGCATGCCCTTCTTGGAAAAATATCTAATCGTATTATTAATGAAGTTCAGGGTATCAATCGTGTGGTGTATGATGTTAGTTCCAAGCCGCCGGCTACCATTGAATGGGAATAATTTTTTTTCGTAACCGTCCATGGCATATCCCGTGGACGGTTACTCTTTTTCGTAGGGCGTGATGCCGAATATTTTTTTTCGTAGGGGAAATCCCTTGTGGTTGTCCATTGGTTTTGGGCAGAAGACCTGCCCCCTACAATTTTTTAATAATGAATTCTTCCGATTTTGTCCATCTCCATGTGCATACCCAATATAGCTTGCTTGACGGGGCCTGTCGTATCAAGCCATTAATTCAAAAAGCTGTTGATTACAAGATGCCAGCATTGGCTATGACGGATCATGGGAATATTTTTGGCGCGATTGATTTTTATCAAACAGCCGTTTCCATGGGAGTTAAGCCAATTATTGGGTGTGAAGTCTATGTGACTATGACAGGGAGTCGTTTTGAACGAACGTCTATTCAGAAAGGGCAGATTTCTCATTTAATTTTATTGGCGCGCGACATAGAAGGCTATCGTAATTTATGTAAATTAATCTCTGCCAGTTATTTAGAAGGATTTTATTATGTGCCCCGGGTGGATAAGGATATTTTAGCCGAATACTCAAAAGGTTTAATAGGAACTTCCGCGTGTTTGAGAGGAGAAATCCCGAAGCATCTTATTCAGGGAAATTATAATGAAGCCTTAAAAGCATCTGATGAATATCAACATATTTTTGGTAAGGGAAATTTTTATTTAGAATTAATGAGTCATGAATTACCGGAAGAAAAGAGGGTTGTTGAAGGGATCGTCAAGATTTCTAAAGAACTCAATATTCCTCTCATTGCAGCCAATGATGTCCATTACCTGGATCCTTCCCAGGCCTCTGCCCATGAGACTCTTTTGTGCATTCAAACACAAACAACAATCACTGATCCAAACCGGATGCGCCTTCAATCAGACCAGTTTTATTTTAAAGACGCGGAATTAATGAAAAAAGAATTCAACTGGATTCCAGAGGCGTTGACAAATACTCTTGAGGTTGCAGAGAAATGTAATCTGGAATTAACCTTTGATAAGTTTTATTTGCCTCATTTTACACCGCCGAAAAATAAAACAAAAGAAGGGTATATGAGAGAACTTTGTGATGAAGGATTAAAGGTTCGTTATCCTGACGTAACCGATGAGATAAAAGCCCGTTTGGAACATGAGTTAGAGACCATTGAGACAATGGGGTTTGTAAGTTATTTTTTAATTGTTTGGGATTTTATCAATTACGCGAAAAAGCAGCTTATCCCGGTTGGTCCGGGGAGAGGGTCAGCGGCAGGGAGTTTGGTGAGTTATTTGTTGGGGATTACAGATCTGGATCCTCTGAAATATGATTTGTTATTTGAGCGTTTTTTGAACCCTGATCGGGCTGGAATGCCGGATATTGATATTGATTTTTGTTATGAACGGCGAGGAGAGGTTATTGATTATGTGACGGAGAAGTATGGAAAGGAAAATGTGGCTCAGATTATAACTTTCGGAACAATGCAGGCTAAAGCAGCTATTCGTGATGTGGGACGCGCCATGGGGGCTCCGTATATCGACGTTGATCGCATTGCCAAGTTGGTTCCCAATGAATTAGGAATTACGATTGATTTGGCTTTAGAAAAAGAGCCGAAATTAGAAGAGCTTTGCCGGAAGGATAAAATGGCGCATGATATTATTGAGACCTCAAAGGTGTTGGAAGGGTTAAACCGCCATGCTTCCACCCATGCCGCCGGCGTTGTTATTTCCGATAAGCCGCTTAATGAACACGTTCCGCTATTTAAGACCAATGATGATCAGATTTCTACCGGTTATTCGATGAATGGGATTGCCAAGATAGGTTTATTAAAAATGGACTTTCTTGGGTTGCGAACGTTGACCGTTATCAGTCAGGCGGTGCAATTAATAAAGGAAATTTCCGACATTGAGGTTGATATAACCAAAATTCCTTTGGATGATCAAAAAACGTATGAAAGTTTAGGGCATGCCAATAGCCTTGGAGTATTCCAGCTGGAAAGCGCGGGGATGCGGGAATTGCTTAAAAAAATTAAACCGTCAGAGTTTGAAGATTTAATCGCGATTTTAGCCCTTTATCGCCCGGGGCCTATGGGAAGCGGGATGCTTGATGATTTTATTAAGCGTAAAAAGGGAACCGTTGCTGTTGAATATGATCATCCCGAGTTAGAGCCAATATTAAAGGAGACTTATGGGATTATTTTGTATCAGGAACAGGTTATGCGTATTCCAGTGGTTTTAGCCGGGTTTTCTTTGGTTCAGGCAGATCATCTTCGCAGGGCGATGAGTAAGAAAATCGCCTCAGTAATGGAAAAAATGCGTAAGGATTTTGTGGAAGGATGCCTAAAGGTTAATCAGATTGATAGTGAAAAAGCGAATTATATTTTTGATTTAATTGACTATTTTTCCGGTTATGGTTTTAATAAGAGCCATTCAGCGGCTTACGCGCTTATTACCTATCAAACCGCGTATTTAAAGACGAACTATCCGGTAGAGTTTATGTGCGCGCTTCTCAATTGCGAAAAAAATAATATGGATAAAGTGGTGGAGTATACCAAAGAATGTGCGGCTATGGGGATAAAGGTGTTGCCCCCTGATATTAGCCGGAGTATGAAGGAGTTTCATGTCGTGGGTGACTCTACACCCAGGCCAAATGAATTCAGGGCTTTAGAACGTGGTCCTACAGCAGATGGAGCACCTGAATTTCGCAAGTCTGGTACGCTTGGGTGTATTCAATTTGGCCTTTTAGCGATTAAAAATGTCGGCTCAACAGCTATTGATTCAATTGTTGAGTGTAGAAAATCAGGGCGTTATATTTCGTTATTTGATTTATGTGAGAGGGTTGATTTGCGTTTAGTTAACCGGAAGGTTCTGGAAAGTTTGGTCAAATGCGGGGCCATGGATGATTTGAAAGGGTTTCGTTCTCAGCAGATGGCTGTTATCGACAGGGCGTTAGAATTAGGAAACAAAACGCAAAAAGAAAAATCATCGGGACAATTATCATTTTTTGATATGGATGGGGAAAAAGCGGGATTTGGTACAGGCTCAGATGCTCTTCCGGATATTAAGGAATGGCAGAGCACACAAATTTTATCTTTTGAAAAAGATGTGCTGGGTTTTTATGTGAGTGGACATCCTTTAGAATATTATAAAACAGAAATTAAAGAGTTTACGGATATTTCGACAAAAGATCTCGAAAAAATTGCTGATGGAGAAGATGTGCGCTTAGTCGGGTTAATTACACATGTGAAACTGACTAACACACGCAAGACGAATGAGCGCATGGCGATTGTACGCGTCGAAGATATGGATGGGAGTGTGGAGGTTGTGGTTTTCCCTTCTGATTATGAAAAACTGGTTGATTATATCGTGGAAGGGGAGGTTGTCTTTTTGAATGGAAAATCCAATATTCGTCAGGAAAGGGTTTCAGTCATAGTCTCTGATTTAAAACGGATTACAGACGTTTATAATGCGATAAAAGCGATTAAAGTTACCCTCCCGACAACAAATAAAAAAATTTTTGAAGATTTAAAAAAGAAACTTTTAAATTTTCCAGGGAAGGTTCCGGTTTATTTGACTCTCAATACGTCTTCCCAGAAAGGGGTTGAAATTCGTATCGGTCAAGGCCTTTTCGTGGCGCCTAATGAAAATTTAATGAATGAAATTAAGGTGATTGTCGGTGATGAAAATTTTGCCGTAGACTTATAAAGACGTGCCAATGGCGCGTTTTTAAGATCAAAAGGAGAAAAAAATGGAAAAAACAAAAGAACAGAAAAAAATGAAAAAGGTAATTGGGTATAGAAAAAATTGTAAATCTAAAGGAACAGGCTTGTCGCATTACATTTTGTTAGATAAGGAAAAAAAGTAACCGTTCATGATATCTCCTCTCCCTTTGGGAGAGGGGTTAGGGTGAGGGAAAGATTGGCGGACTACATCAACAACCCTCACCTATTTGCCTTCGGCAAAGTCCTCTCCCAGAGGGCGAGGAGGGCTGAACGATTATGAAAAAAAGTAAAATTAAAGGAAATAATTTTATGGAGAAAACATTTAGATCAGGACTTTCTTCCAGTGGGGAATTTTTTAATTCCGGAGCAGGGGTCTCTTTACAGGTTATTGATATTCAGCATCCGGAATATGTCGCGATGGTTGAACCTGAAACGGCGTTTTGGGGGCTTGTTAAGAAAGAAAGTCTTGAAGAGGTTATTAATGGTAAAGAATTTTTGCAAAAGTTTAAAAAACATTCCCGTGTAATGAAGAAAGAAATGGATGTGTTACGTTTTGGACTCAAACCCTCGGCGGTGTATTTTAATCCAACCGAGTTGTGTAATTTGAATTGTTCCTATTGTTATATCCCGGCAGATATGCGAAAAAATGGGCAGAATATGTCGTGGAAGAAGTTGGATAAATCTTTAGCCATTTTAAAAGAATATTTTTCCAGGACGCTCCCAAAGGGGCGTATGCCACAAATTGTTTTTCATGGATCTGAACCGCTTATGAACAAGGATGTTTTATTTCGGGGGATTGAGGTCTATGCAAAGGATTTTGATTTTGGTATTCAAACCAACGCGACACTTTTGACAGAAAGGGATTTTGAGTTTCTTTCAAAGCACGCTGTTTCAATTGGTATATCCATTGATGGGCACAAGGCGTTGATATCAGATAAGACGCGAAAAAATTGGGCGGCAGAAGGGACCTTTAAGAAATCGATGGAGGTTTTGGAGATGTGTAAGGGCTATCCGTACTTCAATGTCATTTGCACGGTAACCAGGAAAAATGTTAGAAATTCCGTTCAAATTCTGGAGTTTTTTCATAAGCATGGGGTTGAGAATTGCCTTTTAAATCAGGTCAGATGCACGCTTGAAGGGGGGCGATCCTCCAAGCCCTCGGATGCAGTGATGGCAAAAATGTTTATTAAGGCATTGGACCGTTCCTATGAACTGTACCAGGAAACGGGCCGGAAGATTATGGTGGCGAATTTTGCGAATATCCTGTTGAGCATTTTAGCCCCGTCATCCAGAAGACTGATGTGTGATATCAGTCCGTGTGGTGGAGGAAGATGTTTTTTTTCAGTTTCAGCCAAAGGGGATGTGTTCCCGTGTAGTGAGTTTATTGGTCTTTCCAGATTTAAGGGAGGCAATTTATTTAAAAACAGGATCGAGGAAATTTTAAAGACAGAGCCGTTTAACCTCGTGACCGGTCGAAAAGTCGAAGACATTGATCCTTGTAATCGGTGCGCCATTCGGCATTTTTGCGGTGCTCCCTGTCCTGCTGAAGCCTGGGAAATTAATGGGTCCATGCAAAGTGTGGGGGCTTTCTGTGAATTTTATGAACATCAGGTTCGTTATGCCTTCCGTCTTATTGCTGATCAAAAAGAATCTGCCTATCTCTGGGATGACTGGGATAAGGATACAAAAGAAATACTGCGGTTTTAATCCTTTTTTTATCACTTGACACTGTAACCTCTTGTTGTTATTATGCTTAGCAATAGGAGGAAATTTAAATGACTAAGAAAGATATTGTTTTAAAAATTACGGACTCAACAGGCATCAAGCAGGTAGATGTTAAAAAAATTGTTCAGAAAACATTTGATGTGATTACTGAGAGCTTGGTTCGTAATGAAAAGGTTGAGTTGCGTAATTTTGGGGTTTTTAAAATTAAAGAGCGTAGAGCACGCTTTGGGCGCAATCCCAGAACAGGCGAAAGTGTTCCGGTTCCTCCAAGACGAGTGGTTGTGTTTAAGCCGGGACTTGAAATGAAAGAAAAAATTAAATAAGAGATTGCGTGGTAATTAATTTTTACGTAACTCTTATTTATAGTAATATTAATTAATAAGTGTTTTATATAAAGAGTATTGTCCGATATTGACATTACTCTTTTTCTATATCTATGTCTAAAAAATTCTCACTTCCGCGCGGAACAAGTGATATCCTTCCCTGTGATATCCCATCCTGGCAATTTGTTGAAGCACAGGCCCGTGAAATTTTAAAAAATTATAATTATAAAGAGTTCCGTACTCCTGTTTTTGAGGATACAGGTTTGTTTAAACGTTCTTTGGGGCAAACAAGTGATGTTGTTAATAAGCAGTTATTGGAGTTAAGTTCAAATAAAGAAGACACATTATCACTGCGTCCGGAGGGAACAGCCGCGATTGTGCGTTCCTATATTGAAAATAGCATTGACCGGAAAGAAGCACTTTCAAAGTTTTTCTATATCGGACCGATGTTTCGCGGCGAGCGTCCACAAAAAGGGCGTCTGCGAGAATTTCATCAAATTGGAGCTGAAGTCATGGGACCCGGGACGTCCTCTCCTTATCTTGATGCCGAGATTATTGCATTAAGCGGGCATCTTCTTAACAGTTTCGGGCTGAAGAATTTTCAGCTCAAGATAAATAGTTTAGGCTCTGTCCAGGATAAAGAAAATTTTTCCAAACAGCTGCGTGTCCAATTTCAATCAGAAATGACACAACTATGCATGGATTGCCGACAACGCTTTGAGCGTAATGTTTTTCGTATATTAGATTGTAAGAATAAACAATGTCGGGAAATTGTGGTAAAAAAAGAGATTGATTATTCGTATCTTTCTCAGGAAAGTCAGGATTACTTTTCCTGTGTGAAAGGGGCTTTGTGTGATCTGAATATTGCCTTTGAAGAATCGCCTCTTTTAGTGCGTGGTTTGGATTATTACACACATACAGTTTTTGAGATTTCCGATTCTTCTTTAGGGAGTCAGGATGCTTTAGGTGCCGGGGGGAGATATAATAATCTGGTAAGTCAGTTAGGAGGGGCATCGGTAGACGCGATGGGGTTTGCCCTGGGGATAGAACGAATATTGTTAGCTCTTCCTGAAAATCAGGATTTTTTGAAAGAAAATTTGGGTGTTTATATTATTACAATGGACACGAGGGCACTTGTCAGAGGGTTTAGTTTATTGAATGATTTTAGGCATGAAAGTATTAGTTGTGACATGAGTTATAAAGTTTCATCCATAAAAAGTCAAATGCGCGCGGCCAATAAATCCGGAGCACGATATGTGATCATTCTGGGTGAAGAAGAATTAGAAAATAATGAGGCTACAGTTAAAAATATGGATTCTGGAGAACAGGAAAGAATTCCTTTACAAAAGGTAGGGAAAGCTTTAAAAAAGAGATTGAATTAATCATTTTTTATTGTAGGGGATGGTCTCGCGTCCGCCCCTACGAATCATCAATTTTTTTTAAGAAAGGTGAAAGAATAATGTTACGAACACATACTTGTGGAGAATTAAGAAAAGAACATGGGAATCAGGAAACGACGCTCTGTGGATGGGTGAGCGCGCGGCGGGATCATGGAAAATTGATTTTTATTGATATTCGCGATCGTTATGGGATTACGCAGGTTGTCTTTGTCCCTTCAGTCAGCAAAGAGGCGCATGATGTCGCGCAGAAATTAGGACCGGAATTTGTTATTCAAGTGACAGGAAAAGTGGGTGTAAGGCCCGCGAAAATGGTTAATGCTGATGTTGCTACCGGAGAGGTAGAAGTTTGTGCTGAGAAATTGGAAATACTCAATGAAAGCAAGGTTCCTGTTTTTGAAATTGATGACAACATTGAAGTTTCGGAAGAATTACGCCTGACATATCGTTATCTGGATTTACGCCGGGAAAAAGTTTTACGCGCTTTGGAAGTTCGGCATAAACTTTGCGCGATTATTCACCAGTTTTTGGATCAGGAAAACTTCATGGAGATTGAAACCCCTGTCTTAACAAAGTCGACGCCGGAAGGCGCGCGTGATTTTCTTGTGCCTTCCCGACTTAACGCGGGAGATTTTTTCGCGCTTCCACAATCGCCACAGTTATTTAAGCAGATGTTGATGGTTTCCGGTCTTGATAAATATTATCAAATCGTTAAATGTTTTCGGGATGAAGACTTGCGAGCGGATCGTCAGCCGGAATTTACACAATTAGACATGGAGATGTCATTTGTTGACGAAGAAGATATTTTTAAGGTAACGGAAATACTATTCAAAAAAATTTTTAAAGAAATTAAAGGAATCGATTTGCCCACACCTTTCCCACGTATGACGCATACTGAGGCTAAGGAAAAATATAAGAGTGATAAGCCGGATTTGCGTGAAGAAGGAGAGAAATTTGCGTTTGTCTGGATTATTGATTTCCCCATGTTTAAATATAATGAAGAAGAACAGCGTTGGGAGAGTGAACATCATCCGTTTACATCCATTAAGGAAGAAGATTTGCGGTATTTGGAAAGTGATGAATTGGGAAAAATTCGCGCGCGTTCCTATGATTTAGTTCTGAACGGAAATGAAATTGGAAGTGGTTCTGTTCGTATTCATAAACGGGATATGCAAAAACGTGTTTTTGATATCATTGGATTGGGGCAGGAAGAAATTGAAAAACGGTTCGGATTTTTATTAAGGGCCTTTGAATATGGGGCGCCACCTCACGCGGGAGTGGCTTATGGCATTGACCGGTTAACAGCGATTTTGGTCGGACTCGATTCTATTCGGGATACCATTGCTTTTCCAAAAACGCAAAAAGGAAATTGTTTGCTCGCAGACGCGCCCTCAGAAATTAATAAAAAACAATTACAGGAGTTAGGGCTGGTGGCATTCAACAAAGGAGGCACAGATGCCTAAATATATGTGCAGGAATTTTAAAGAGGTAAGAGGTAAGAGGTATGGAGGTAAGAAAATAGTTTGCTTAGCACTTATCACTTACCTTTTACCTCTTATTTATGGATGTGAGACTTCAGGTGTCCAGGTCAGGACGTATATTGAAGACAGGAAAAGGGTTGACCAGGAGTTGAGAGGGAATGCCGGTTATTTAACAGGAATGGCTAAAAAAGCCCCTGGCACGACAAAGGCAACGCGTAAGGTTTACGTTGTTGAAGTGGCCACGAAAGATAAAGTCCCTCCGGGATTGACGCAGGAGGAAAAAAAATATCAGAAGGATATCCCTCAGGATTTACTTAAAGAACACCGTAAACGTGTGAAGAAAACTCCACTGCCTTATGAGCCGGAGATTCAACTGCCTTCTTTTGATGACATAGAAGATGTACAAATAGAAAAAAAGCAGGAGAAAGCGTTTATCCCTTCTTCAATTGTTGCGTATACTGTTGAAAAAGACGATACGTTACAAAAAATTTCTAAAAAATTTTATGGCTCCTATAGTAAGTGGCCACGCATTTATGAAAATAACAAAGAGCTTATCACAAGTCCGGATCATATTAAACCAGGGATTACAATACAAGTCCCTATAGAATAAAACGACACAAACAAACACCCGGTGTTTGTTTGGGGTTAGAAAATTATGAGTCGAACCATTCATTTTAATAATAAAGATATTCAGGCTATTTTTGGGAAATATGATCAGAATCTTCGATTAATTGAAAAGGAATTGAGTGTAAAGATTGTCAGGAAAGAGGATGGCTTGAAAATTTCAGGCGATCGTGCCCGGGCAGATAAAACTATTGAATTATTCGACTATCTTTTAGGTATTGTTGATAGCGGTTCGGGTATTAAGGCACGGGATATTACGTATGCTTTAAAGTTAGCCAAGCCGGATAAAGGGGTTGATTTTAAGAAGCTTGCTAAAGAAAAGATTGATGTTTCTGTTAAAGGGGTATTGGTAACTCCCAAGACGCAAGGACAAATAGAATATGTTGAGGCGATTAAGAAGCATGATATTGTTTTTGGCATTGGACCTGCAGGAACAGGAAAGACATTTTTGGCTATGGCTATGGCGGTTAATGCGTTAAAAAAAGGATTGGTTCGAAGAATTATTTTAACGCGGCCGGCTATTGAGGCCGGGGAAAATTTAGGTTTTCTTCCTGGGGATATGGTGGAGAAAGTACTCCCTTATTTGCGACCGCTTTACGATGCCCTTTACGATATGATGGAGGCCGATAAAGTGGAAGAATTGACAGAACAAGGCATCATTGAAGTGGCGCCATTGGCATTTATGCGGGGGAGGACATTGAATGATGCCTTTGTTATTTTAGATGAAGCCCAAAATAGTACGCCGTTTCAGATGAAAATGTTTTTAACCCGATTAGGGTTTGATTCCAAAACGGTCATTACAGGTGACCCGACACAGAGTGATTTGCCTAAAGATAAATCCAATGGATTGCTTGACGCGGAAAATACTTTAGAGGATGTTCAGGGGATAAAATTTGTGCATTTAACAGGAGAAGACGTTGTTCGGCATGAGTTGGTGCAGAGAATTATTGAGGCCTATGAAAAAGTCGATCATAAAGAATAATAGATAATATGATAGGATCTAAAAATACACAATCATACAGAAGCATTTCAGGTATTGGAATTGTTATCCTGGTATTTATTTTTTTGTCTGTTTTTTGCCGGTTAGCACACTATTCTCTTATTATTCCATTATTATTGCTGTCGCTTGGTATTCAGTTAGCTTGTTCGAAAAAAGCTGACCTCAGGATGCTTTTAAACCTGGGGTTATTGATAACCCTTATTGTTTTTACAGCGAACGCGGTCACTCGATATACAACCCTGTCTGTTTTCTATATTCCCGTAGCAGGGGTTGCCATGATTACTATGCTGTTATTTAATGATCTGCAGGTTGCCTTTATTATGTCTTTTGTGAGTAGTATTCTTGTCAGTTTAATTGTGGGTGGTGATTTTGGGACGATGTTGATATTTTTTATTGGCAGTTTAACCGGAGCATACTCTGTGCGAGGGTCCCGTACGCGGGGTCAACTCATGGGCGCGGGGCTTTTTATCAGTGTTATCCATCTCCTGTGTTTATTTTTATTGAACCCCGATTTTAGTTTATTCATCCAAAATGATTTTGCCCTACGACAATTTTATCCTTTAGTAGCCAATGGGTTTATTTGTATTGTTCTTGTTTTGGGAATATTAAGAATTTTTGAGTATTTGTTTGGTGTCTTGACCAATTACAGCCTTCTTGAACTTTCAGATTTTAATCAACCTTTATTAAAACGGATGATTATCGAGGCCCCGGGAACCTATCATCATAGTTTAGTGGTTAGCAATTTGTCTGAAGCCGCGGCTGACGCGATAGGGGCCAACGCCCTTTTAACACGGGTTGGGGCATATTATCATGATATTGGAAAAATGGTGAAGCCGGGATATTTTACTGAAAATCAATTAATAGGTGGCAATAAACACGATAATATTGAACCGACGATGAGCAGGTTGGTTATCTTGAATCATGTGAAAGAAGGGATCGAATTGGCTAAAAAGAATCAACTCAATCCGGCTATTATTGATTTTATTCCTCAGCATCATGGGACCAGTATTATTCATTATTTTCATCAAAAAGCTTTGGAAGCCGCTGAAGGCAAAGAAAAAATTGATGAAAGTAATTTTCGTTATCCAGGGCCAAAGCCACAGATAAGAGAGACCGCTATTGTCCTTTTAGCTGACTCTGTTGAGGGGGCAGTACGCGCTTTAGATGAGGCCAATCCAAAAAAAATAGAAGAAACGGTTAAGAAAATTATTAATAATAAATTTATTGATGGTCAGCTTGATGAATGTAATTTAACACTTAAAGATATTTATAAAATTTCTTCGACATTTACGCGAATTCTAGGTGCCATGTATCATGGGCGCATTAAATATCCGGAAAAGAAAAATGGCAATGAAAATAGTCACCGAAAATCTTCAGAAAAAACTTCCTCTAAATCTTCCTCGGATAACAAAGATCGTCAAAGAGATTCTTCGTTATGAAGGGATTAAGTCATCTGAGCTCTCAATTGTTTTTGTGAGCAGTCAGAAAATCAGAGCGTTTAATAAAAAATTTCTTAGTCGCGATCACACGACGGATGTTTTAGCATTTGATATGTGTGAGGGAGGTTTTTCCAGAAAGGAAAACATCCCTTTATTGGGGGATATTATTATTTCTACGGATGCCGCTATTCAAAATGCTAAAATTTTTAAAACTTCTGTTAAACACGAAATTGTCCTTTATATTATTCATGGGATTTTACACCTTTTGGGTTATGATGATCATAAATCCCGGGACATCAGGTTAATGCGTGAGAGAGAACAGGAGTTATTAGAAAAAACAGGAATAGGCCATGTTCTTAGTTCTAAGGCTTTAGAATGATCCTTAAGACGGAAGGAATTATTCTTAAAACGTTTGATTTACGTGAAACAAGCCTCATTGCCGTTGTTTTTTCTAAAAATTATGGAAAGATAAAAGGAGTATTAAAAGGCGTACGAAAAGATTCCAGGAAATTTGGCAGCAGTCTGGAAAAATTTTCGGTTAATGATATTGTGTATTATGAATATCGAAATTCTGATGTGCATCTTATCAGCCAATGTGATATGAAACAATTTTTTCCGCGCGTTCGTCAGGACTATAAGCGTAATGTCGCGGCAAATTATATTCTTGAATTAGTAGACAAAATTATGCCGACGGAATATGAGAACGCGCAAGTGTATCAGTTGATGTTGGACTATTTGCACAGTTTAGGAGATGTCAAAGACATTGACAGGCTTGTTCATATATTTCAGATTAAAATTTTGCTTCTTTCCGGATTTCGCCCCCACATTGACGCGTGTGTTAAATGTGAGAAAAAAATAATAGGAAAAGTCAGGTTTAGTTTAAAGGCCGGAGGGCTTGTTTGTTCCCAATGTCCGACAGCAGGGTCGGATTTCATGCTCATTTCACAGGGAACAATTGCTTCAATGCTTCATGTTGAACAGGCTGATTGGCCACAGAGTTTGCGATTAGGATTAACATATACAGTCAGGCGTGAATTGAAGTATATATTAAATAATTTTTTAGTTTATCATCTTGAGAAAAAAATTAAGACGGCGAAATATTTATGAGAATTGTTATTCAGCGAGTGAAAAAGGCAGAGGTTCGTGTTGAAAGAAAGGTAGTTGGAAAAATTGATTTAGGAATGGTTGTTTTACTTGGGATAAGTAAGGAAGATTCTGAAGGTGAAGCAGAGTATCTGATAAATAAAATTGTACAGTTGCGCATATTTGAAGACAGGGATGGAAAAATGAATTGTTCGGCTCTTGACGTGGGAGCTGAGTTTTTAGTAGTTTCCCAGTTTACCCTTTACGGGTCTTGCTCTAAAGGCCGCAGACCCTCATTCGATAAAGCGGCCCCGCCAAAAAAAGCAGAAATGCTTTACGTGTATTTTGTAGAGCAATTAAAGAAAAAAAATGTAAAAGTAGAAACAGGCCGATTTCAGGCTATGATGGAAGTTGATTTAATAAACAACGGCCCCGTAACATTTGTATTGGAAACGGAAAGGTCAAAATGAAAATTATTGATACCCACGCGCATTTAGATCATTTAGAAAATCTTGATGAAGCTATTACTCATGCTGTTAAATTTGGTGTTGAGGGTGTTGTTGCCGTGAGCATGGATTTGGAATCTTGCCGAAGGAATTTGGAAATTAAGCGCAAGGTGAAAAAAGTGTCTGTTTTTTTGGCGATGGGGATGCATCCTTCAGAAGTTAATTTAGATGATTTAGAAGCATGCGTCCGGCTTATTAGAGACCACGCGCGGGAATTAACCGCGATAGGGGAGGTAGGGCTGGATTTTTGGTATAAGTGGGTGCGGAAAGATGAGGAAAAGAAAGAAGAGCAGCGCATCGCTTTTCGGAAATTTTTAGAATTGGCAAACGAACTTAATTTGCCTGTCGTTATTCATTCCAGAGGGGCATGGCGAGAATGTCTGGATATGGCTAAATCATCAGGAGTTAAAAAAGCGGAGTTTCATTGGTATAGTGGACCTTTAGATATTTTGGAAGAAATTCTCGCGGAAGGATATTATGTCTCAGCAACCCCCAGCATTGCTTATAGTCCGCATTCCAGAGAGGCCATAACGCGCGCACCCATTGAACAGACGCTGATCGAAACAGATGCCCCGGTGTATTATCGTAATAAAGAAAAGGGTGAGGCGTTTCAGGCTGAACCGAAAGATGTTTTAAAAACTTTAAAAGCCTATTGTGATTTAAAAAATTTTGAAGAAGAAAAGGCTCTTATTGTTTTGAATCGAAACGCGCGTATGTTTTTCAACCTGGGGGAAACCGTATGAAAAAAATATTGGTTATTTTATTCGTTATTGTTTTTATTTTCGGAATTTTTGCCGGGATATATTTTTATTCTCAAAGGCAGAAAATGGTGATGGAAGAAATTCTTCCTGAAGGGGCTCTCATTTATGCCCGTACTTCCGATGTTCAGGAAAATTTACAAAAAATAACATCAAGCCCTTTCTGGCAGAGTATTATGGGGATTAACTATGAACGTTTAGCTGAAAAGAAAATAATCACTAAGGCTCAAAAGATATTTATACAGAAATTAAAAAATAATTTAATGGATGCGGCTCAAAATAAGGAAATTCAAAAATTTTTCGGACAAGAACTTGCGGTAGCTGTTTATCCCGTGGAGTTTGATTTTGATAAATTAAAAAATATTACGGATTTTTTGAATCCTGATTTAATAGAGGAAATGTTTTCCGGCCTTATTTTGAGTGTGCGTATTCGCCCTGAGGCCCAATTCGCGGAATTTGTTTCGCGGGCTTTTGATCTGTCGGCAACAGATGTCTCATTTAAAACAGAAGATTATAAAGGCCACGTGATGCGCACTTTGATTATCCCGGAGACGGAGATAAAGATAAATTTTACAAGGATTAAGGATGTATTAATTTTTGGAGTTGGCCAACACACAGTGCGGAAAGTAGTGGATGTTTTTAAAGGGGATGAATCTTCCTTGATGGAAGCTCCTGTTTTTAAGCAAGCACAGAAAAAATTTATGGACCCATCTGATTTAGAAGGTTATGTGGATATGGCAGGAGTTTTTTCGATGATTAAAAAACAGATAACACGGTTGTCTGTTTTTATGCGTGAAAAAATGGACATGAAGACGTCTGAGACAGTGAAAAAGGAAGAGCAGTTACGGCAATTTTTAAAGAAGGTTGAGGGGGTAAATGTTTTTAGTTTTTCAACGCAATGGGAAGAAGTTTTTCAGCAGAAATATGATGTATTTTTTGATGAGGAAAAATTGGACGGGCAAATGACAAACCTGTATTCTTGTCCCGGGGTAGAAAATAAGACGTCTCGTTTTATCCCTGAGGATGTTTTTGTTTATCAATGGAGTAATTGTTTTAAACTGGATGATTATTGGAAACAGATTAATACACAGATGGATGAGCTTTCAGCAGATCAAATAAAAGGGATTGAATCGATGTTAGAAATAAGTGTCGTGGGGGATATTCTCCCGGCCTTTGGTGAAGAAATTGGAGGGTATCTTCAGGATGTTCAGTTTAAGGATTTTCCTATGATAGGGGAATTTCCTATTCCGGAGTTAGTATTTTTTATTAAAGTTAAGAATAGGGAAAATGTTGAAAAATTATTAACCAAGTTAACCAAAAATCCTTTTATTACCCTGCGGGAAGAGGTGTATAAAGACGTCTCTTTGCACTATGCTTCTTTGCCTGTTGGTGATGATATTCAGCCGGGATATTGTTTTTTGGGTAAATATTTGCTTATCTCCACTAACCGGGCATTATTAAAGGATTCTATTGAGGCTTACAATAATTCGGTTTTGTCTATTGTTGAAAATGATGACTTTAAACTTTTTGCCTTAGGCGGCACTAAAAAATATCGTAGTGTTCAATTTGTTAAAATGGAGAAGTTTATACAAAATCTCAGGGATGTTGTTGAGTGGGCAACGCGCAGGATATCGCAGAAAGACAAAAACAAGCTGGCTTTTAAAACGGGAAGTGAGAGGCGTTTGGCTGATATTAAACAAAATATTAAGGAATCTAAAAGTATTTTGAAAGCCACACAAGAAAAAATCAGATCCATTGAAGATGAAATTTCGGAGTCGGAATCAAAAAATTTAGATTTTAAAGAAAAAAAACAGGCATTAATAAAATTAAAAAAGAATATTCACTTGAAACAGCAAGAAATATTGGGTGCTTACGCGAGCGAGCAAGAGCAGAAAGAGATTATACAGGGTTACAGGATTAATATGCGGGATGCCGAGCTCCGTCAGGTGTATTTGAATGAAATTATTTACCCTGTTTTGAACGGTTTTGAATCAATTAAGGCTTTTGGAGCAAAATCTACGGTGGAAGAAGGGGTGATGGAATCAAGGTTACTTTTAAGGTAGGGGTAGGGATGGAATTTTCTTACGGTAACGGAATATATATTGAGGGCGCGAAACGTATTGAAGGACAAATTATCCTGGGGGAATATAAGTTGTATTTAAGGGGATCAAGAGGAGATTTGGCGCAAACTTATGTTCCATTAGATAAAATTGAGAAAATCAGGCGAAGAGGGAAGTTGATTGAGTTTCATGTCCGGCCCTCAATTTCATTTCAATATGTAGCCGTAATTCAGGGAGAAAAAAAACATTTGTCGGAACTCCTTAAGGATATTGTGCAGCGAAGAGGGTTAAAGAAAAAATTTTTATGCGATGAGTGGGTAGAGGAAATAATATGAGAAAGTCAAAAGTCTTTATTTTTGTTTTTATTCTTTTTGTTTTAGTATTGACACAAAGTGGATGTTCTTTATTGCAGCTTCCGGTAACCGTTGTTCAGGGGTCTTTTTCTCTCCTTGGAAAGTTAATAGGCTTTGCCAATAAACTCCCCAAGCCTCCTCCGTGGGTGTTTCTTTAGAGTTATACCAATTCCATTAAATAATTGCTCTATTTTTAACTCTGTTATTCTCGTTAAATCGTCGAGAAAAGCAAAATTGATTTTGGTCATTATTTAGTATCCCCTGAAAAATTGCTTTTAGAACGGCTTCATGGCTTATCAGTTTCGGGGCAAAGACGCTTTAAACATCCACTGTCTGACGAGCGAAGTGAGGAGTTTGGAT
>CAZIRV010000035.1:0-18884 GCA_964541845.1 uncultured Planctomycetales bacterium
ATTGCCTCAAAGAATGCCATTTGAAATCTACAAGACGGGTTTTCTTTACTGCTTTTTTAAATAACCCTCTAATCTATACATTTGATTTACCTCTCTTATCACAGAAAACATACGGAGAATCCTTTTGTTTTGGAATACCTTTTAAAGCCTCCTCAATAGTAACGAATATTTTCTTTATCTCTTTTACCTTCAAAATAATTGCTAACATCCTCTAAATTGCCATTTTCGTCGTATATTTTACTCAACCCATGTAGCCAGACCATCAACATAATTCCACTCACCCTTTAACTTTCCATTTTCAAAATAATTCTGAACTACACCATGATACTTACCATTTCTATAATTATATATAGATTTTAAATTACCGTTCTTATAGTAATGTCTACTCACCCCATGCAGCTTAGCATTAGCATAATTCCATTCATCCTTTAACTTCCCATTCTCATAATAATATTTAACCCACACATATTCCCCCATATCATAAAACCATGTTTTTTTATAGCACCCGATTTAAAATATGTGTTAGTTAAACCATCATAAACCCCATCATGATAATTTGATTCTTGTAATACTTGTCCATTATCATAATAATACTTATACATTCCATTACGAACAAACTCCGGATATTTTCCACCCTCCATTGCCCAAATTTTAAGATTACTCCAAAGCGAATCACTTTTCCAAACTCTCCAGGCAGACTTACCCCAATCAAATTTTATTTGCGTAAAATATTTCTTTGCATCTTCCCGATTCTTATAAAGACAAGCATACAGTCCAAGATAATGTTGATATTTTAAATCTGTTGGATAACGCTTAATCATTTGTTCCAAGCCACTTTTGATATGCGTATAATCAAATTGAAATTTAGAAAAATCAGCCATACCTACATATTCAAGAACAGAATTTGCTATTTCCCAATAAAACTCATCACCATTCAAAGATTTCGTCTGATCAGCAACAAAACTTGCAAACTTCTCAACCTCTCCAGGATACCCACCCCAACGTGGTAATAATGTTACAGCTCGTTTAAGATAAATCGGTAAATAAAAAGGATCAACACTTACAGCTTTTTTAAAAACAGCATCTACATCACCGCCATTAGCATTAGCCGCAAATATCCATTGAGTATAATGTTCTGGATTTTTTGTATTCAAAACCTCTGTCGAATTAAACAGCTGTATCGCCTTTTCTAAATTATCCCGAAAACCAGTTTGATTTTCTTCTTTTATATCTTTTGAATAACCGCTACCACGATAAGCCCACGCTAATGTCACATAAAAATTTGCCCTAGCAGTAATGTGGTTCATCGAATTAGGAACCTGATCTCTCCACATATCAATTTTCAGCAAAAAGCCTCTCATCTCTTGAGGAGATAAATCATTATACATAGCATCAATGCTCCGATAAATTTCCCACAACAACCACTCACCTGACTTCAACTGTATACGCCCTTTAATTGCCGCATCAATTATTGCATCTAATTTTTGAAAATCGTTCTGATTAAAAAGACTATGGACAATTTCATGTACTTCATCCGTATCTTTAAAACTAGAGTGGACATCTTCCGTTCGCTTGATAATTTTTCCTTGCACAATTGCATCAGGATGTAATTCAAGCACCTCTGCATCAACTATCATCGAAAATAACATTATTCCCATAAAAATCAAAATTTTTAATTTTACTTTATTCATATCGATTTCTTTCTTGATCAAGAATATTGATTAAACTTTCTAAGCCAGCATTTTCCTGTGTCATTTTTCACTCATCTCTTAATTTTACAATCTCTTCATAAGTTGCCTTAAATTTATGGCACTGGCAGACGATTCAGTAACGAATCTACTGGCCCGACACCCATTGCAGGAGTAATGCGTGGCAGGAATCCCTCTATCATGACAGGATAGTACCAATCAGAATCTAAATTATCCGAATCTTCAAGGAGTGAATGTCCGACAATGATCTGATGTGAGACAACCCGACCATCCTTACTTTTAGTCTTCCAAACATCTTTTGCAATTGGATTCTGTATCTCTATTATTTCAATCATGCTTTAACGCCTCACAGTTAAACTCACCACTAACAAAAAATTTTATTTTACACTTCGATGAACTGAATGTAAATTAAAACCTATAAACGGAGCATTTATACCAAATCCACTAATTAATTCCTGATTTAATTTTACTTATCTCGACATTTTTGCGAGGAAGTAAGGATCGGCTCAAAAATAACTTCGACAACTATATATCTCAACCCGACAACACCTATTTCATAATTGTCGAGGTTATTTTTGAACGATTCCTAAGCTTTTTAAATGAGTACTTATTTAATGGAATTTGTATTATTTTATGGCTCCCCGAATGAATTATGAAAAAATAAGGAGCCTTCCCATGCACACAATTCCTGTCTCGACAAAAACACGCGAACAAATTATTGATATCACACATCTAGTGCAAGAGTTTATCTCCACGGAAAAATATGACTCAGGAATTGTTATTGTCTACTCTCCCCATACGACCGCAGCTATTACAGTTAATGAGAATGCTGATCCCGACGTAAAGAGTGATATTACGAACTTTCTCAAAAAAACTATTCCTCAAGAGTATGGATTTCAGCATGCTGAAGGAAATTCGGATGCTCATATCAAAGGGAGTCTGATAAATTTCTCACAAACGTTTATTGTGGAAGACGGGCATCTACAATTAGGAACATGGCAGGGAATTTATTTTATGGAATTCGACGGGCCGCGTGAAAGAACTGTGTGGTTAAAGTTCCTATGATTATCCCCATTAGTTGCTGACTACTGTAGGCGGCTACCTACTTTTCAAAAATCGCCTTTTTTAACAGGATCTATATGATAAGTAAATCTTATCACATTAATAAAATTAATAATTTTGTCTTATGGTTAATAAAATGTTAGACTTCTGTTAATAAAATTTCGTTTGCTTAATGCCAACTGCATTAAATAATTACCCAAAATCATTTTGCTTTTCTCGACGCGTCAACGAATAGCAACCTTAAAATAAAGCAATATTTAATAGAATCGGTATAAGCAACGCTTTATATCATCATTGAGAGGATAATAACACATGTCTTATAAAAAAATACCCAAAACTCATTTCCAGAAAAAAATTTTTAGCTTTATTCTTATGTCAATTTTTATGTTTGGTATATTTTCAAATCTTTCCATCGGGAGCATTCAGGATTCAAAACATGATTTTTCCGGACAATCCTGGAATGTTTCAGGAGAGATCTGCCTCCCGTGTCATGCCGCACATAATGCCGACACCGGGCTTGAAACTCCTTTATGGAATCACTCGACAAGCACAGCAACATATACCCTTTACAGCAGTCCTACTTTAGACGTCAGCCCAGAACAACCCAGGGCGCCTTCCCTCGTCTGCCTTTCATGCCATGATGGAACAATTGCCATGGACAGTTTTGGAGGAGCTTCCGGGGACACGATGATTACAGGTAACCCTCTTATTGGTATAGATTTATCGGATGATCATCCTGTAAGTATAAGTTGGAAGCATCAAAATAAAATAAAAGACTGTTATGCATGCCACAACATGCATGGCTCTAACCCCGACGAAGTTCCATTCTTCGGTGGTTATGTTGAATGTTCTTCATGCCATGATGTTCATAACGATGCCAATAATCCAAAACTCCTTCGCCAAAGCATGCAAGGCTCCGCGCTTTGTCTACACTGCCATCAAAAGTAGAAAAAACAGGGGCCCTATAACACCCTCTTCTTTAAAAGGTTGACTTCAATAAATGTTGAATAGCTTTCTTTTAATTTTACTTCAATAAATCGTGTTTTCAATCCTTCCGCAGAAATTTTTAATAAAACTACGTTTTCTCTGTGGGGAAGGAATCTCTTAATGCTTCCCATGTAATAGGCCCTTAAATGATGCGGTTCATCATCAGAGAATCTCTTCCCTTCAGAATTAAGCTCTAAAGCATGGGAGATTTCAATATTTGAATCTTTTAAAGAACCCCCATCTAATTTAAAAAATTTCATTTCCACATCTTCTTTTTTAAATTTTCGATCTTTAGGCAGCTGAACATTAATATCGATTAAAAATGTTTTAAAATCTCCCAGCTTCTCATCCCTCTGACTAACTTTTTTTCCCCGCAAATGATCTACAATGTATTTAAAAGAGGGATGCTCACAATATTCATTACGTATGCAGTCCTTTGTTATCTGTGCGATGCCTGAAAAATTTTTTAAATCCGGAACCGGTGAGCGGTGTAACGCGTTGACGACAATATACGGAGACATTTCAATGGATTGGGTTTCCTTAAGCCGCACGCGGTCCCCCTGTTCATAATGATCTTTCAATGATTTTAAATACAAAAAATTAAATCGCGCGCTCGACAATGGAACCGCACCATCATCTTCATATTTTTCTGAACCTGAAATAAATATCCCTAATGGATTTAAGACATCTGCCACTCCTACAATATTTAAGAACCGAATATTCTTTCTCAAATAATCAATAATAGGTTTAAATTCCGGATTAATCATGGCCTGACGGAAATCATAAATCATGTCGCTGCCAAAAGACATCTGTTCCAACTCTTTCTGCCCAAAAGGCAAAGGAAGATCAGAGCCTAAACGTTTAGCCAACGATTTTATTTCACTGCCCCATTGCGCGGTCTTGGCTCCCCAAAAAGGTGTTGCCAATGTAATAAACGAATCGACCTGTGCTATTATTTCCGGTGTGGCATAACCTGGTGTGGATTGCATGGATTGAAACAGCCAAATAGACCCCACTAGCCCTCCCTGAGAATGCATAATCAATGAGATTTTATCCTGCTTTTGAAACTTGCCTGAAGCGGTTGTCTTTTGAATAATCGTATTAATATCTTTGGCAAAATCATAAGGAGTTTTATTATCATTGCCTGTATCATATTCAACATTGACCACGGAATACTCAACTTCTTCCCCCTTCCTATTCAGAACACTTTTTAAAGCCTTATCCATTTCTCCAAAATGCGTCTTATTCCCTCCAATGCCATGAATCAAAAAAATCGTATGCTTACTCTTGTGTTTCATTTCCATCGACTCCTCTCCCCTTACAATCCCACATAAACTTATTCCAAAGATAAATATTAATGAACTAATTTTAATTATTTTCATATTATTCTGACACCTTATTTCCTAAAAAATTACTTCCTTTTATCTGCCCCAATATTATATCGGTTATACAAATAAGATATCCCCAAAAATAATGCGCCTAGTATAATAAAACTAATAATCTTAAATATAATATCTAATTGCGATAGATCGACTAAAACAACTCTAATCAATGTTAAAGCAAATAAAATTAAACCGCCAAACCGTGATGCTTTGTCTTTTCCCATCATTCCTAATACAATTAAAATTACACCTGCCACTCCCAAAACTAATGAAATCCATTGCCATTGAACATATTTAAAAACAGCACAAACTAATAAAATAATACCTCCGCCAAATATTATCTGATTTTCTTTATTCTTCATTGATGACGCGCTTGTTAAAAAATCAGTATACTTACCGTAAAAATAAAGAACAAAAGGAAGAAATACTTCCGTACATATCATGAACCATTTTAAAATAGGTCCTATTGTTATGTGTTGATCAATAAACACTAATCGAAACGCCACAATAGCTAAAAGAACATAACAATACCTTCTGAACACCAATTCTGACAAAATAACCCCTGCAAAAAATACTACTAAAGTTTGAATGGATAAACCAAATGTAATCCAAATCTGTGGCACATATTCAAATATAGATGCCATCATCAAAAGACTTCCTCCTCCAAATAATATTTTCATTTCCCTATCTTCTATCGGAACAAACTGTCCTTTTTGTTTTAAATATCTAGCATAAAAATAAATTCCAAAAAAAGTTATTATTTCCATGCAAATCATAAACCATTTAAGCATCCCCCCCATTACATAATGCTCAACAAATATAAATCTAAAAACTACAATCCCTAAAAGCATATAGCAATACAGCCTAAACTTCCGCTGTGCTAAAATTATGGTGGCTGCAAATAATGCTAAAGATTGTATTGATAGACTGAACGTTATCCATATTTGTGGAATATACTTAAATATCGCTGTCATTAATAAAAAATTTCCTCCTGCAAATAACAATTGTAATTCAACTTCTTTCACTGACACGGCACATTTTTCCTTAACATGTTTGGCATAAAAATAAAGCACGAAGAAAACTAAAATTTCAATACTAAGCAAAACCCATTTCAAAATACTACTAATTTCATAAATTGGATAACGATCGACCAATATAAATCGAAAAACAACTACACCAAGAAGGCCATAACAATACAATCTCAATCTCTTTAAAGAAAAAACAATCCCTATAATAAATAATATTAAGGATTCTATTGATGTGCTAACAGTCATCCATTGCTTCTCTGTTAACAACCAAATAAATGTCGTAATACAAATAGCTGATAGTCCGGAAAATACATGATCGGCGTAAACCTCAGATGAATAAGAGTTAGATTTTTTCTTAGCTTTCTGAAAAATATAACAGCACAATCCCATGGATATACCCGCTGAAAGAGTCATAAACTCATGCCAACTAAACACTGAATTTCCTAAAAAAAATCTAAGATGCTGCTGAAAATTTAATAAATAAACGCCTCTCAAAAAAACACTAACCGTCAATACATAACTTAAATAACGAATAATACTCTGTTTATGATTAAAACCAATAAACAATAAAAATGGGATTTCAACAAACCATAGCAGCAATGTGGTTGTGGGAGAATATTTTAGAGGAATAGATATTGTTATGGCCAAAATTGCAATAATAATATCAATACTATATAATTTTTCTCGTCCTGCCTTTTTCATTAATAGTGCAGCAGCAAGATAAATAATACCAAAACTGAGAACGATCATAAATATCTGCCCATAGAATAATCTATTAATCAATGGATATGCCGTAATGGCATATAAAAAGAAATTTCCCAAGTTAGCTGCTGAAAGTGTCCGTTCTATGATTGAACTTTTGGAAGTAACCCTGATAAGATGAAGCCCAATAAAAAATACCAGCCAATAGGAAGTTAAAAATCCTAAATTCATCAGTTGAGGATACTGATAAGCCTGCATTCCTAACATAGCTACTCTATCAACTGATGAATTAATATTAGGCATAACCCAAAAATAATGAATGCCGAATGTTAACAAAATTCCTAATATAAGTGTCTTTACCCACTGCAATTTATAAACCAGCACCAAAACAACAATCGCCAGCAGCGAATAACTGAAAAAGGTGAAATTTGTAATTTGCCCCATTGTAGCCGTTAGATAGGCAATAAAAAGGGCAACAGATGTCATATTTTCTGATCGATACTTTAATGTATGCATCATCATTCCGACAACAACTATTGCCAGCAAAATTAAATCAACGACCTGATTTTGAATAATGCGAGAGGCATCAAAATGATGCATGGCATAAGTAGTAAAATATACCATCGCCCATCCTCCCCCTAAAAGGACCCGACCAAAATGTGACAATTTTTCCTTCTTCTCCAATTTGAACCCACAGAAAAATAATCCTAAGCTCACGGCATACCCGAAACTAATCTTTAAAAATGGTGTGAAATATTTAAATGTGTAACTAATCAAAAACCCTATTCCTAAGGTAAAAACTAGAATACCTATTTTATTAAGCCAAAATCGTCCAAAATTTGACTCCATATTCGTCAACTTTTTGGCTTTTTCTTGAATTTGTGGAGATTCTTTTTTTGGGACATCAGGAATTGATTGGTGCTGCATTTGTGACAAAATATAAGCAGCCTCTGAAGGAACAATCTTCTCTATATTCTGTTTAGGTTCTTTTTCTAAATTACTTCTATCCTCAAAATTACGAAAAGAAGTTTCGGCAGGCGAAACTAAATTTTCTTTAGAAATTTTCTCTGATTCAGATGATTTATTAATTTTACGTTCTAATTCATAAATCTTTGTTTGAAAGATATAAGCCTGTTTTTTTAACTCATCCAACTCATCTTTAATATCATCTAAATTTTCTTCACGCATTATCTACCTCCCATTCATAATCACACAGCAACTTTTAAACTAGCCGGACACACTTCGATGCTTACTGGGGTTTCACATAAATATTCAGCATCCACATGAACGGGATGGTTGCCTTTCTTAAAAATTTTGACTTTTTTACATTGAAAATATTCAATATCTAAATGTTTATCAATATTTCCTTTATGAAATCCAAACAGGTAATTAAAAACACTAAACAAATTTCTATACTTAAATATGCACACATCTAAATAACCATCGGTTAAATCGGCTTTAGAGGCGAACATCATATCCCCGCCATAATATTTACCATTGCCTATGACCACAAAATATCCCTTTCTACGGATAGGCTGATCATCAATTTTAATAATAATTTGTCGAAATTTATATGTAAAAATTTGAGCGATGCCAACTATCCCATAAGCCAAAGCCCCATACACTTTTTTTAATTTTGAATCCGCTTTTTTTAAAATATGGGCGTCAAATCCAACACCCGCCATACAGACAAAATATCTTCCATCAGCCTTACCTAAATCAATCACGCGTGTTTCTCCCGAAGCGATAACCTGACACGCGGCCTTTATTTCAATAGGCAATTTCATTTCTATACCAAACACATTAGCCGTCCCTAACGGAATCACCCCAAGAGTAACATCAGAACCCACTAATCCATTGATGACTTCATTAATAGTACCGTCACCCCCGGCGGCAATAATTAAATCATACCCAGCCGCGACACATTCTTTGGCAAGCGTCGTTGCATGCCCAGCGGATTTTGTCGGAGCAGCCTCAACAGAAATATTGTAATCAAACAAATATTTTTTTATTTGTTTAATGCAATCTTCACAAGAATCATAAACTTCAAATTTGCGATACTTAATACCCAATAAATTTTTTAAAACCGGCGACAATTGCAATCCCTGCCCTGCTTGTGGGTTGTAAATAATCTTGGCTTTTTTATAATGATGTTTCCAGGGATTAGATAAAAGTTTTTTGGCGAGCTCAACATCAGCCGGTTTATCCACATCCATCCCCATCTCTGGATGCAACGATTCAAATATCTTAACTTTGGCGGAAATCTTTTTAGACAAGACATTTTCAATCTCTACAAATGACGGGCTATCGGCACACCCTAATACTTTCAAAATACCTTTCGGGTCTTTTCTATTTTGACGCATTTGCGACAAATCTTCTAAAAGATTAGAGACTAAACTAAATTTTCTAATGTAATAAATGGCCGTCCCCGTATAATTATTTTTTCCAATGGGAATATACGTACGCTGTGCGATTAACCCATGCTTTTTAAAAGTTGCTTTCTCCACATAATGAAATACTAAATCTGAATCACTATTGAAAATATTTTTGATTGTGTCATTAATAACCTCGGTGTTTAAAAACACGGCATCACAAAACGAAATCAAATAACCGTTATGATCATCAGAGTTTTCATAAATGGCAGTTTTCACATACGTGATCCCATGGATTAAATTCTGGACAACATTCATGCCTGTCATTATTCTTTTTCTGACATAACGTATGGACGAAAGCTGATCCAATTCATCTGATCCAATGACAATAATATTATCAATATATTCACTTTTATGAAACACCTCAACCACCCAATCCAGCATTGGTTTGCCATGAATGGGCAGCAAGGCTTTATTGGTGCATCCATATTCATCATAGAGAGGCCCCTTTTCTCCACCTGCCAACAGGATTAAATTATATTTTTTCATAATTTTAATGCCTCTTTTTTAACTACCACTTTTTCCAATGCGCTTTTTTTCAATTTTACGTCCAAATCACTACCATCAGCAAGATTAACTTTCCCACCTCTACTAATTTTCACTTTACTCTCTGCAACATTGACTTGATGCAGCATCCCATGGGAAAAACCCTGAATGTATGCATAATCCAAATGCACACTTCCAAAATGAGCGCCTTCGCACGCTAAAATAGCCGTTTCCCCCACCATAGCCCCAATGCCGAACTTCAAATTATTCTCCTTACCCTGCTTAACCATTTCACTTGAAAGAATAAAACCCCCGCATTTTGAAAGCCGAACATTTAAAATATCAAAAGCTTTAAAATTAATAATTTTCTTCAATGCAGCTAAAGAAATCAAACTTTCATCAACAATAATAGGCATATTGACTCTTTCCTTTAGCCAAACATAATTTTGATAATGTTCATCACTTAGCATACTCTCTCGAGAACCTTCAGAAATTATCGGCTTTAACGGCTCTTCAATCGCCCATATTTTATATTTCTCTAACGCTTCAATATTTCTTACCGCTGTTTCACGATTCCACATAGCATTGGCATCCGCATAAATGCTGACATCCTCTCCGAAAATTTGTCTGACTAATTTCAATCGTTCAATATCTTCCATCATCTTCACCTTAATTTTAAAACGCTTAAACCCTGCCGTTTTATACGCTAATAACTTTACAGTTAATGCCGCTGAATGACTAATACCGATCGAACCTGTATAAATTAATTGCTTCTTAGTATTTTCTTCAAACAAATGACTTAACGAACATTTTTTTTCTTTTGCGAATAAATTTAAAATCGCCCCTTCAATGGCACAAAATGCACAGGAAGGAAATGCCCCCTCCCAATTAGAAGCCAAAGATATTATTTTGTCTTTAAACAAGTTAAGATCCATCTCTTCATTTATGATAAGCGGTACAATTTTCTTAATATCATCAAAAACAGAATCACAGCTTTCCCCTGTCACATAATCCCTTGGAACAGCCTCGCCCAGCCCAACTTGGTTCAAATCATCATAAGCCAAACAAATCACCGAAGAAACCCCCGCATGTTCCGTCTTGGCATGCTTGTATTTAAAGCGGAAAGGGATTTGTATTTTGTAGAGTTGGATTTTGATGATTTTCATTACCTAAACTCCTATTGACAAAAACAACTCACTTCTTCATTTTTCTTTTCATAAAACGTATTTTTGCATTCCGTAAAACCTTTTTCTTCTAGGCTCTTCCGTGAATAGTTCTGAAATATTTCCATAGTAAAATCAGGATCTTTTAAAAAACTATTATCAGGAATATCCTCAATTAATCTCGCCAATGAAATACCATAGTCCAACTCCCAATAAATTTTAGGTGTATGGACAAAAAACAAAGAACCTTTCCTATTTTCTTTCGCTAAATTTAATAAAAAATGAGGCCGGTCTCTAGTGCACAAATTTGATCCATCTTCATTTACATACAAAATATCTCCTGGAAGAAAATCGAATTGTAAATTAATAATATTTTTCTGAGGAAATTTTATGTAATTATTTACATAAACACCTCTTTTCTTAAACGCATTAAAAGCACCAAAAATATAATTTTTAGGTTCTGTATAAAAATAATGCATTCCTGGATTAAAAAAACGCTGCTGCATAAATATGTCTGGATAATTTAAGGTAAGTTTAAGCCGTATTCCTAAAACATCAGACGTATTCGGATAGTATAATTTTTCCCAAATTTTTTCAGTTGCCGTAATTTTCTTCGACATTCGAATTAATTTGTTTCTTTTATTAATTTCTGGCATGTTATCTATTGTTGGTTTTATATGATATGGATACACAAATAAATAGACAGCTAGAGCCAATACCATACACATTGCCCAAAATGAGCGTAAAAGAACAATGGTTCCAATAAAAACAAAAATAAATCCAACAATTGTAGTGCTCTTTTCCATTTCTCTTAAAGCATCAAAATTAATTCCTCCATCTGCCCCCATAACAGAAAGTGATGGGAAATACGCAATAATAAGACTAATAATAAAAATAAAAAAAACTGCAATTCTACGTAAAATATTCATTAACAATTCCTTTCTTTAACCAAACACTTCCTTCGCAATCAACTTCACTTTCCCTAAATTCAATTTTCCTGTCCCTAAAATAGGGATTTCTTCAATGGCGTGAAACATTTTGGCATCGGGGATCCAGAGGTTTGGGAGGTCGCTTGTTTTTAATTGTGAGACTAATGATTTCACATCGACGGAATCCAAATGAAGAACTACTAGTTTTTCTCCCTTTTTATCATCCGCAATAGAGGTCACAACGCAAAGCTGTTCACTGGAATTTAAGAATTCGTGAATCTTTTCTTCAACCTTGATATGCGGAACCATTTCTCCGGCAATTTTACTAAAACGACTCACGCGATCTGTAATCGTTAAAAACCCATCTTCATCCAAATTCGCCACATCTCCGGTTTTGTACCAGCCATCACTGATGACAGCCTCAGTTAAATCTTCCCGATTCAGATATCCTTTCATGACATTCGGCCCCTTAACATAAAGCAGCCCGCTCTCATTAACCTCTACCGGCTCCAGGGTATTTTGATCCAGAATTTTAATCGCGATCCCCGGCAAAGGCTCCCCTATTTTTCCGAACTTATATTTCTTTTGAAGCACCCCATCGTGTTGATAATCCGGTAAATTCATCGAAACAATAGGAGACAATTCCGTACACCCATACCCTTCCATAGCGTCAATCCCGAATTTTTCTTTAAAAGTACCAGCGACCTGCTCTTTTAATTTTTCCGCCCCCACCACGACCTTTTTAAGTGATTGAAACTGTTCTTTCGTGCACCGACGAATATACGCGTTTAAAAATGTTGGTGTACTCATTAAAATGGTTGCCTTATGTTTTTGAACCAATGTTCCGATCACTTTAGAATCTAACGGATTAGCATGATAAACCGCGCCCATGCCGCTCATTAAGGGGAACCACAATGTCGCTGTAAACCCGAAGGAATGAAAAAAAGGCAAAACCCCCATGAGTACATCTTTTTCATCAACATGAAATGTTTGATACAGTCCATATAAATTAGACGTAATATTTGAATGCGTTAGCATAACCCCCTTCGGTTCTCCTGTGCTTCCACTGGTAAACATAATGGTCGCTAAATTCGACATAGCGTGATCTTTTTTTGACCCAAATATTAAACGATAAGAGAACCAACGAGGAGCCAACAAGGACTTGATAAAAGCCATAACC
The DNA here is from genome assembly GCA_964541845.1 of uncultured Planctomycetales bacterium. Classification (GTDB taxonomy): domain Bacteria; phylum Omnitrophota; class Gorgyraeia; order Zapsychrales; family Zapsychraceae; genus CAZIRV01. The sequence goes on from CAZIRV010000035.1 coordinate 13,061, forward strand.
TGATCTTTTGTATTCATGGATTGTACGCAATCTTCAATGTAGATAACCTTACCCGGAACCTCAATTTTAGTCTTTTCCAGGAATTTTTTTGAGGTAATGATCCATTTCATTTCACATTGATTAACAATCGACGCCAAGGCCTCTGAGGACGTGGTATAATTCAAATTGACAGGAACTTTATGTAAAATGGATAATGCCACATTGACTAAAACACCGCCAACGCTTGGGGGAATTAACACCCCCACATTTTTTGACGCTCCCACCAGAGCTTTCAGCTTCGGGGATAAAGCAACCGACGCCGTCAATGTGGCAGAATAATTCATTGCTTTTCCCCCGGAATCTGCCACGCAAAACGCTCCGGGGTGTTTCCGGGCCTCTTTCCAAAAAGCCTCTGATAAAGTCAATTGATCTGATAAACGATGTGGGAAAGCCTCTGCCCCTAATTCCATCACCCGGTTACGAACGGTAAATGTGGATGATCGCGCGGAGATTGGTTTTCCATAACTTACGGTAATCGGATAGGGAATCGCGCGCGGCTTTTTAAACACATATTTTCCCCGGTCATAACTAAAAATGCTCCCCCAAATACGGTCTAAATGAACCGGAATAATCGGATGATCTAACCCCTTCATAATTTTTTCCAATCCCCGATTGAATTTCAGCATATTGCCTGTTCGTGTAAGCTCTCCTTCAGCATAAATGCAAACCAACTCGCCATTACAAACGGCTTTCCGGGCAGCCTGCAAAGATTTCATAACGTCTTTAGGATTTTCTTTCCCGGATATGGGAATCGCGCCCCCCAATCGAAACAGCGGGTTGAGCCATTTAATAGCATAAATTTCTTTAAAGACCATAAATCGAATCGGTCTTGAGACGGTTACAATGAGCATCAACGCGTCAACATAGGAAACATGATTACTCACTAATAACGCGCCCCCTTTTTCCGGAACGTTATTTCGATTCAATACTTTAATACGATACAGCGTATGCGTCAGCATCCACATAACAAAACGCACAAGCGCGTAAGGCAATATGGAAAATGTGTACAGCGTCGCTGCAATCGTGACTATCCCTGTCACAATAAATATTTGCGCCGCGTTTAAATGAACGAAATCTCGTAAAACATACAAAAATATTGATCCGGATAAAATGGAGAGAAACGTCAAAACATTGTTGGTCGCCAGAACCTGCCCCCTTCGATCGGAAGGACTTTTTTGTTGTATTAAAGTATTTAAAGGGACGACGTAAAAACCGCATGAAAAGCCCAATAAAAACATGACCCCGATGGCCAGCTCATAGGAATGGGAAACTAAACCAAGGGAAATAGAAAAAATGCTTAAGCCCATCGCGCCCAGAGGAACCAGCCCTAGCTCCACCTTTTGATCAGACAATCGTCCCGCCAGAAAACACCCTAAACCCAAACCAAGCGTCATCGCGGAGACAAGAAATCCTGTTTGTAAAGGTTCTACACCCATGACTTTTCGCGCGTACAATAAAATATTAGGTTGAAATAAACCCCCTAAAAAACCGAAATAAGCCAATCCAATCATCGAAAGAAAAATGGCTTTATCTTTTTTAATCCACTTGATATTTGATATTACGTCACCTACAATATTAAATTGAAACGGACCACCCCTTCCGGAGGGTTTAACTTTTGTGACAAACAAACTCGTAATAATCCCTATAAGTGAAACAAACATAAACACATACGCTGTTTTGTAATAATACGGTTTCGTGTAGTACATTAAAAAACCATAACTCGTCTGTCCCAATAAAACCGCAGTATAGGTCCACATTTGAATAACCCCGTTTCCATTAGACAGTTCTTTATTAGAAAGCATTTCCGGAAGGATGCCATATTTGGAAGGCCCAAATAAAGCGCTTTGAAACCCCATAAAAAATAAGACGATTAATAGGGCCCAAATGTTATTCCGCAGCAACGCGTAAAAACCAATAGCCATCACAAAAAATTCCAATACCTTAGTAAAAACTATAACTTTCTGCTTACTAAACTTATCCGCCAGATATCCGGCAAACGTTGAAAATAGTAAAAAAGGTAAAATAAATACAGCCCCTGACAAAGCTAAATAAAGTGTTCCGCCACCGGAAGCATCCATCATATCCACAACCAAAGCGGCAATAACAAATTTAAACGCGTTGTCATTAAAAGCCCCTAGAAATTGGGTCGCCAATAAAGCCTTAAACCCTAAACCTTTTGATTTTATTTGCATAAATTTTTTCTCTTTTTTATTTTCCTTCTCCCTCTGGGAGAGGACCTCTGCCGCAAGCAGAGAGGTGAGGGGTAATATCAATATCCCAAAAACCACAAACCCTCACCTATTTGCCTTCGGCAAAGTCCTCTCCCAGAAGGAGAGGAAAAAATCATCCAGTAACAAATAAATAACCCCCGCGACAAAACCTGCCGCGTGAGCGCTGGGAACAGCCTTGGATGATAAATCCGTAAAAATAGTTTGACGCGTCACCATCTCAAAGACTATTTTTCCAATGGTTGCCAAAATAACATAAATAAAAATTTTATTATGGGAACTCTTCCATTGAATCATAGCCGCGACCACTAACAATCCGGTTAATGCTCCGGACAAACCGCAATAAGCAGAAATACGCGTTGCTCCAAAACAAATCCATAAACTTACAACCGAACAACAGGCCAACAAAGAAAAAATAAAATAGCATCTCCGGTGAAGCTCAATAACAGATCCAAGAATCAAAAAAGCTAACATATCCCACACAATATGATCAAAATTAAAATGAACAAAATGACCTGTAAAAAACCTCCATAGTTCTCCCTGCCTCAAAGCCTCTTTATCCAACACTAATAAATCAAACACATTCTGCCCCATGAAATACAGAACAACCATAATACCACTTAATCCCAAAGTAAGCCACGGCACCTTTAGGGTGTCACAGATTTTTTTAAAAAAATCCACTAATAATAACCCCATAATCCCCCTCCTCACCAACCTAAACAAACACCGGGTGTTTGTTTAGGTTTATCTTATTTTTTACGTGGCTTTAATCCCCATAATAATGGAGAAAAAATTATTAAGGAAATTGGATCTAGTGCTCCTGCGCCTCCGCCAAATGAGGGGCGATTTCCGGAAAACATTGGTTTATGGGTATCTACCCTTCTGTTCCTTACAGGGCGTGAAGATCTTACTGCTTGTTTAATTTGTTCCTTTTGTAATCTTTGTCGGTTACGTTGTTCGATACCTAACTCTTGAAATACATCCTCTTCGACAACAACCATGGAGGTGTAATCTGAGACCAGACTGTATTCAATGCCTAAATCAATAACAGAAGATTTCATATCAGGGGTTTCTCCAAAATCTTCCATTTCCTGAGTTAATTGTTCTATGGTCGCGTATGCCCAAAGACGTTCAGTCTCCGGATTTTCATCGGAAACATCCGGAAAATCAAACCGTGTTTTGTACACCTTGTCTTCTCCGGATATTTTACCCTTAAGAACAACCTTAGCAGGTCCATGCCCAAAATAATGTCCAAAAATGATGAGCTGTTGTCCCCGATAAATACTTCCAATACTTTTAGGCTGAATATCTGCTGTCTTAACTCCAGATATTTTTATACTTACTCCGTGCAATGCCTGAAAATTAACCTTACTTTGGGCTAAAAGAACCTTTCCAATAATATCATCAGAATTGGATACATGAAGCGCGAACCCATGAGACGCCCGCGTCAACGCTTTCAGCAAAGGCTGATTGGCGCTATTTCCCATAATAAAAGTAAATAAACGCACATCATGGGTTTTAATTAATTTAATAAATTGCTTTTGCTGTGTTATGCCAACATTCGCGACGCCATCAGTCACCAACAGAATACTTGAAGTACGATCCGAATCTAAACTTTTAATCCCTAACTGTAATCCGGCATACAAATTTGTTCCCTGATTAGGAACAACGGCAGAAACGGCATTAATGTACTTTTTCACATTTTCAGAAGTCGCATTCATAAAACATTGTGTTAGTTCGGATGCCCGATTATTAAAAAGGACAATCCTAAAACGGTCCTCTGGCTTGAGTGTTTTCAGTGACCGACTGACCCCCTCTGCCAAGGTGGCATATTTTCCTTGCATGGAACCGGAAATATCTAAAATAAAAACCCAATCCCGCCCTTTATTAATAGGTTGTAAATCCATGCCCGGAGTCAACGTCATCATAAACGTTCCCCTTTTCGTGGAAGATTCTTTGTAGGCGACAAAATCAACAGCCCCTGGAAGATTTTCCGCATGGCGATAATAAATAACAATATCCTTATTTAATTTAAAATTTTGATTAATTCCAGAATTGGAGGGAACATGTTCTTTTTCTGAATCATCACTATTAAATGTTACTACATCTGTTTGTTGTGAATGTATTGCCGATTGCGTGGAATGATTATCCATATGAATATGCCATTCATCCCCATTTTGAGTAATCTCCGCTTGGGGGTGATTCGGTAAACGCACGTTATCAATTGGATATCCTGAACGAATAAAAGCGTCAAAACTAAAACTGCCTGTTACTTTTTCGTTGCTTGTCCAAAAAGCCAAAGCTTCCTCATCCACACCACCCTCTTCTAAAGGATAAAGGTAGCGTCCAACACTCATGTCCACATAAGCCGGTTGATAGTAACTTAAACGAATTTTTGTTTCTCCTCCGGCACGCACAGGAAAGACAGAGATTTCAAAAGTTTTGTGTCCATTTTTTTCCGTAATTCCTGTATTTTTATTTTTTGCTTTTTGATCTTCATAAATTTCCCGAGCCTTTTTTTTCTCTAATACTTCCCCATTAATAGGCTTTCCATCAATCCACATCGTAAAATCAGATACTGCTGCTTTATCGGGAATAGGAAAAGAATACGTGGCCTCTAAATCCTTTCCATTTGGATTGAAAAAAACCTGATCAATCGTTGTGATCGCGTATCCATCTTCAATAATCACTTTCACTTTATGATCCTCAATAGCTAACTCTGAAAAACCTGAATCTTTTGGCGTCAATAAGCCTGCCGCATTGGCAGGCTTACTTAAAAATAATAAAGCCAAACACGCACCCATAAAAATTCCTTTTGATTTGATGACTTGTGTTAGTTTCATTTTACCTCTCCTTTTTTTATGTACTGATTAATGATTGACCATTCAACTATTTATTTAAAAAAAAGAATTATTAAACTTTCCAAAACCAAATTTTTAATAACCCTGCTAACTGCTTCTGCTGTGTTGGTGATAAGTTTTGTACAGAATTCTGAATAACCTTATTGTAACCATCCCAAATATTTTCTAATAACTCCTGTGCCTTACCGGTAATCTTAACCATATTAACCCTCCGATCGCCCTCCAATGCTGATCGCGTCACAAACCCTTCCTTCTCTAATTTATCAACCATTTTTGTCATATTTGATGGAGTCACAATTAAATGCTTACTGATCTCAACCTGCTTAATCCCCTCAACGCCCCCATGACTTTTTAAAACGAATAAAATATTAAATTTACCCGCTGTTAAATTATAGTCTTTTAAATAGTTAGCAATGGAACCGCTGACAATGTTGTACATAAGCGCTGTACAATAGACAATTTCTTCTTGCCGGTTCCATTTTTTACTAACTCCATATTTATCTAAATCTGACATTTGTATAAATCCCTTTTATCTCCAAAAATTAATCCTTCATCTGTAAAAAGATTACCATTCAACTATTAACTTGTCAATATTTTTTTATTTTCACTCGCAAAAATCCTGGTAAATGGTAAATGTTTAGCAGGTATTGAAAGATAGGCAAGGAGCAACCTTGCCCTGACGATGGTTTAAAAAAG